>JAQVOH010000002.1 GCA_028702695.1 Desulfotomaculaceae bacterium
CATTTCGACAAGGTTACCAACACTTTACTTTCTAAGGGTTTATATATAAGGTATCCTAATGTTACCATCTCTAAAGTAACTGATTTTGTTAAAAAACAAAACTTCTTAACTGGGTTCCTCGGCGAGAAAAGACCTTCTCTCGCTCAAGAGATTGCTGCGTCTTTTCACATAGTTTTCTTAAACTCAGTGGGGAAGAACCTAATGACCGGTTTCAGGCAGGTAGCCAAGTCGAAGCAGGTTCGAAATTATATTGATAGAGGTATAAAACTAACAGATAAAATTATAGACACATTCAGCGATCATCTTAAAGAGGAAGATATCCCTGTACCCATGTTTTGGGACAGGATGGTGACAGACTCGATTGAACCTCCTGTTTCGGATAAATTGATGATGTTTCAAATTGGAATGATAAGTACCTGCGGTGCAATGGAATACGCTTTTCTTATGACCTTGAACTTTAGACATGACCTCAAGGCGAAATATCTTCTTATCATGACTGAAGCTGGAAATTTTGCAGAAGACGGAACAAATATAATGATAGACAACAACTGGTTTGAGGAACCGCCTCGTGTGGTTGACAGGGAGAAGCTTGTAAATAAAATACACTGATTACTGCTTTTTTTTGACACATTCAAAGTGAAAGGTGGGCGGTTCCCAAAAGCGACTTTTCGTATCGGAAATTGTTCAACAATTTATTTAAGAGATGTTATAATAATTTCAATTAGTTGATTAGATTGGTATTCGCAATATCCAAGTTTTAATAATTATATTTAGGAGCAAAACAGATGCTGACAGGAGAAATCCGCAACAAGGTTGATAAAATATGGACTGATATATGGGCAGGTGGTATTAATGGGTGAATCAATGATGAAATATGAATGGCTTGACGCGTATCTGCTAGGAAAAGCGGGCGCGGAGCATGATTTCAAGATTGAATGGCAGTGGGATCGCTATCTTGTCCGGGGGAAGATGTTCGCGGCCACCTGTACCCCGGAACCGAAGTATAAGCCGCACAACGGGCGGAGCATGGTCATGCTAAAATGTGATCCGTTGCTTGCCGAACTGTTCCGGAAGGAGTATCCCGACGTGGTGCCGGGTTTCTACTGCGACAAGCGCTGCTGGAATTCGGTCTACCTCGACGGCGCCATGCCCGACGAAATCTTGAAGGATATGTGTGATATGTCCTACAAGCTAGTATTTGAGAAACTCCCGAAGAAAGTGCAAAAGGAGATACTCGGTGGGTAAGGTTTGACAAAATGGATAATGGGAAAATACATATATCTGAACACGGGGGCATCCCGCATTGTTATCGAGTTGAAATGAATTTATTGCATTAGCTGAAATTTTCCTTAGCAAGTAAATATGCATACCACTTTTGAGGTGAAAACAATAATGCTTGAAACCGAAAGACTAAGCCTGCGTCCCGTCACAGTGGACGACGCGGACGATATATTTGAATATTCCCGCACGGCGAATGTCGGGCCGAATGCGGGCTGGAAGCCTCATGAAAACCTTGAGGAAACGCTTGAAATTATGAAGCTGATTTTCCTTGATAAGGAAGGTGTCTTTGGCATTGTCCTGAAAGAAAAAGGAAAGCTTATTGGCTCCGCCGGCCTGATTGCCGATCCGAAGAGAGAAAACGATCAGGTACGGATGCTGGGCTACGCCATAGGAGAGGCATATTGGGGACAAGGTTACATGACAGAAGCGGTGCAGGCAATCGTGCGATACGGCTTTGACACACTCGACCTTGATTTGATATCCGCCTACTGCTATCCGCGCAATGCCCGCTCAAAGCGCGTGCTTAAAAAATGCGGCTTTACCTGTGAAGGAACTCTGAAGATGGCTGAAAAGCTATATAATGGAAACATCTACGACAATGAATGCTGGGCATTGTCGCGTCATCATCATCTGGGAGGTGCAATATAATGCTCGAAATACCAGAGAGTACGACCATCGCCAGACAGCTAAATGAAACGGTGCGTGGGAAAACGATCCGCAGGGTCGTCGCCAATGCTTCACCCCACAAGTTCGCGTTTTATCACGGCGACCCGGCGGATTATGATGCGCTCATTACCGGGCAGGTCGTCGGAGACAGTTTCGGCATCGGGGCGATGGTGGAAATCGCCGCCGGCAACCGCCGCATAGTCCTCGGTGACGGTGCTAACCTGCGTTATTATGATGATTCGACCAAAGCTCCGATATTGGAGACAAGACATGTGCGCCTACTTCACACCGATGTGCATATTGTCGTATCTGTATTTAAAAATCAGCTGCCTGCATGAAGGCGGAACACTTATTGGAGGAAATACAAATAATGAAATTTCAATGCGCTTTGCTGGCCGTAAAAGACATTGAGGTATCGAAAAGGTTCTACGGAGAGCTGTTTAATCAAAAGATCGTCCTTGACCTGGGCAAAAACGTGACCTTCGACGGTGGGTTTGCCATACAGGAGGATTTCGCGTGGCTGTTAGATTTACCTGCGGATTCCGTCGTTTCCAAGTCCAACAACATGGAGCTTTACTTTGAGGTGGACGACTTTGACGCCTTTCTCAAAAAGCTTGGCGGCTTTGAAGTCCTGTACGTTCACCCGCCGAAAAAGCACGAATGGCAGCAGCGCGTCGTGCGCATTTACGACCCCGACTGGCACATCATTGAGATTGGGGAGTCCATGGCGGTGATCGCACGTAGATATCTCGCCCAAGGGTACTCCGTCGAGGAAACGGCGAAAATCATTCAGCACCCTTTGGAGTTCGTTGAACTGTGCAAGACCGGAAAGGTCTGAGTACTCTATAAAGCTATTTTATGACAATGTATAGACTGAAAAGGCGGTTTTAATTTATAGAACTTCGCCCCTGAAAACTCACGGCCTTGTGCCGTGAGTTTTCAGGGCTTTGGCGTTACTAGCCGCTGTATGAACTCGCAACGGTAACGACGAAGGAGTGTGTACCATCGATTGAGAGTGTCACGCTAACAGTTAGCCTGCGGGCGGCGATACCAAAACGCCAGCACAACAACGACTAGAAACTGCCCAACTAGAAGGCGCAAACCAAACCGGAGGCCTCTTTAATTCAGGGCGGGTTTACATAATACCTGCCTTATCGGCTCACGGAGCTTCCGTTATCTAATGCGCAGTGGGCGGATAAGGACCTATTATGTAAAGGTTAACCCGCCCGACTAGAAGGTAGATTAATCAGCTTGAATGAAAGGCAGAATTAAGGGTGAAAATATATATTATGAGTAATATATTACGTAACAATTTATGATGTATTTATTGTATAATAAGGTTAGAATTAAATGAGAGGAGGTAAAACAGGTGAACACAAAAACCGCAAATAAACCAAGTTTTAACGTTGACCAACTGGTTTCAGCTTCTCTTGCATCTAAGAATTTTGGGGATTTACGGAAAAAGGCCAAAAGAGTACCTCTTTTTATTACCGATAATGGCAATGTGGATACTGTTCTCATAGGCTATGAATATTATGAAAAAATGTATCAACGATTAGTAGAATTAGAGGAAAAAGAGGAGACAAGAATTCTTAAAGAAAGAGTTGAGCGACTAGAGAGCGATCCCGCATTAGCAATTTCTTGGAGATCTATTCGTCGCTCAGGTCAACAAGATGAATAAAAAAAGGCGTTTTGATGTCAGGTTAGATCCAGATGCTGCTAAAGAATATCAAAAGATAGATAATTCCGTTATTAGAATTGTTGATAAAGCAATAGATGAATTAGAGATCAGAGCCGATGAAGTTGGAAAACCATTAGGAAATAAAAGAGAGATAAAGCTTATTGGTTGTCGAGAGATAAAACTTCGTGATGCAGGTATTAGGATTATATTCAAAATTGCTAGTGAAGTTGTAGATATATTAAGGATTGTGTATGTACTTACTATTGAGTCTCGTGGCAAAGACTACGTCTTTAAAACTGCACATAAACGATTCAGGATACTTCAATCTTCTAAATATAAAATTTCAGAGTTTCTCAAAAATGCTACTAAATGGCGAGGTCGAAGAAAATAGATCTTAATTTCGCCCGGCAGTTATCTGAATGCTCTAGGATAAACAGTTAGTTAACATAATACAGCACTGTCAGGACCGGGCTTTCGCAAAAAGAAAAATCCTCGTATGGCCGAAACCTTTCGTATGTGTATCAATCGCAAAAACAAAGAGTAACACAGGAGGCACCCAGGTCACGTACCGGAGGGTGTCTTCGGCGTAACTAGCCGCGCAAGTGTAAGCAACGGGGTAACGACGAAGGAGTGTTGGCCATCGATAAGAGAGTGTCGCTCAAACATAAGCCCGCCGGTTATTGCTAGGCCATAGTATCCATTTTAAGACACGAAAAAAGTATATCTGGTATGAATACCTTCGGGGATGTGTTTTGGGGTTTAATCAAAAGAGAGATATTATGTAAAACCCGCATAGGTGCTGTAACACCCATGACCAACCTTGCGGGCGGCGATAACAACAACGCCAGCGCCAGTAAAAGTAACGTCTGCCCAGCTAGAAGGTACAACCAGGCCGGGAGCCACTTCCAGAAAGGGCGGGTTAACATAATATCTATTATCGGAACATCAATACAGGACTCAAAAAGGGGTTTGGATCAGTGCTACCACTATAAATAAATATTTACAATTTGTAAAGAGAAGGTCCTATAATTTTATGGTTACAACAGTAATACGAAAAAATAATACGAAAAATAATTTGCCATGCTGTTTAGTTTGCTTATTTTGAGTCCTATGAGTATTCCGGGATATTTGGGAATACCAAAAATAACAGATCTCTTCTGATGTGAAAAAGATTATATCCCTCCCATTTAACTTTTGCATTATTCGGGCAATTGAAAAAACCGGCCTTCACCGGTTTGTAGGGGCCTTTTTGAATATTTTCCTTTTCTTCGTACCGCTACTCTCCTCCAAAAATAAGATATCATCTATGATAATAGTTTTAAAATCAGGTAATTCGAGACATTTTGCACAATTGTCACAAATTCTTCCAGGGTCAAGGTCGCATACAAAACATTCGCAGCAATTATCGCAAATCTTATTATCCTCTAAAATACATTTAATAGATAATGCGTCAGATTTTACATTTCCATTTTTCTGCATTGGCAAATCATCCTTATCAGTAAGTTAAATGAAATTAAAAACACAGTAATATTCTATAACGTTCTAAGTTATATTGCATTACTTTATCCCTAAAATGATTATAAATAAGCCTTAATGGGTAAATGGAGTGGTGGAATGTCTTAAAGACGGCTTATTATTGATTAAAGGCCTATCTGATATAGTGGTAAAGTCGACGGCAAACTTTAGAAAGCCTGCTGTCGAACGTTGGGCCAGTGGTAACAGAACACTGGTTGCAAGCTTATAAGATGCATCTGTACCGATATTAGACACATATGGAAAATAGCACCTTGATAATTTAGCGTTAAACAATAGCCAGTCGCGTGGAGTAGAATATCTATTGTAGATACCTCCTGCCTCAACAGCAAAATCATCATAGTTATTTAATACCCAGTTCTCATATTCCTTATGACCGGAGAAAGCTGCCCCCTTAGCATGGTGCGGAACGCACAGGTCCTGGATCAGGTGTAAAGCCGCTCCCAAGTAAAAATAGTACTTCCCCTTATCTCCATGTTCCCAGTGTCTTAGGGCTTTGTTGAAAAAATTATCAAACTCCAGCCTTGCATCAGGCCAGGGACCTAGCCCTTGGCTGACAACTGGGTCGAAATAATGTGAAAAATTCTTCCATCCTTTATCTGCCCATAGGACTCCCTTGTTTAAGAATTCTATATGATTGCTTATATTGCGGGCGTATGGTATAGCTCCGTCGTTTTTAAGTATAAGCAAAGCTTGGTTAATGCAAAAAAGGTGGGTATCCCCCTTGCCTGATACAAGCTTTTGAATTGGTGCTCCCGCAGCTAGAAACAGTTTAACCGCATTCCATGAGGTTGGCCCCATTATTACCCTCCCCTGAATTTCAATAATATTTTTGTTCATAAACTTTATTAAAGATCCTAGACAATGGTGGTAATATATCCCACACTTTGCTTAAATATTACTTAGCAACATATATAATTGCAAAATAAATCTAAAATAATAAAAAAACTACCATTCTGAAAGGAATTACCATCTCTTAAAAAGAAATAAAATTAAATATCAATATATGAAAGAGGTGGTAATATGGAAAACTGTGAGCTTGAGTATGGGGCAGCGGCTAGATTAAAAGAAGGCGTGTTGGATCCCGATCTGTGCAGCGGTTGTGGTGCATGTGTAGGCTTTTGCCCGTATATAAAGTCTTACAACGAGCGGGTGGCTATTATCCATAATTGCCAGATCTGTGATGGTGTTTGTTACCGGATCTGCCCTCGTGGTTTTACACAATACACGTCTTTACGTCGTGAGGTATTTGGAGCAGTTGATTTTGATCCTGTGCTTGGAGTCAATAAGGAGATATACTTCGCCCGTGCCGGGGAAGAAGAAATGAGATCGTGCGGTCAATACGGAGGAGTTGTGACAGCGCTTTCGGCCTTTGCTCTTAAAGATGGGTTTATTGACAGCATCCTAATGACGGGTGGCAATCTGAAAGGAACTAAACCGGTGTTGGTTTCATCAACTAGTGGTGTAGCTAAGTGCGCCGGCTCAAAATATACTGCTGCGCCTACCCTTAGCCTTTTTCAGGAAGCCATAAAGAATGGTTATCAGAAGATTGGCGTTGTTGGCCGGCCTTGTCAGGTTACGGCCTCGCGTAAGATGCAGCAAGCTCCTGAAATAAATGGGCAGCGTATTTCACTTGTGATTGGACTGTTTTGTATGGGGGCATTTTCACCAGAGTTATACACTTTAGTGAAAGAGAAAGGCTTGGAAAATTGCGACCGTATGGATATACCAAAAGATGTTCTTTTCAGTAGTTCAGGTGAAGATACAATCATTCCTTATGATGAAATGCGACAATTTATCCGCAATGCCTGCCTTTCCTGCTATGATCCGCTGTCGGAACTAGCTGATGTCTCGGTTGGTTCAACTGAATATGATCCTGGTTGGAATGCCTTGATTATACGTACCACAAAGGGTGCTGCGTTGGTTGAACAAGCGTGCGCCAATGGTTATATCGAGATTAACCCTTACCCTTCAGAGTTATTGCCATTGTTAAAAAGGGCTGTTTTCCGCAAGAAAAAAAGAGTTCTTGGGCGTGTGGACTTCACTTATTTGAACCTGCCTGCACCGGAAAGAGAATATTTTCTGTCTACGGGAGATGACGACTAAATGGGTTGGAAAGACGCCATAGAAGGCAAACCGGGAGATTTGGTTTTATTAAACGGAAACGAAGCTATCGCAAGAGGAGCCTACGAAGCTGGGGTGCGATATGCTTCTTCCTACCCGGGCTCCCCTTCTTCTGAAATTACCGAAACGCTGTCCAGGGTACCGGCATCTGATCTTTACGCGGAATGGTCGGTGAATGAGATCGTGTCCCTCGAAGGAGCTACAGCGGCCTCTTTTGCTGGGCTTAGGGCTATGTGCACCATGAAGGCAGATGGCTTAAATGTAGCCTTTGACTTCCTTACCAGCATGAATTTAGGCGGCTGTAAAGGTGGACTGGTACTTACCGTGGCAGACGATCCACAGGGACATTCCAGCGTGAAAGAGTATGATTCCCGTTATTTGGCCAAGTCGGCCATGGTTCCGGTGCTTGAACCTTCTACTGTTAAGGAAGCCAGGGAGATGGCTATCAAGGCATTTGACATATCAGAGCAAATAAAAGGGCCTGTACTCCTGCGTTCTGTTACCCGAGTCTCGCACTCACGAGGCTTGGTCAGGCTTGGCGCCCTGGCCCAGGAAAGGAAAAAGGCGGAATTTCCGGTAGGTCAGCGTTTTCTGACCAAAACTCTATTTCACATGAAGGCCAGAGACAGGTTGATTCAGGCAGCAATTATTTTCGAAGAATGTAAGTTTAATTATACCGAGGGTCCAGATCGGGCAGATACCGTTATATTTTGTTGCGGCACCAGCCTGTTATATGCCCGGGAGGCTATCAACATCCTGGGCCTTCAAGGCAAAATAAAACTGGTTAAGATAGGGACGACCTTTCCCCTACCGGAAAGATTTATCCTGTCCAATCTGCAGGGTGTTAAAAACGTTATTTTTGCGGAAGAAATACGTTCTTTTATTGAGGAAGGTGTAATGCTCATCTATGCCAGGCATAACATTGGCAATATCCGTTTCTACGGTAAAATCTCCGGTGACATTTCTGGAGTACGCGGACCGTTCTGCGGTGAAATGAACCCTGATATTATTATTAAAGCAATTGCCAGGGTAAAGAGGATTCAATACGAAGCACCAGGCTATTCGCCAGAGACAATAGTGGAATTTTCAACAATGCTCCCACCCAGGGAATACGCTATGTGTCCGGGTTGCCCGCACCGTGCGTCTTTTTGGGCGGTTAAAACAGCTATTGCCGTGGACAGCAGGGATTGTATCGTTGCGGGAGATATTGGCTGCTACTGTCTTGGCGCGTGGGATACAGGCTACAATCTCTTTGACAGCCTGCACTGCATGGGCGCTGGACCGGGTATTGCCAGTGGGCTTAGTAAGCTGGAAAAATTTGGACTAAAGAGGCCTACCTTGACAATCGTTGGCGATTCAACTTTTTATCATGCGGTAATACCAGGCCTTATTAACGGGCGTTATAGCGGTTCTGATTTTCTTTGCATTGTCCTGGACAACAGTGTAACGGCGATGACCGGTCACCAGCCACATCCTGGTTCAGGTATAAGCAACCACGGCAGGTCGACTACTGCCATACCAATCGAAGAAATCGTCCGTGGGTTGGGTATACCCTGTGCCATAACGGATCCCTTTGAAAACGACAAAACAGCTGAAACAATAAGTTCCACGCTCAGAGAACCAGGTGTAAAAGTATTAATTTTGCGCCGAGAGTGCGCCCTGGTGGCAGCACGCAAGCATCAGCATAAGAAGCAACGTGTTTATGTCGACCAATCACTTTGCAGGGGTGAGTCTTGTGGATGCGGTCGTTTTTGCACTTCAGTGTGGGGCTGCCCGGGCAATATCTGGGATCCTGTTGCAGGAAAGGCTGTTATAGATGAAGCGGTTTGCGCCGGATGCGGCGTCTGCGCAACTTTGTGTCCTGCCGGGGCGATCATCGCCGAGGAGGTCGATAAATAATGAAAGATCCCATCAATATGGTTATTACTGGAGTGGGTGGCCAGGGCAATATCCTAGTTTCAGAAATCCTGGCGAAAGCCGCATCGGTAGAAGGCTTCAGGGTTACGGTCGGGGAATCCTACGGTATGTCGCAGCGTGGCGGTTCTGTATCCTCTCACATCCGTTTATCACGCAACTGCTTATATGGACCGATTATTCCGGCGGGCCACGTCGATATTATTGTTGGTTTTGAACCTGTTGAGGCGGCACGGATTGCCCTTGAACTAGGCAGCCCTAACGTAAAAATCATCGTCAACCCCCGCCCGGTCTTCCCTGTTCACGTCCTCATGGGCAAATGCGAATACCCGCCAATAGAAGATTTGCTGGATAAAATTAAAGGAATAACTGCTCAGACCCTAATCATTGAGAGCACGGTTCTTGCGGCACAGGTCGGCGATCCTGTTGTTCAGAATATAATTATGGTCGGTGCCCTGGCAGGCTCCGGCTATATGCCTATCCCCCGTGAAACTTTTGAGGAGATAATTACCAGAGTAGTACCACAAAAAGCTTTGGAATTAAACCAAAAGGCATTTAAAATAGGTTTTGAAACAGCCCAAAACATAAATAGGTCATAAATCGAGTTGCCATAATTAAATTCCACATGCCGCTATCGTGGAGTCGCAGAGAATATTAAAATGCGTTTAATGTAAGGTTGTGTTTTCGTACAGAACAACATGCAATAAACATTTTCCTGGTTCGAAAATAGAATAAACGGAGGACGTAATGTCCTCCGTTTATTTTGATTCTTTAGAACGCAACCAACAAGCTCTTAACCTTCTGATTGTTTTTTGTAGAATTCGTATCTTTCCTTGGCATCTTCTTGTGTTTTGACGAAGAGCTGTTCTGCCTGTGCAGGGAACAGCTTGGCAAGTGAGCTGTAACGAGTTTCGCTCATAATGAAGTTTCTGAAGGAATCCAGATCTGGCTCTTTAGAATCGAGGATAAATGGATTCTTGCCCTCTTTCTTAAGATCAGGATTGTACCTGTACAGGTGCCAGTAACCAGCTTTAACAGCCTTGGCCATTTCTTGCTGGCTCTTGGTCATATTGATACCGTGGTTAATACAGGAAGAATAACAGATGACCAAGGACGGTCCGGGATACTCTTCAGCTTCCTTGAAGGCTTTAACGCATTGGGCCTGGTCGGCTCCCATGGCAACCTGTGCCACATAAACATAGCCGTAGGTCATAGCCATGGCACCGAGGTCTTTCTTCTTCGTCTTCTTACCGGCAGCGGCAAATTTGGCAATAGCTGCAGCTGGTGTCGCTTTTGAGGATTGACCACCGGTATTGGAATAAACTTCGGTGTCTAAGACCAGGATGTTGATATCTTCACCGGATGCCAGCACGTGGTCTAAGCCGCCGTAACCGATATCATAGCCCCAACCATCACCGCCGAAGGCCCAGTTGGATTTCTTGATCAGGAAGTCTTTCCTGTCGATAATCTCTTTCAGTACAGGATTGGTCTGCCCTTCCAACAGGGGTAAGATCTTGGCTGACGCTGCTTTGGATGCTTCAGCATTATACATGCCTTCCAGCCATTCCTGGAATGCATCTTTAATTTCCTGTGAAATATCAAGAGATATGGCTTCTTGCATCAGTTCGGCAACTTTATTTCTGATCTTCTTCACACCTAAATATAGACCAAAGCCGAATTCCGCGCTGTCTTCAAACAGGGAATTTGACCAAGCCGGGCCCTTACCTTCAGCGTTTGTAGTGTAAGGCATGGAAGGAGCAGCAGCAGCCCAGATGGATGTACATCCCGTGGCGTTCGACATCATCATCCTGTCCCCAAATAGCTGGGTGAGAAGTTTGACGTACGGAGTTTCGCCGCAACCGGCGCAGGCGCCGGAGAACTCCAGCAGGGGTTGGCAGAACTGGCTACCTTTTACGCTGTATTTATTCCAGAGTTTGTCTTTTACGGGAATCGTCATGGCAAATTCCCAGTTGGCTGCTTCAATATCTTTTTGGCTGTCCAGGCTTTCCATAACGAGGGATTTTTCCTTCGACGGGCAAGTATTGACGCACACTTCACAGCCCATGCAATCTAAAGGATCAACCTGCATGCGATAAGCTAGTCCGGCCAGCTGCTTACCAATAGCTGGTTTGGTTTCAAACTCAGCCGGAGCGTTCTTGGCTTCTTCCTCGGTCAACAGGATCGGCCTGATCGCTGCGTGCGGGCAAACAAACGAACACTGGTTGCACTGGATGCAATTTTCTTTAATCCACCTGGGTACAAACGCTGCCACGCCGCGTTTTTCGTATTTAGCAGTGCCGGACGGGAAGGTACCGTCTTCCACACCTTTAAAGGCGCTGACGGGAAGAGTATCTCCCTCATTCCTGTTCATGATCCGTAAGACATTTTTAATGAAATCGGGCTCGTCTTTTTCTACAACCGGCTCATCAGGAGCATCAGCCCACGCGGCAGGTATGTCAATTTTTACCAGATTACCAACACCTGTATCAACAGCTGCATTATTCATGCTAACGATCTTGTCGCCTTTTTTACCATAAGCTTTCATGATCTGAGCTTTCATGTAACCAACAGCTTCGTCAATAGCAATTACTCTTGACAGTTTGAAGAAGGCTGCCTGCATAATCATGTTGGTACGGTTGCCTAAACCTATTTCTCTAGCGAGTTCCACAGCATTGATCGTAAAGAAGTTAATTTTGTTTTTAGCAATATATCTCTTAAGCTTTGCCGGCAATTTTTCTTCCAGTTCTTCCGGTGACCAAATAGTGTTAAGCAGGAAGGCACCGCCTGGCTTGAGACCTGCAGTTAAATCATAAACGTTAACATAAGACTGGTTGCTGCATGAAATGAAGTCGGCTGTGTTAATCAGGTAAGGAGCCTTAATGGGCTTCTTACCAAAGCGCAGGTGGGAAACGGTGATGCCTCCTGATTTTTTGGAGTCATAGGCAAAATAGGCTTGCGCAAAAAGGTCAGTATGGTCACCAATGATTTCGACAGCCTGTTTGTTGGCGCCGACTGTACCGTCAGAACCTAACCCCCAGAATTTGCATTGAATGGTTCCTGGCGGAGCAACGTCTATATCCTCGCCCCTCGGCAGGGATGTAAAGGATACATCGTCTATAATGCTGATAGTGAAATTATTCTTTGGCTTATCCGCTTTCAGGTTTTCATATACTGCTACGATATCGGAGGGCAGGGTGTCTTTAGAACCCAGACCGTAACGTCCACCAACGACAAGAGGTTTTTCAATATCTGTATTGAAGAATAAGTTGCAAATGTCGTTATACAGCGGTTCTCCAGGGGAACCTGGTGTCTTAATCCGGTCAAGTACAGCAATCTTCTTTACAGTTTTCGGGTAAACGTTGAAGAAGTATTTTGACGAGAAGGGCCTGTAAAGGTGTACTTTAATGATACCTACTTTTTCACCCTTGGCCATTAAATAGTTGATGGTCTCTTCCGCAGTATCACAGACAGAACCCATTGCAACGATAATGTTTTCAGCTTCCGGATCTCCGTAATAATCAAATGGTTTATATTCCCGGCCGGTGATCTTGCCGATTTCCTGCATATAGTCATTTACGATATCTGGTACTGGCTCGAAGAATGGGCTACATGCTTCTCTAGCCTGGAAGAAAATATCCGGGTTCTGGTTGGAACCTCTAATAACCGGGCGGTCAGGATTTAAGCTGTTGTCCCTGAATGCCTTGACAGCATCCATGTCAACCAGTTTGGCAAAATCCGCGTAATCAATGACTTCTACTTTCTGTTGTTCATGGGAGGTTCTGAACCCGTCATAGAAGTGCAGGAAGGGTATCTTGGACTTAATGGCAGCCAGGTGGGCGATACCACCGAGATCGATAACTTCCTGGACACTGTTGGAACACAGTAACGCAAAGCCTGTTTGAACGGTGGACAAAACATCGGAGTGGTCACCGAAGATATTCAAAGCATGGGTTGCCAGGCTGCGGGCGGTTACATGCAACACGCCGGGGAGAAGTTCGCCAGCTATTTTGTACATGTTGGGGATCATCAGCAACAAGCCTTGTGATGCAGTATAACTTGTCGATAATGCACCAGCGCACAATGCGCCGTGCAAGGCTCCGGCAGCGCCTGCTTCAGATTGCATTTCTGTAACGTCCACAGTTTGACCGAAAATGTTTTTCAGTCCCTGAGCGCTCCACTCATCCACATATTCTGCCATCGGAGAGGATGGAGTAATGGGGAAAATGCAGGCACATTCGGTAAAAGCATAAGACACATAAGCGGCTGCCTTAGTCCCGTCCATCGTCTTCATCTTGTCTTTTGCCATTAATTAGTTAACCTCCTTATAGTTGAGCTTCAAGCCAGTAACGATCATGTGATTGTAAGCCTGGCTATTGCCAGTATAAACATCAATATCTTATCACATGTAACTAGTTGTTCAAAACAAGTAAATCTAAAACAGTTCGTTAATTGAAAAAGTTTTTGCGGACCGCTATACTGGCGGTCCGTCAGTCTATTTTATATATTCACGAAATTCAAATTAAAAGGGATAGAATTCGGAGCTAGCTTTGGCTAGTTCAATATCGACATTGAGCTTTTTGGCCATGCGCTCTTCAAGGAATTTGGGAGCGACCTGCGGGTAAATAGCACAGGAGATGATATCCTCTTCTTTTTCCATGACCGGGGCGATCATTTCCTTGGCCTTTGGCAGTTCGGGCTCCAGCATATCGGCTGGACGGCAGGTGATAGGCTGTTCGTCGCCGATAATCATCCTGCGGGCTTCTTCGTTAATTGCAGCCGGAGGGCGTCCGTAATAACCGCGCATGTACTGCTTTACTTCGTTGGTGCACATTTTATAGCGGCCCATGAGTACGTTCAGCACCGCCTGGGAACCTACGATCTGGCTGGACGGGGTCACCAGCGGCGGCCACCCGAAGTCTTCCTGCACTCGCGGCATTTCCTCAAGCACCTCAGGCAGGCGATCTAAAGCGTTAGCCTGCTGCAGTTGGGAAAGGAAGTTGGACATCATACCTCCTGGTACTTGGGAAACCAGAATGCCAGCATCCGGGTACTTCTGGGCCAGGTCGAACGTCGCGTAAAGCGGGCGAATGTTCTTCCAGTAATCAGCAAGTTCAATCATGGGTTCGAGATCTAAGCCTGTATCGTATTCCGTTCCCGCAAAGGCTGAGCACATAACTTCAATGGACGGCTGCGAAGTTTGCACCGACATTGGGGATATCGCGCAGTCAATAATGTTAGCCCCTGCTTCAATACCTTTCATGTAAGCCATTGCACCCATACCGCTAGTATAGTGGCAGTGGATTTGGATAGGCAACTCGATCCCTGCACCCCGTATGCCCTTTACGATATCGGCAGTCATATATGGCGCAATTATGCCAGCCATGTCTTTAATGGCGATGGAATGCACTCCCATACCTTCAAGTTCTCTGGCTAATTTAACATAGTGGTCTACAGTGTGAACCGGGCTGATGGCGTAACAAATGGTGCCCTGAGCATGTGCGCCCTCATCAATCACGGTTCTAATAGCTACTTCCAGGTTGCGGTAGTCGTTCAAGGCATCGAAGCAACGGAAGATATCCATACCGTTATAAACAGCTTTTTTAATAAATTCAATCAAGACATCATCGGCATAGTTCCGATAACCGACTACGTTTTGTCCTCTTAGCAGCATTTGAGTTTTGGTCTTTTTGAGATGACGCCTTATCACTCTGAGGCGCTCCCACGGATCGTCGTCGCAGAACCTCATGCAAGTATCAAAAGTTGCTCCGCCCCAACATTCCATCGAAAAGAAACCTATTTCATCGTGTTTCTCAGCGATGGGAATCATGTGCTCAGTCTTCATCCGGGTTGCCAACAGCGACTGGTGGGCATCCCGGAAAGTGGTATCGGTTATTAATGCAGCTTTTGGACCTTTTGTTGCCATCTTTTTATCCTCCCCTTTTCTCGCTGGCTGGACTGAAGTCAAGGTACTACTGCAGCCCAACTACCTTCATCAGGTCGCGAACGGCCTGGATGGAATTATCCAGGGCGGCTTTTTCTTCCGCAGTCAAATCAAGTTCATATATCTTTTCTACACCGTTGCCACCAATTAATGCAGGCACACCGGTATAAAGGTCTTTTGCGCCATATTCACCATTCAGATAGCAAGCTACGGGCATAATACGTTTTTTATCTTTAATCACCGCTTCAGCCATCTGCACGCAAGCAGCAGAAGGAGCATAGTAAGCGCTGCCGGTCTTAAGGAAGCTAACAATCTCCGCGCCACCGTGGGCGGTTCTCTTGACGATCTCAGCAAGCCGTTCGGCTGGTATTAATTGTGTAATAGGTATGCCACCAGCAAAGGAATGGCTTAGTACGGGCACCATTGTATCCCCGTGTCCACCAAGCACCATTGCGCTAACGTCTTCAAAGGAAACACCAAGTTCTAAGGCCAGGAAGGTGCGGAAACGGGCCGAATCAAGCACGCCGGCTTGACCAAAAACGCGGTTGGCCGGGAAGCCGGTGGCCTTATAGGCAGCATAGACCATAACATCAAGCGGGTTAGATACGACAATAATTGTGCAGTTTGGTGAATAGCGGGCAATGTTCTCTGCACACGAGACGACAATCTTGTAATTGATATTTAAAAGGTCATCGCGGCTCATGCCAGGCTTACGGGCAATACCGGCGGTAATGATGGCCACGTCTGAATCAGCTGTGTCCTCATAGTTATTGGTCCCGGTAATGATACTGTCATAGCGATAAATTGGAGCAGCTTGCATCAAGTCGAGGGCTTTACCCTGGGGAACACCTTCGACAACGTCAATCAGAACAACATCTCCAAGTTCCCTTGCTGCTGCCCAGTGAGCACATGTTGCGCCGACGTTACCTGCACCTACGACGGTAATCTTTTTTCTTTTCATCATAAAATATCCCTCCTAACCCTAAATTAATATTACTTTCATCTGGTTGTTTTGCTCCACAGAGGCGCTGCAACAGCGCCTCCGACCTTTTATAATTAGCCGATTACGATTAGTTGATCTCCACCGTTAACAGCCTGTCCCTTGGTTACTTTAACTTCTTTTACTGTTCCTGCCTTATCAGCTTGGAGCTCATTTTCCATCTTCATGGCTTCCAGAATCAGCAACACATCACCAAGTTTAACAGCATCGCCTACTTTAACCTTAACATCGAGAATAGTGCCTGGCATGGGAGCGCATAAAGCTCCACCACCACCACCACCACCACCTGATGGTTTCGGTGCAGCTGTTGGTGCAGGAGCAGCTGCGGGAGCGGCCGGGGCTGGTGCTGGCGGAGGAGCTGCAACAGGCGCCGCCGGGGGTGGTGCGGCTACTGCGGGGCTTCCACCAATTGCTTCAACCTCAACTTCATAAACTTCGCCATTTACTGTAATCTTAAAATTTTGCATACAGTTTCCCTCCTAAATGGTAGGCCTGTTCTTGCTGCCATATTAATTTACATATAGTCCCTGTTCATATCGCGACCGAGCATCATCTCGGTTAAGCCGGCTCTCCTCCAAGGGCTCATGCCCTTGGTGATTTTGCTGACATGGTAACCTTCTTGCGCCGAGAAGCCGTAAAGGGCAATTGCCGCTGTTATAGCGGCCAGCACTTCGGGTTTGATACCGGCCTTTGCGTTTTTGGCTGCAGACATGTGCTATTCCTCCTCCTTGCCGGTACTCCAACACTAGCAGGGGATATTTCCGTGCTTCTTCCTGGGCCTGGTTTCGCGTTTGGTTGACAGGTTACTAAGAGCTTCAATGATGTTGGCTCTGGTATCGCGCGGATCAATAACATCCTGAACGAAGCCCCTGGCACTGGCATTATATGGGTTGGCAAACCGATCACGGTAATCTTGGACCAGTTTTTTACGAGTTTCAATCGGGTTTTCAGAAGCTGAAATTTCCTTACGGTTAATTACGTTTACCGCACCTTCCGCGCCCATAACGGCAATTTCAGCGGTAGGCCAGGCAAATGTACTATCAGCACGCAGGGAAGCAGCGCACATGGCGAGGTAGGCTCCGCCATAAGATTTGCGGGTGATTATTGTGATCTTGGGTACAGTAGCCTCAGAGTAAGCGTACAGCATCTTGGCACCGTGCCTGATAATACCGCCATATTCCTGTTGGACTCCAGGTAGGAAGCCAGGAACATCCACGAAAGTGATAATGGGAATATTGAAGCAGTCGCAGAAACGAATCTGGCGGGCAATTTTGTCGGATACGTTTATATCGAGACAACCGGCCAAAACTCTCGGCTGGTTAGCTATGATACCCACCGATTGGCCGTTAATCCTTGCAAAACCAACTACACTGTTGGTAGCATAGAATTGGTGTACTTCCAGTAAAGAGCCGGCATCCACCACGGCATTGATAATATTGCGAACATCATAACCTTTGTTTGGATCATCAGGAATTACAGTAAATAGTGACTCTCTATCCAACGCAGGTTCAGCTGCCGGGAATACCGGCGGGTCTTCAAGGTTATTTAAAGGCAGGTAACTGATTAAGGATTTGATTTGAGCCAAGCATTCATCTTCGCTGTTGGCCAGGAAATGTGCCACACCGCTGACCTGGTTGTGCGTGGCAGCACCACCAAGGGCTTCCTGGCTTACATCCTCGCCTGTTGTTGCTTTAATAACCAGAGGTCCTGTAATAAACATCTGACTAGTACCGGCAACCATCATGATAAAGTCGGTTAGGGCCGGGGAGTAAACGGCGCCTCCCGCACAGGGTCCCATGATTACGGAGATCTGTGGAATTACACCGGAAGCGATGGTGTTGCGGAAAAAGATCTGGCCATACCCGTCAAGAGCGTCCACGCCCTCCTGAATCCGAGCGCCGCCGGAGTCACAGATGCCGATAACAGGAGCGCCGACTGTCATGGCCATATCAAGCACCTTGCAAATCTTTGCTGCGTGTACGCGTCCCAGTGAGCCGCCGACTATTGTAAAGTCCTGGGCGAATATATAAACTTTACGCCCGCCAATGGTGCCGTAACCGCCGACAACACCTTCACCCGGGTTCTTTACCTTTTGGTACTCAATTTCTGAGTTGGTAAATACATCGATTTCCTTAAAGGAGCCCTCGTCATACAAGTCGTTGATCCGTTCGCGGGCGGTTTTTTTACCACCTTCATGCTGTTTGTCAATCTTTTTTTTGCCACCGCCAAGTTCGACGTCTGTCCTTAATTTATTCAGGATATCCAGTTTTTCCTGCATACTCATGTGATTACCTCCAATCTAGTCGCGCTCACAAAGTTCGATTAGGACACCGAAGGTGGATTTTGGGTGCAGGAACGCTATATTTGCGCCACCCGCGCCGCGTCTCGGTTTTTGATCAATCAACCGGACGCCTTTTTCTTTTAGTTCAGCTAATCTTTGCTCCAGGTTTTCCACCCGGAAGGCTATATGCTGGATACCTTCACCGTTCTTTTCGATGAACTTGGCGATGGCGCCGTCGGGGGATGTTGACTCTAGTAACTCGACTTCACTGTCGCCGGTGGGTAAAAAGGCAACCTTTACCTTTTGATCTTCCACCACTTCCGTTTCGACTGATTTAAGGCCAAGCATACCTTCGTAAAATGCTAACGTTGCTGCGAGGTCCTTAACCGCAATCCCGATATGGTCCACTTTTTTTATCATCGAGACCCCTCCAAATATTTATAGTATTCTTAGTATCCCCTCTATCTCACTCCCAGTCTAAGCACGGGTCTGGCGGCCGGCATAGCGCCGGCCCGCCCGTGCGATTTATTTTTAACAAAAAATAGTAATCTATACGTGTTCCTGAATGTACTTAACAACATTTGCAAGCGGTGTGCCAGGGCCAAATACTTCAGCCACACCAGCTTCTTTTAATGGTGGGATATCTTCTTCAGGAATAATCCCGCCGCCTATTACCAGAATGTCACCAGCGCCCTTTTCTCTAAGAAGGTTTACTACCTCAGGAAACAAGGTTCCGTGCGCTCCTGAAAGAATGCTCATGCCTACAACGTTAACATCTTCCTGCAATGCTGCCGAGACAATCTGCTCAGGTGTCTGGCGCAAACCGGTATATACTACTTCCATTCCGGCGTCACGCAATGCCTGGGCAATAACTTTAGCGCCACGGTCATGCCCGTCAAGACCCGGCTTGGCTACCAATACGCGAATGCGTTTTTCGCTCATCTGCCTTCCTCCTCCCTAGAATACGATTTGCTGCTTGTATTCACCGAAAACGTCTCTCAGGACACCACAGATCTCGCCCAAAGTAACGTATTCTTTAACCGCATCGATAAAGACAGGCATCAGGTTGGCGTCGCTCTGCGCTGCTTCCTTCACTGCTTGTAACAGGGCAGCGACCTTGGCCTGGTCTCTTTCAGCTTTCATTTTCTTCAGTTTTGCAACCTGGTGATCCCCAACTGAAAGGTCAACTTTCAGAAGGCCTTCAATCGGTTTTTCTTTCATTTGGAACTTGTTGACACCGACAACGGTTTTCTTCTTGTTGTCAATAGCCAATTGGTATTGATATGCAGCATTGTGAATTTCTTTCTGCATATACTCAATGGCTTTTACAGCACCGCCCAGGGCGTCAATCTTGCCGATATAATCCATGGCTTTTTCTTCAAGCGCGTTCGTCAGGCTTTCAATATAGTAAGAGCCACCCAGTGGATCAACTACATCGCAAACACCAATTTCGTAGCCAATGATGTGCTGGGTGCGCAGGGCGATCATAACTGACTCGTCGCAAGGTAGCGCCAGAGCTTCATCGTAGGAGTTGGTGTGCAGGGACTGGGTGCCGCCCAGTACCGCTGAAAGAGCCTCATAGGCAGTCCGCATGATGTTTACCATAGGCTGCTGGGCAGTCAGGCTGACACCGGCGGTCTGCGTGTGGAAACGCAGGGACATTGATTTTGCCTTCTTGGCGCCGAAACGCTCTTTCATCACTTTTGCCCAGACCCTGCGGGCTGCCCGGAATTTAGCAATTTCCTCCAGGAAATTCAGGTGGGCGTTGAAGAAGAAGGAAAGGCGCGGTGCAAAATCATCAACATTTAAGCCGGCTTTAATGGCGGCTTCTACGTAGGCAATACCGTCCGCCAGGGTGAAGGCAATCTCCTGGGCGGCAGTGCTGCCTGCCTCACGAATGTGATAGCCGCTGATGCTGATCGTATTCCATGTTGGAACTTCCTTGGAGCAGTATTCAAAGATGTTGGATATGAGGCGCATCGAAGGCTCCGGCGGCAGGATATAAGTGCCCCGGCAGATATATTCTTTGATGACATCGTTTTGAATAGTACCGTTAATTTGAGCTTTGGTAAAACCTTGTTTCTCCGCACATGCAATATACATGGCCAACAACACACCTGCCGGAGCATTGATGGTCATTGATGTGCTGACCTTACCCAGCGGGATCTGGTCAAAAAGGGTTTCCATATCCGCTAAAGAGTCGATGGCTACACCCACTTTGCCGATTTCGCCCCGTGCTAACGAGTGGTCGGAGTCATAACCGATCTGGGTAGGCAGGTCAAAGGCGCAACTTAAACCCGTCTGCCCTTGCTCCAGGAGGTAGCGGAAACGCTGGTTGGTCTCTTCAGCTGATCCGAAACCAGCATACTGGCGCATGGTCCAGAGACGGCCACGATACAAATTGGGCTGAACGCCCCGGGTATAGGGAAACTCTCCGGGTAGGCCCAGGTCGCGTTCGTAATCCATTTCAGCCAGATTATTCGGGGTGTAAACGGTGTCAATTTCAAACCCCGAGTCGGTAGCAAAATTAGCTTCTCTTGGTGGCCGTTTCTTCTCAGTTGCTGCTAGTTTTGCCGCCCAGACTTCTTTTGTTGCCGCAATTTTATCGAGTTCATCTTTTGTATACAAGATATCTCCTCCTTTCGATCAACAATTACATGCCGAGCATTTCTTTAATCAGACCAGGTACTTCAAAAGGAAGGGTCGCCACTTTGGCCCCAGCAGCTGTTAAAGCTTCCACCTTACCCTGGAATGTCCCTTTGCCCCGCTCAATGATAGCGCCGGCATGTCCCATCCGTTTGCCAGGAGGTGCACTCTTGCCTGCGATGTAGCCAACTACCGGTTTGCTCATCGTTTTAATGTATTCAGAAGCAGTTTCCTCAGCGTTGCCGCCGATTTCACCAATCAGCACGACTGCCTTGGTTAGAGGATCCTCTTCAAACATTTTCAAAACGTCAATAAAGGTTGTTCCTACCACCCGGTCGCCGCCCATGCCTACAACGGTGGACTGGCCGAGTCCGCTGGCGGTGAGGTTACCGACGATTTCATAGGTCAAGGTCCCAGAGCGGGCGACTACACCCACAGGCCCTTCCACGAAGTACTTATTTGGTGGTATCCCTATTTTGCACTTGCCGGAGGACACGATACCAAAGGTATTTGGACCCAGTACAATTGCTCCTTTGCGCTTGGCATAAGCAACCATCTGAATTTCGTCATGCACTGGAACGCCTTCGGTAACCACTACAACTACTCCTACGCCTGCATCAATAGATTCAAGAGCGGCATCTTTTGTTCCCCCAGCGGGAACAAATACCACGGAGGCGTCTATTCGATGGTTTTCACAAGCCTCGCGGACGCTGTTGTATACCGGAACACCTTCAACAATAGCCCCGCCTTTCCCTGGGCTGGTGCCGGCTACAATTTTGGTGCCATAGTCAAGCATTTGCTTGGTATGAAAGGTTCCCTGTTTGCCGGTCATGCCCATGACTAATACATTAGTATTTTCATTAATGATAATGGCCAATTTAACAATTCCTCCTTGTCAAAGCTTTTCATGAACCGTGTTATTCGCCTACAGGCAAATGCACACTAGATACTCTTACTAGACATTAGCAGCAGCCAGTTTGACCGCTTTCTCGGCAGCTTCCGCCATAAAATCGAATGCTTCAATGCCGATTGAAGCGAGAATTGCCCGACCTTCATCCTGGTTAGTGCCGACAAGCCGGATCACCACGGGGCAATTAAAACCTACGGATTCGTTAATGTCTTTAAATGCCAGGGCAACTTGATCGCAACGGGTAATCCCACCGAAAATGTTGATGATCATGGACTTGGGATTCTTAGCAATAAGGAGCTCCAGCGCCTTGGCAGTTGCTTCCCGGCCGGTTCCGCCACCACAGTCAAGGAAGTTGGCGGCAGCGCCACCGTAATACTGGAGGGTATCCAGTGTTCCCATGGTAATGCCAGCGCCGTTAGCCATAACAGCAATGTTCCCTTCAAGGTCAACAAATGAAAGTCCGAGGTCTTTCGCGGCTTTTTCAGTAGCAGAGCGCTCTTCAACATATGGTAAATCTTTCTGGCGGAAAAGGGCGTCGTCATCAATGGTTACTTTGGAGTCGGCTGCAATTACTTTATCATCGCTGAATACCAGTGGGTTTATTTCAACAAGTTCAGCGTCTTTCTGGATAAATATCTTGTAAAGGGTCTGTACAATCTTGACCAGTTCTTTGCCATGAGGACCGCTTAAAGGTATGCCCATCCTTCTTACCACATCACGGGCAATAAAAGGCTGCATACCAAGCTCAGGGTCAATGTGCTGCTTAATGATAAATTCTTCGTCAACTTCCTCAATATCCATGCCACCGTGTGCAGATGCTATAAGAACAGGCATCTTTGCAGCGCCGTCAATGGTAATAGACATATAAAGTTCTTTATCTATTTTTAATTTCTCTTCAACCAGGAGCCTTTCAACCGGCAGGCCCTGGATGGTCATCCCGAAAATCTCCTTCGCAGCTGCCGCAGCTTGTTCTGGAGTGTCGGCAAACTTAATTCCCCCGGCTTTACCCCTCTTGCCTGATAGCACCTGTGACTTAATAACTGCTGGTTTTCCAATTTCCGCTGCTACAGTAGCTGCTTCTGCCGGGTCTGTGATCATTCTGCCTTGCGGCACCGGAAGGCCGAATTTAGCAAAAATCTCTTTACCCATATACTCAAACATTTTCACTGGCTGAATCTCTCCCCTCTGGTCATTTATAACCTTGAACATGCATGCAAATCTTTGTTGCTTGGGGTAATCTCAATTCCCATTCAAACTTGACACCATAAAGCCATCGCAGAAAAAAATCTTTGATAAAATTAACCAATACCGAATCTAATTTCCTGCTTTAAAGTTAGTTATAGATTGTTTACCTTATCACTCCTTTCCACCGTTTCAACCAAAGTGCAATTTATTAAACCGGTTTAAGTTAGTGATTGGTGGCGGCACCTTGAATTGTTCCAATGCTTGCAGCTATAAGCCTTTTCAGAAAACAACCTAGCCCAACCTGCTATAACTCACCGGTCGGGCACTATCATAACCCAGGTTTCCTGCTCATAAAGTATGGTAGTCACTAGGCTTACCTGGTACACTACAGCATTATTGGTGCAGCAAATATATTTTCTCATGCAACCGGGGTAAATTATAATTATCTCCCCTCAATGGTGCTAATCTAGTTCTACCCCTACTTTGCGGCGTAAATTTTAATGCCTTCGTCATAGAGATCCCCGCCCAGCGTGTCGTTAACAACTATAACAGGAAAATCTTCTACGACCAGTTCATGGATCGCCTCAGCTCCCAGATCCGGGTAAGCGATGACCTTGCAGGACTTAATACTCCTCGAAATCAAGGCAGCTGCTCCACCAACAGCAGCAAAATACACACCTTTATTTTGCTTAAGAGCATTAATCACGCCTTCCGACCTGCGTCCTTTGCCGATGCTTGCTTTAAGACCAAGCTTATAAAGCTCAGGCGCATAGGAATCCATCCTATAACTGGTGGTTGGACCAGCTGAGCCTATAACAGCACCTGGTTTTGCCGGCGAGGGGCCTACATAATAAATGACCTGCCCATCGGGATTAAAGGGTAATTCCTTTCCTTGTTGAATCAGTTCTACCAACCTTTTATGAGCGGCGTCACGCCCGGTATAGATTGTCCCATTTAAAGAAACCCGTTGACCGATTCTCAGTTTTTCAACATCTTCATCAGATAACGGGGTTGTTAGCCTGATTTGGGTCAATCGTTTCACCTCCCCTTTTTTATTGGTAACATTATTGTGTGGGGTGTAAAAAATAAAACTTATAAAACAGTTTCCTTGTGCCGAGCTGCATGACAGTTAATGTTTACTGCCACAGGCAGACTGGCAATATGAGCAGCATAGATTTCAATATGCACAGCGAGGGCTGTTGTTCTGCCACCTAAGCCCTGCGGCCCGATCCCCAGTTTGTTGATTTCCTCAAGAAGTTCATCTTCCAGTTTGGCAATATCGGGGTATTTGCTTTTCACCCCAAATTCCCTTAATAGCGCCTCTTTAGACAGTTGGGCACACTTTTCAAATGTCCCACCTATTCCAACTCCAACCACAATCGGTGGGCAGGGGTTGGGGCCTGCCGTTTTAACCGTATCGACAATGAATTTTCTTACACCTTCTACGCCATCGGCTGGTTTTAACATCTTAATTGCGCTCATGTTTTCGGCACCGCCGCCTTTAGGAGCGATTGTAATCCGGAGTGTTTCACCAGGCACAATCTTGGTGTGGATTACAGCCGGGGTATTATCTCCGGTGTTTTTACGCTCCAAGGGATGGCTTACAATGGATTTTCTGAGGTAGCCTTCGGTATAACCCCTCCTTACTCCCTCATGAATTGCCTCGTAAAAGTCACCACCTTCAATCCTGACGTCCTGTCCGAGTTCCACAAAAATAACAGCATAGCCAGTATCCTGACACATCGGGACCAACTCGTCGCGTGCTATTCCTGCGTTTTCAATTAGTTGCTGGAGTATCTCTTTTCCTGTAATAGAAATTTCTTGATCCAGCGCTTTTTGGAACCCCTCAAGAACATCTTGCCCGAGGTAAAAGTTTGCCTCCTGACTCATCCTTGCCACGGCTTCTGTTATAGCAGTGGTATTAACGGTTTTAATTTTAGTTCCCCCCCCTTGCTGTATTGTAGCTACCACTATTCAAATTTATAAAAAAGCAAGATCCATACCATAGCGGTAAGACCTTGTCAAAAGAGTCTTTTTTGCAGTTGGTTCTTATTTAATCCTTTAATAACACAGCATTTGTGCCAGTTGGTTTGAATCGTGCTGCGCATTTTGTTGGATGAGGGAAAATGCTAAATTTTCTAAATTATAGAACCAATTGGGACTAATCCCTTGAGACAAGCGGTATTTCTTATATTTATAATCATTTCTAATTATTGTAATTGGATGGTTTGATCTTTTTCAATTTATTATAGAGGGTTGCCAGAGATATATTCAGGACCTGTGAGGCTCTTCGCTTGCCCTCCACCGTGTTGCCATACTTGGCCATGGCCTTCCGGATAAGCATCTCCTCCATTTGATCAATGGGCATCAAGTCAACGTCACGCTCCGGAAAGATCCTGGTCTGGTTGACATGGGGAAGGAGATATTTCTTAACCAGGACTTCTTCATCTACCGTTACCATTACTCTCTCGATAACGTTTTCGAGTTCACGGACGTTGCCTGGCCAATCATAACTGTAAAGCACTTCCAACGCGTCATCGGAAAGGCCTTTAACCTTTTTACCCAGTTTCCTGTTGAACTTAGTAATGAGGTGAATGACTAGCGCGGGAAGATCTTCCTTGTGCAACCTAAGCGGGGGGATGGTAATTTCCACCACATTCAGACGGTAATATAGGTCTTCTCTGAAAATGCCCTGTCGGATTAACTCCTTCAGGTTGCGGTTGGTTGCTGCAATTACCCTGACGTCAACCTTGATGGTCTGGTTGCCGCCCACACGCTCAAACTCCATCTCTTGTAAAACCCTCAAAATCTTGCCCTGAAGCAGGAGATTCATATCACCGATCTCATCCAGGAATATAGTTCCCCCGTTGGCTAATTCAAATTTTCCTATTTTTGCTTTTACCGCTCCGGTAAAAGCCCCCTTAGCGTAGCCAAAAAATTCACTTTCCAGTAGTGTTTCAGGAATAGCAGCGCAGTTTACCTTGACAAAGGGATTCTCACGCCGCATTGAAGCTCCATGGATGGAGTGAGCAAATAGTTCTTTACCTGTACCGCTTTCTCCCAGTAGTAGGACTGTAGAATTACTACGGGCTGATTTTTCAGCCAGGTTAATGCACCTATTTATTTCCAGGCTATTTCCCAGGATGTCTTCAAAAGAGTACTTGCTGGTGGTTACCAGACCTAATTTGTCAGTTAGGTTCTCAATGAGGGTAGTACTTTTTTTTAGCTCATCTATCATCTTCATGATATCTGTGAAATGCTGGAATACCACTACTCCCCCTTCCATTTTTCCGTCAATAATAATAGGTGCGGCGTTTGCCACAACTTCGGCTAGGCTTCCACCCACTTTAGTCTTCTGCCCAAACATGAGTTTTCCGGTTTTTAACAAGTTTGTCAGAGCACCGTCCGGTGATGCCTCAAAAATATTCTGGCCGATTCTTTCTTGCTCGGGAATACCGGTTATACGGCTAAAGGCAGGGTTTACGTATTTAATGGTGCCGTTCGTATCGGCAACCTCAATAGCCTCCTGCATCGAGTTTAAAATGGCTGAGAGTTCACCCTGAATTCTGGTCAGCTCTAATAATTCTTCTTTTTCTTTCAGTATTGTCATCATCAGGTTGACCGCTTGAGCTTCCATTACCGTGGCTCTTTTAGGTTTGATCAGTAACAGATCCTCCTGCACCTCTGGAACTCCGGTAACTTCAATAATCACGTCCAGATCAGGAAGCTTGACTATATCATGGTAATCGGTTGATATATAAATACCTTCTTCGGAACCGGCTACAAGTCCTGGAGCTGCCGGATTAATGTCGACCAATCCGGCAATTTCCACTTCTTCCATCGTCTTGAGCATTCTGTAAATTGCAAAACCTCCTTGGCCGACTCCTACAATTGCCACCTTAAACTTTTGCAACAGGTCTGCTCCTTTCCGATTATTGTTGCTGAAACAAATATTTCTACAAAAATTAACCAGCTTCCTTCTAAATATTAAAAATAATAATCAAAAATTTCCGCCAATGTCCGAACAAATGTTTTGACGTGGTGGTTTTTATGTTATACTAATAGCATAGTAAAATAAATCGAAAAAGGCTGGTGTAACTTATGCAGGCGGGTTTGACCACAAAGCAGGCGGAAATCCTGACGGTGATAAAAGATAATTTGCGCCAGAAGGGATATCCTCCTTCTGTACGGGAAATTGGCCAGGCTGTTGGTTTAAGTTCAAGTTCTACCGTCCACGGTTACCTTAAAAAGCTTGAGAAAATGGGGTACTTGAGAAGGGATCCGACGAAGCCAAGAGCCATAGAGGTGTTGTACCCGGGAGGTGAAAGGGTGGAATATGTAAATGTTCCACTAGTCGGACGCGTAGCGGCGGGTTTACCACTCCTGGCCGTTGAAAACAAAGAGGAATTATTTCCCTTACCCACTCATTTTACCGGAACTGGGGAATTCTTCATGCTGAAGGTTCAGGGCGAAAGCATGATTGAAGCAGGCATTCTGAACGGGGATATGGTTGTGGTCAGGCAACAGCATGACGTAAACAACGGCGATATCGTGGTTGCCCTGCTTGAGGAAGAAGCTACGGTAAAAAGGTTTTTTAAAGAAAAAGTCAGGATTCGCCTACAGCCGGAAAACAGAGCTATGGAGCCAATATATGTAAACGAACTTCAAGTTCTTGGCAAAGTCATCGGACTTGTACGTAAAATCTAATATGGACTTACTGAGTGTGCATTTCTTCAATGTAGTCTGCCATGTCGGTTCCGATGAGATTCTTAAATTCCAAATATACAGGCTTCAAAGCAATTGACCATTGTTTCTTTTCGGTCTCCGTTTGTTGGTGCACCTGTATCAGACCGGAATTGACGACTATTTCCAGGCTTTGTTTGTCCAATACGAAAGCCTGCTCGCGTTCCCATTCAGTGACTTCCAGCAGTGTACTTTCCAGAGTCTTTCTCACATCTACCGGCAGTCCTGCCCAGAATTTTTGATTGGTCAGGACTACGTAACCCATGTAGCCGTGGTTCGATAAAGTCAGGTAAGGCTGTACCTTATATAGGTTTTTAGAATATATATTTGACATGGTATTTTCCTGTCCGTCCACTTCGTGTGAATCGAGAGCCCGGTAGAGGTCATTGAAAGGGCCTTCTACGGCATGGGCATTCAATCTTTCAAACTCTTTTTTTAAAACCTGGCTATTAATCATTACCCTGAATGAGAGCCCCTGAAAATCAGCAGGATTGACCAGAGGACGCTGGCTGTTGGTCATTTGTTTAAAGCCATTGTCCCAGAAGGCCAGAGCCTGCATGTTGTTCTGCTTTAATCCATCACACAACTGGCTTCCGATGTAACCAGACATTGCTTCGTGTACAGCGTTTACATCCTCAAAGGCGTAAGGAAGGTCGAAAACCTGCCACTGGGGATACAGTCCGGAAAGTTTTGACGTGGCTGGTGCAATCATTTGCACCAGCCCATTCTGTAGCGCTTGTATTTCCTCACCATCTTTGTACAAGGTGGAGTTATGAAATACTTGTACCTCGATTCTGCCATGGGTGCGTTCTTTGACCAGATCCGCAAAACGCTGCGCTGCCAATCCCTTGGGGGTATTTTCAGCAACTACGTGCGAAAATTTAATTACTATTTTTTCTTCCGGGCTTACCTGCTCCAAATCTACAACTCTTTCCCCACAACCAGCAATACATAATAAGGAAATTATAAGCAGGACAAGAGTTAACCGGATCTGCATTTTTATAATTTACCACCACTTCCAAAACAAATGTTGCAGGTAGCTACTTAAAGCTTATCTAGGAGTTTGGCCAAGGACAATATTAGTTCTATTGTTTATGTCATTTATATATGCCTTATTACTCAATAGTGCGATACCGGTTGATCGGACGGCCAACCGAGCCATACTGGAGTTCAAGTACAACGCGGTTTGACTTTTCTAGAAAATCAAGATAACGCCTCGCCGTAACCCTGGCCAGCCCTACTCCCTCTGCCACCTCTTCGGCGGAGAGCGCTTCCCCTTCCTTCGATAAATAAAGGTATACCTGCTTCAGGGTTATTTCGTTCAACCCTTTGGGAACACCCTCATCAAGCTGTTGCCCGCGGCTTAAGGCAAGACTGTCGATTTCGTTCTGGTTCATTTGTGCCTGCCGGCGGAATTTGCTGTGCAGAGTGGCGTAGGAATTCAAGGCTGTTTTCAGGCGTGCAAACTTAAAGGGTTTTACGATATAATCTATAGCGCCGTATCGGAACACATTTTGAATCGTTTCAGCATCATGCGCGGCAGTTACGATAATTACGTCAGTTGGCAAACCAAGGCGTCTGATCTCCTGAAGCGTTGTTACACCGTCCATATCAGGCAAATAAATATCCAGAAGGGCAAGGTCCGGCGTCATCTCTTTAATTATTTCTACGGCATCCAGTCCGGTAGATGCCACCCCCGCCACCCTGAAGCCATGCACAGCGTTGATAAATCCCCGGTTAACTTCAACTACCATGGGGTCGTCCTCAACAATCACTACGTCTATTGGGAGCATATTCTTCACCTTCTTGCTCACTATTTATGATATTTAGTCCTCTTTCGGAATATATATGTTAAACTCTACTCCACCCTCGACAAGGTTTTTTAGGGTTATAGCACCTCCTGCCAGGTGGACGTAGCGTTTTACCAGGAAAAGACCCAAACCGCGGTTGGCCAAACCCTTGGTTGAAAAGCCCTGCTGGAAAATGAGCTCATGTTTTTCCTCGGGGATACCGGGCCCCATGTCCCTGACAGTTATATAAAGTGCGTCATGCTGGTCGTACATTGAAAAATAAATCTTGCGCCGGTCCGGTTCTACCATTCTGACGGCATCCAGCGCATTTTCAATGAGGTTGCCGATAATAATTACCAGGTCGCCGGTCTCCAGTCGTGACGGTAGTTCTCTTAACCTTGTCTTGTGGTCAATAATCAATTCGGCCCTAAGTTCCTTGGCCCGCGTGTATTTCCCCAACAGGAGGCCTGCTATGCTGTGGTCAAAGATGTTTTTCGTTAAAAGGCCCGTAATTTCCTGCTGCTCTTCAGTGAGGTCATAGATATAGTCCAGCGCTCTTTCGTATTTTTCCAACTGGATTAGGCCCGCAATGGTGTGCATTTTGTTCATATGCTCGTGGTTTTGCACCCTCAGAGCCTCGATAAAAGCTTTAACACCGGTTAATTCCTCGGCTAACCGGTTAGCCTCAGTTTTATCCTGGAAGGTGGCCACGGCGCCGATTATTTCCTCCTTAAAGCGGATCGGGACGCGGTTTACCAAAACAGCTGTATCATTGATATACATTTGGCTGTTGATTTGGGCTTCTCCTGTTCTTAAAACCTCCGGCAAGTTTGAGTTGGGGATCATTTCCATAATATTACGCCCTACAATCTCTTCGTTGGTTTTATCAAGGAGATGTTGGACTTCTTTATTGGCTACGGTTATGCGACTGTTCGTGTCAATCGCAATGATGCCCTCGCTCATAGCTTGAAATATAGCCACCCTCTCCTCAAGCAGCCGGGCGATTTCCACAGGTTCCAGACTGAACATACCGCTTTTAATCTTTCTGGCCATAAAAAGGGAACCCAGCAGTCCGACTAACAACCCTATAACTAGAGAGTAGTAGAGCTCGGTTTGAATGGTTCTGAGCAGAAAGCTAATGGTGGGAGTTAAAATACCCACCACAACGACACCAACTTGTTTGGTCCCTTCATTTATTTTAATCGGTACAAAGGCCCGGATTGACGGTCCCAGCACCCCTTCTGCCCGCGAAATGTACTCATTATTGGCAAGGGCCGGTACTAGATCGCTTTCAGTAAATCTCTTGCCAATCCTGTTCTCAACAGGGTGAGAGTAGCGAATACCATCCATATCCACCACAACTATGTACTCCACTCCGGTGGCCAACCTGGTGCGTTCGGCCACCGGCTGGATGCGTGATGTTCCATCAGGTGTCCCGATGTTATTTTGGATTTCCTCGGATTGAGCCAGGGTCCGTGAGATAGCCATAGCCCTTAAGCCTGTTTCCTCTTCAATTGTAGAGGATATTTTCTCCACCACGATTATTCCGCCGATGGTGATCGCCAATAAAACCGAGCAAAAAGAGAGGAGCGCCATTTTCGTACGGAGAGTATAAAATTTGGGGTTTAATAAAAATAATTTTTTTAAGGAAGACAGCATGATGGTTATTTAGACAAAATACTTTGAATATCCTGCAAGATGAGAACTAAATCAACATTTTGTTACGTAAAAAACAAAATACGTTTCCTACTTCGGTAGGAAACGTATGCCTTCTTCACTGTTATTAATGAAATCGCAGAAAACCTCAGTAGCGAAGCCACCTATGCTCTGGCTTTGTTTAATTAAGTAAAGGGAGCGGTTGAGATCAAGCCCCTGCACTTGGATTTCCGATATCTTTTTTAATGCTAGAGCGTCCTTTACTGCGCACCGGGAGACTATACTCACTCCCAAACCAGCCTCCACGGCTGTAATAACAGCCCTAGTGCTGCCAAGCTCCATCCCATGGGGAATTTTTTCCAGGGATATCCCTTTTGTCTCCAGCTTTTTCTCGAGGGTCCTCCTTGTTCCTGAGCCTTGCTCACGTAAGATCATAACTGATGTTTTGAGTTCGGAAATGTCAATAACACCGGAATTAACCCACGGGTGGTTAGGATGGACGATGAGTACCATTTCATCCTTCAACCATGGTGAGCAATCAATTCCATCGCCTTCAACCGGAACACCGGTGATGCCCAAGTCTATCTCTCTCTCACGTATCCACCTCGTTACTTGTCCACTTCCGGCAACTTTTAAAGCAATTTGAATTCCAGGATAAGCTTCCTTAAACCCCCCTATCAGTAGAGGTAAAAGATACTCTCCCGGTATAGTGCTGGCGCCTACCACGAGGTTACCTGTTTTAAGGCCTTTTAGATCGTCGAGACCTGACTTTATTTTATGATAATGCCGCAGCATCTTTTTAGCCTCGGGATACAATAGCCTGCCAGCTTCGGTAAGGATGACCTTCTTGTCACCGCGTTGGAACAAATCTGCCTCCAGGTCTTCCTCGAGCGCCTTAATTTGAAAGCTTACGGCAGGTTGGCTCATATACATTTGCCGGGCCGCTTTCGTAAAACTATGCATTTCAGATACCCACAAAAAGGCCTCAAGTTGCTTAAAATTCATGACAAATCACCATGCTTCCCACGGTGTTTAATAAATTATTATTATATTTTCGATAGGAATATTATAATACCTTTTTCATCATAAAAATATAAGATTCTAATACCTTTGATTGTAACTTCTGTCAGCTAGGCCGTGTTCATTATTTCTCTGGCAGCTGATATGATGGCCAGCCTCACATATTCCTTCGAAAGGCCGCCCTGCACATAAACGTTATAGGGTTCTCGCAGAGGTCCATCTGCCGACAATTCAAGGGAAGCACCCTGCACAAATGTTCCCGCCGCCATTACCACCGGGTCTTTGTAACCAGGCATAGGCTGTGCTTCCGGACGTACATATGAGTCTACCGGGGATGCTGCCTGCAGGCCACGGCAAAAAGCTAAAACTTTTTCCGGTGTGCCAAGTTTGATCAACTGTACCAGGTCGTACCGTTGTTCATTAAATAAAGGCCTCACCTCATATCCCAGTTTCTCGAAAAATCTGGCTGTAAAAACACTCCCTTTGATCGCTTCGGCAACGGTATGTGGCGCCAGGTATAATCCCTGGAAAAACAGACGCTGGTTCTCGGCGGAAGGCCCTACCTCCGACCCGATACCTGGTGCGCTCCACCGGTTGGCGGCCATAATGACGTATTTATCCCGGCCGACCACATAGCCCCCGGTTGGTGCAACACCGCCACCGGGATTTTTAATCAGTGAACCGGCAGCAAGGTCCGCCCCAGCTTCGATAGGCTCTTCTTCCTCAACGAACTCGCCATAGCAGTTGTCAACAAATATCACCGTTTCGGGTTTTCGCTGCCTAATATAATCGATAATTCTTTTCAATTCTTTAATACTAAGTGGTTTACCGGCTCCGTAACCACACGAACGTTGCAGGAGCACCATTTTAGTTTTATCGCCCAGGGCTTGGCCGACCCTATCATAGTCGATACCACCTTCGTTTGTGGGTTCGACCTGTTTGTACGAGATCATCAGATCTTTTAGTGAACCGCTTTCATTACTATGAAGTCCAATAATAGCGCCCAGCGTATCATAAGGTTGACCCTGCACCGCCAGGAGCTCATCCCCAGGTCGCAACACCCCATAGAGGCAAAGGGCTATGGCATGCGTGCCAGAGACAATCTGGCTTCGCACCAGTGCCTTTTCAGCATGGAATACCCTGGCGTATACTTCTTCCAGGGCTTCTCTGCCGGCGTCACCATAGCCGTAGCCGGTGGACCCCTTCAGGTGGTAGTCACTTACTCTGGCCGCTCTGAAGGCTTCAAGCACCTTGCCATGATTAGTAAGCGCTATCTTTTCAATATGTCTGTAAAAAACCTGAACTTCTGCTTCAACTTCATCTGATAGAAGTTCAAGATCATATAGCTTATTCACCAGCCGCAATAACATCTCCTGACTATCTAAATATTACTTAAATATCTATTCATTCACCTGCCAGGTCTTCCCTCTTGAGGAGCATCAAATCATCACGGGTCATTCTATTCCCAGGCTGTAGAAGTCGTACCGCCTGCCTACGGATGGCCTTCTCGATCAGGTTCCGGACAAGCCTAGCGTTGCCGCTGTTGTCATGGCTTTTTTGTTCCTTTTCAATAACAAAGCGGAGTTCTTCTCTGGCTCCGGTTGAAAGCTCATACTGCTTCTTCTTAAGCATCACATCGGCAATGGCCAGCAATTCCAGGCTGTTGTAATCAGGAAAGTTCAGGTGTACCGGGAAACGCGAACGCAAGCCCGGATTTGATTCGACAAACCAGTCCATCTCGTCCTGGTAACCTGCCAGGATCAGAATGAAATTGTCCCTGTGGTCTTCCATCCCCTTGACCAGCGCATCGATGGCTTCCTTGCCGAAATCCTTTTCCCCACCCCGGGCCAGGGAATAGGCCTCGTCGATAAAGAGGATGCCCCCCAGTGCCTTCTTAATCTGTTCCCTGGTTTTTTGGGCAGTGTGTCCGATGAATTCTCCTACCATATCGGCCCGCTCAACTTCAACCAAGTGACCTCTTGGTAGGACGCCAACCTCTTTGAATAACTTTCCCAGAATTCTGGCAACAGTTGTCTTTCCTGTGCCGGGGTTCCCTTTGAAAATCATATGCAACGCCAGGGGTTCAACGACCAGCCGCTCAACTTGTCTGCATTTTTGTATTTCAACGAAAGCATAGATTTCTTCTATAAGCTTTTTAACACCCTTGAGCCCGATTAATGTATTGAGTTCATTGATGATTTCCTTGGCGCTGCGGCGCGCAGCCAGGTCATCAGAAGGCCGGGTGGCCATATATAAGGGCTGGTTAGAATGGGCAGTTTTGACAGGTCTATTTACCCTAACATGACCTTTACCGGGGTCTCCTGCATACTCCTTACCATTCCATATTTTTATTTTCACCCGGTTTTCGCCACCTCTGCTAGGGCATCAAATCATTTAATGTATACGCCCGGGGTGGACATTTACAACCAAAAAATAAGCCCCTCTGATAGAGAGGCGAAAACCAACTCTATTACTTAGGAGCTTTTGGTTTCAGAAAAAGATGTGCTGACAGGTTTAAGCGGGCTGATGGTTGATATGGCATGTTTATAAACCATCAGTTGTTTGCCATCACTTTCCAAGATTACTGTAAAGTTATCAAAGCCCCTCACCATCCCCTTCAACTGGAAGCCATTTACCAGGAATATAGTGACAGGGATATTCTCCTTCCTTACCTGATTTAAAAAAGCGTCTTGTAGGTTAATTTGGGGTTTTGTCATAATAGGAGCTACCTCCGTTGGATATTTTTGTTATTATGTTCTACAAACCTTAGAATACTCCTTCTAAACTTTTGGTTATTTCTTTTGCAATCGCCTCTTGACTACCGAAATCATCTATATCTAGCCATCTAATTCTGTCGTCTCTGCGAAACCAGGTCAGCTGTCTTTTGGCAAAACGCCTAGTGTTTCTCTTTAAGAGCTCAACCGCCTGCTCCATGGAGATCTCACCAGTAAGGTAGGCGGCAATCTCCTTATAGCCAAGACTGCGCATAGCGTTTAAATCCCTGCTGTAGCCGCTTTCTAGAAGCTGGTGGACTTCTTCCACAAGCCCGGCTGCAATCATAGCGTCAACCCTTTTTTCTATGCGCCGGTAGAGGCTTGCCCGCTCCATATTCAGGCCAAACATAAACAGGCGATAAAGCGGTTGGTGGTATTGGTTTAGTTGCGTGTAGCTTGAAGATGGTCTACCGGTCATATAATAAACCTCAAGGGCACGAATGACCCTCCTGGCATCCCTGGGGTGGAGCTTGGCAGCGGCCTCTGGGTCAACCTCGAACAGGCGCCGGTGAAGTTTATCGTAACCATCCTGTTCTGCTTCAAGCAACAAGCGTTCCCTTATAGCAGGTTCACTACCAGTATCGCCAAATTCGTAGGGGTCAATAACCGCTCTTATATACAACCCGGTTCCACCAACTAAAATGGGCAAATTGCGTCGAATTGAAATTTCGGTGATTAAATGGCGGGCCTCCTTTTGGTAAAGTGCGGCGCTGTATTCCTGGTCTGGTTCCGCAATATCGATCATATGGTGTGGAATGCCGTGTCTTTCCACCATGTTAGGCTTGGCGGTTCCGATATCCATATGGCGGTACAACAACATGGAGTCTGCCGAGATGATTTCTCCGCCTACCTGTTCGGCCACCAGAACGCCAACCTCACTTTTTCCTGTGGCGGTAGGGCCTGTAATTACTATCAGGGGTTTCATTTTATTATCTGCTTTATCCTTCATCCCATAACCTGCCGATCAATTACACCATAAACCACAGGGGCATGCTTTCCACCACGGATTTCCTTGAAACCCAAACGCTCGAATTCTTTGCTCCACCGCCGTTCCTTCATTACAACCCGCTTCGTGCAGGCCTTTAAAGCCATGGCTATCGTTTCACGATCAATAGGGTTAGGATTGGCAATTGCTCTCATGGCATCCATGTAGGGTGATTTTTTTCTGGGTGAGCGGAACATCGGGTCAAAGTAGACAACGTCGTAACTGCGGGGTGGCAAGCCTGCCAGGTAATCCTTGTGATAGAAATGCACTACTTCAACCCTCTGCATAGCCTGGCTGATGTCTGCATCTGCTAATTGGTAGGTTTTCAACCCCTGTCCAACGATAGCTGCAATCAAGATCGAGCTTTCTAACCCGGTGACCCTGCCGCGCGAGCCTGATACATAACTTGCTACAATCGAATCGCTTCCCAGGCCTAGGGTACAGTCCAGCAGCGTGTCCCCTGCTTGAAGCGACATTGCTTGTACCATTTGGTCAGTTTTCCCATTTTTTAGCTCATTTATGCGGAGTTTGGCAAGTCCGGGATGGAAAAAAAATTCCGATTTACCCGTAAAAAAGCTGATTCTTTGTGAAGATATAACCATTATACCAGCAATCCCAATATTTGATATCATGGATTCAATAGATAAATCATTCCGTGGTATAAATGGTACAGACAGCTCAGCAGCCAGCTTAACAGCATGAGAAACCTGAACCGGCGTCGGGCGATGGGAGGTTGTTACGGCAAAATATTGCTGATTGTTGGTGATGCCGGTGTGACAGCCCGTCAATTCCTCTACTCCTAACTATCAGGTTTATCCAATTTTTTGCTTCGTTGGGGGTAGATTCCTCCAAAGAATCTCGATGTAAAACTTTAGCTGGACGAGTTCATTCCAGACTTACCTTTTAAAGCGTGTGGCCAGGTCCCGGTAGGAGATTTTAATTACGGCAGGTCTCCCGTGCGGGCAGGTAAAGGGGTTATCCTTTCCAGCCAGGCTCTTAAGGAGCGCCTCCATGGCCGCTAAAGTGAGTTTTTCCCCCGATTTTACAGCGTTTTTGCAGGCTACAGATGCAGCCAAGTGGTTGAAAAATTCGGCACGGCAGGAAGTTGTTCCTTTTTCCTTAAAATAATCCAACAGGTCCAGAAACAATGTTTTCTCCTGTCCTGGTGGAAAACGTGAGGGGACTCCCCGCAGTAAGAAGGTGTTTCCTCCAAAGTGTTCAATAATAAAACCCGCCTCAGTAAACCACAGGATTCTTTCGGTGAGTAGTGACGCATCCCGGTAGTCCAGTTCTAGTGTTACCGGTTCGAGTAAACACTGGCTTTTGGTAGTGCCCTGCACGGCTAGATAATCTTCATACTGAACTCTTTCGTGAGCGGCGTGCTGATCAATAATGTAAAGGCCGTCCTCCCCCGCAGCCAAAATATATAAGGGGGGCAACTGGGCGAGGGGATGCAAATCGGGGAAAGACGCAACCTGTTTGTCGTAGTCAGCCAGTTTTTCTACGGCGCCTTCAGACGGGCTTCCTGCCTGCTGCCCGTAGGAATGTGGCATCGCCGCTGCGTTTGAGTTGTCTCTGGTCTCCAGCCCGGGCTGAACACAGGATTTTACTTTCACCTGTACCAGTTCGTTTAATCTTTCCTGTTGCACGGGTATATCATACTGGGGCATAACCAGTCCTGATTGGTATTTTCTATGGGTTGCGTTGGCCGCTGAGGGTATCAGCTCTTTTGTCCTGAGGGCTTCAAGTAATGCCCTTTTGACCAACCCGGCCACTGTCCCCTCCTCTAGCAGGTGAACCTCCAGCTTGGCAGGGTGGACATTAACATCCAGAAGCTCCGGGGGGATAGCCAGCGACAGCAGGACAACCGGCTTTCGTCCCTGGGGAAGCAAGGTATGGTAAGCTGCTTCAACAGCTGCTGTAACCGGTGCGCAGCGCACATAGCGACCGTTGATAACAAGCGTGATATGGCTGCGGGTGCTGCGGCTGATGCTGGGTTTTCCCACCAAGCCAACAATCGCTACACCGTCTTTTGTAAAATTAAGGGATATCATTTCCCTGGTCAGGTTTACCCCGTAAACCGCTGTTGCGGCATCAACTAGGCGCCCTGAACCAGCTGAATAGAAGACGCCCTTCCCCTTAACTCTCATTTCGTAGCGGATATCGGGTCTGGCTAAAGCCAGGCGGGATACCAGTTCTCCACAGAGAGAACCTTCATTGGCGGGGCTCTTCATGGTTTTCCGCCTGGCTGGGGTATTATAAAAAAGATCTTTGACGGTTACGGTGGTACCAGGAGGGGTTCCGGCCGGTACCACCGTAACGAGGTTGCCACCCTCAATCTGTGCCTGCGTGCCGGTTAGGGCTTCATGAGTCCTAGTGGTAACCGTTAACTTAGATACTGCGGCGATGCTGGGCAAGGCTTCACCTCTAAAGCCTAGCGTATAGATACAGCTGAGATCACCGGTTGAAGTGATTTTGCTGGTAGCGTGTCGCTGGAAAGCAAGCTCTAAATCCTCCCCTTCTATACCACAGCCGTCGTCGGAAACGGTTATCATCGACAGTCCGCCGTTCTCGATTTCTATGACTATGCGGCGGGCTCCGGCGTCAATTGAATTTTCCACAAGTTCCTTTACTACCGAGGAAGGGCGTTCTACAACTTCTCCGGCAGCGATTTGGTCCGCAGTATATTTATCCAGTACGATGATCCTGGCCAAGTCACGTTCCCCCGTCCTATCGACGCCATTCCTTTCCCGCTTTCGTGTCATAACCGAGAAGGAAATCTGAAGACTTATCCTGTAGATAAATTTGGTTGTATTTAACTGATTTCTTAGCACCGGTGTACAGGTCAGCCGCCTCATTACGACATTTAGAGCAGGCCCCGAAAGGGACCGAGAGGCACAGTACTTTTCTGGCCTGACCATAACCCTGGTTGGCCTCTGATTCAATGGATAAATACCCGGTACAGTTGTTGCAAATTCTAAGCTTTTCGACCTGGTGTTCCTCAATATAGTCGGTATCGTAGAAAATTATCTTTTCCCTCTCATAATAGCCGTTAACTATTTTTACCCGGCCAGCCTGGGTGGCATAACGATTCTTCCAGTGCTTTAAAAGTTCATCCACCAGCCTTTTTACCTGTTCGGTCCGCTGGGAAGTTTCCTTGAAACGGTCTGGCCAGTAGTCAGGTTCTCTTACATAGCTATAGTCCAGGCCGGCCAGAGCAAGAATAATGGCCATGTTAACGTAAGGCAGGGCGGTTTCGATGGCATAACCCCCTTCCAGCACAGCCAGATCCGGGCGAAGTTTTTCAGTGAGCCTGGCGTACCCCTGGGCACTGATACGCATACTCCCGAGAGGGTCGGTATAGTGGTTGTCCTGTCCAGCCGAATTTACGATAAAGTCCGGCTGGAATTCCTCCAGGATTGGCAGAATAAGGTTGTCTGTGATATAAAGCAGGCTTTCGTCAGTTGTGCCTGGCGATAGCGGGATGTTGATAGTGCGTGCGTAGGCGCCCGGGCCGCCCAGTTCGTAAGTGAAACCAGTACCAGGGAACAACGTGCGGCCGTCCTGGTGGAAGGAAATAAAAAGGACATCCGGATCATGCCAAAAAATATCCTGGGTACCATCACCGTGGTGCACGTCAGTATCGATAATAGCAACCCGCTTAACTCCGTGACGGCTGCGCAGGTGTTCGACCATGACCGCTTCGTTGTTGATATTACAGAAACCCCGATTGCCGTGTACCACCCGCATGGCGTGATGGCCGGGTGGGCGCACCAGCGCGAACCCATTATCTATATGTCCTGCAACTATTTGGTCAGCCAGCATCATTGCCGCACCGGCCGCGATTAGGTGTGCCTCGGTAGTCTGGGTTTCAACCCGCGGGATGCAGAAGTGGACTCTTGCAATATCATGAATAGAAGCCAGGGACGGTGTGAATTCTGCTATCTGGGGTAAGTCGATGATGCCCTCTTCAAAAATCTGGTCCCGGGTATAGAGGAGCCTCTCTTCCCGTTCCGGATGGGTGGGGGAAATAGCCCAGTCAAAGGCAGGGAAAAAAATCAACCCGGTCTGTTTGCACCTGATGCCTCTCACCCCTATTGCCCCCCTGCTTCAATTCTTCCCGTTATACCTCGGGGAGTTTGTACTGTTATATCTATAAGCCTACCATTTGTATGCCAGTCCCTGACCATATTGAATACTTCCAGGCGGGTTACCTCAAGTTGTTCCGGTTTTACATCCAGACCATATCTTGCGGCCATCTGGATTAAACGCTCTTTTACGATATCCAGGGCTATTTTTTCATTGAATTGATTGCTCTCAATTTTACCCTCAAAACCTTCTTCCTGCAAAACGTAGCTACCCTGCTCCGTATCCGCCCTCAGGCTTAGTTGTAGGGTGGTTTTAGCGACTGCAGCCCCAATGGCATTGGCGATCGCAGCGTAAGGCGGTATGAGCGAACGGCATCCCAGCTCTTCTGCAATCCGCCCCACCAAACCGTTAGCCCCGCCTCCTACACCTACAACGGTGGATGGTCGCACCTTCTTCTTCTGCATAATTTCCCATACCCGGTAGGCCGGTTCCTGTTCCCACTCCTGAAACATCTGATTTATCTGGGAGGAAATGCTTTCAACTACCAGACTGACAATCCTATTTGCAACGATACAGCTGCCGCCTTGTTCTCCCAATATCGCCATTGCTTCCGATGCTCTGGCCTGATCACCCAGGGTTGTTAAACCAAGTACTCGCAAAGCGTCGGTTGGTGTGGGTACAGGACCCCCCATACAGTAGGCCGGCCCCATCCTTTTGCCGTGCACAATGATTTCATTTCCCACCCGTTCTAGTAAACTGTCTCCGCCTACCGGGACTGATTTAACTGCCAGTGTATGCACCTGCGTCAACTGGCCCTCAATACGGGCGCCTTTAGCTGAGAGAAGTGGCTGCCCGCTTAAGATGAGGGCCAGATCGGTGGTTGTCCCACCGATATCAGCTACAACTGCAGTTTCGCCAGGGGAGGTCAGGGCCAGCGCCCCGAGAGTGCTGGCAGCTGGCCCGGAAAAGATGGTTTCTACCGGCATTTTCTCGGAGTTTTCCATGGGCAGTGTACCGCCGTCAGCTTTTAAGATCAATACTTCGGCAGTTATTTGACGCTGTGCCAGGGCCTGCCGCACCAAGTTCAAAAAGTGGTGAAAAGCCTCACGTGTAGCTGCAGTAAGGTAGGTGGTTACAACCCTTCTGGGGAAATTTAACTGTCCGCCGACCAGATGGCCAAGTTCAACCTCCCAGTCAGGATGATTCTCTTTGATCAGCAATTCCAGGCGTCTTTCATGGGAGGTATTGCGTGGTGAAAACTTGCCAATTACGCCAACCTTTTTAAAACCCTGGGCAGCCACTTCGGCCATCGCTGCCTCGATCTCTTGTTCCTTTAAAGACACAGTTTCTCTGCCCCGGTAGTCAATTGTTCCGGTTAATATGCGAGTCATCGTATTGAACTGGTAATACGTATGGCTCAAACCGGGACCAGGGATGAGGAGCAAAGCCACCGGAGCATATTTTCGCTCGGCAATAAGGTTGGTAATCATGGTGGTGCTGAAAACAATCCTATTTAAGCGACTGGTGTCCACACCCTGTAAGACCGTATCTAGGGCCTCGATAATGGAGCTCAGCAGGTTTTTCCTGCTTGGCACCTTGGCGCTTGCCCTGATTTGGTTTTGTTCTAATAGCACTGCGTCGGTATAAGTACCCCCTACATCAACCCCTATGTACATACTATATACCCTCACCCTCAACCATAGTGCAACTTACTGCAAATCAGTTTTAATTCCCTGCTGTAAGTGGTAAAGCTGGTTAAGCGCTTCTAGTGGTGTCATACTAAGAACATTCAGGCTTCCTAGTTTTTGTAAAACTGCATGTTCGCGTTCATTCAACATTATTGCTGCTTCCTCACGGTAACTCTCCTTGCAGGCGGCTGCGTCTATAGCGCCCCCGCCTGTTTCAAGTCCCCGCAGCACCTCGGTTGCCCGTCTGACAATCTCTTCAGGCAGTCCTGCCAACCTGGCGACGTGGATACCATAGCTGCGGTCCGATTTACCCGCCACTACCTTACGCAAAAAAATAATATTCTCTCCATCTTCCTTGACCGCAACGTTGTAATTTACTATCCCAGCGACCTGGTCAAGGTTGGTCAATTCGTGATAGTGGGTTGAGAATAGGGTCTTGGCGCCTATCCTGGTGTGGATGTACTCGACCAGTGCCCGGGCGATGCTGATACCGTCGTAGGTGCTTGTGCCGCGCCCGACTTCATCCATAATGATCAGGCTTCTTTGAGTAGCGCCCAGTACAATAGCCCGGCATTCGTTCATTTCCACCATAAAGGTACTTTGTCCTGTGGCCAGGTCGTCAGCGGCTCCCACCCTGGTAAAAATCCGATCTACAAGTGGGATTTGGGCTGATGCTGCTGGGACAAAGCTGCCTGACTGCGCCATCATGATGATTAAGGCTACCTGACGCATATAGGTACTTTTCCCGGCCATATTAGGTCCTGTGATCAGGACCAGGCGATTTTTTTGATTATCCATAACAGTATCGTTGGGTACAAACTTCTCGTTCAGTACTTGTTCCAGAACGGGGTGTCTCCCGTCTTTTATGAACAGCTGCCCATCCCCGTTAATTCCCGGACGTACAAACCTCCCCACCGCTGCAGCCTCGGCCAGTGAAAAGAGTGCGTCTGCAATGGCTACCGCTGCAGCGGTTGCTTGGATGCGTTGGATAGCTCCGGTGAACTGGTTGCGAATCTCAGAGAAGATTTGATATTCCAACTGCACCAAGCGGTCCTCGGCGCCTAAAACCAGGTCCTCATATTCTTTAAGTTCCGGAGTGATAAAGCGCTCTGCATTGGCTAGGGTTTGTTTACGATGATAATCCTCCGGGACCTGCTCCAGGTTTGACTTGGTAACCTCAATATAATAACCAAATACCTTATTAAAACCCACCTTAAGTGACCTTATACCGGTACGGGAACGCTCCTGCTCTTCCAGCCTGGCCAACATGGACTTTCCTTCCTGTTTGACCAAACGGAGTCTGTCCACTTCAGTATTAAAACCTATTTTTATAATTCCACCATCCCTGAGTGATAAAGGTGGGTTATCGGTGATGGCGCTGTCCAGCAGCTCACGGAGGTCTTTCATGATGTCGATGCTATATCCGGTTTCCTGTAAAAGGGCCGCCGTGCACTGCTCCAATAGACCCTTCAAATCTGGCAGACAGTCCAACGATTTTTTCAAGGAGACCATGTCGCGGGCATTGATGGTACCGAAAGAGATCCTGCCAGCCAGCCTTTCCAGATCATAGATGCCCTTTAGCAGGCCCTTTAAGTCGCTGCGTATAAACAGCTGCTGCATAAGCTCATCCACTGCGTCCAGCCGCGGCACGATTTCATCTTTTTCAAGGAGAGGTTGTTCGATCCAATTCCTGAGCAGCCGCCCCCCCATGGCTGTTACTGTATAGTCTAAAACGGCAAGCAGGGTATTCCTGCGGGAGCCGTCAGAGAGCGATCTGGTCAACTCCAGGTTGCGTCTAGTTGATGCATCCAGAAGCATAAACCTGCCAGGATGGTAATAGCTTACCTGTCTGATATGGGAAAGGTCTCTTTTTTGCGTATCCCTGAGGTATTTAAGGAGTGCCCCGGCGGCTGGAATGGCCAACTCAAAGTCCGGGCTTTTGATATTTCCCGGGCAGTCCTGACCAAACTGGTTTTCCAGTTCACGCAGAGCCTGTAAACGATCGTATGCTTCGTCAAGGTAAGCGCTGACTGTTACAGCTCCAGTTAGAGTCAGGTCTTCACTGAGGCGTTCCGCCTGGGCCAGTGGGAGGAGTACCTCAGCCGGCAGTAACCGGCTTAGTTCCTCGGCCAGCCTGGCTCTACCCTTGTCGCCGGTGAAGGCACTGACCATAAAGACGCCTGTGGAAATATCAGTCATGGCAAAGCTGTAGCTGCTCCCTTCCAGGGCAATGCTCACAAGGTAATTGTTTTGCTTTTCTTCCAGAAGATGACCTTCCATGACCGTACCAGGGGTAATCACCCTGGTAACTTCCCGCCTGACGATTCCTTTGGCCAGAGCGGGGTCTTCCACCTGTTCGCAGATTGCTACCCGGTACCTTTTGGCCAGGAGCCTGGCTATATAACTGTCCGCCGCGTGATAGGGAAAGCCGCACATGGGTACTCGTTCGCTACCTCCACCGTCTCTACCGGTAAGTGCAATCTCAAGCTCACGTGAGGCCAGGCGGGCATCGTCAAAAAACATTTCATAAAAATCGCCCAGTCTAAAAAAAAGGATGGTATCCGGATATTGCTGCTTTATTTCAAGGTACTGCTTAATCATAGGTGTAAAATTCACCGGAACACCTCCTGGGGTTCATTATAACATATGGTATTCTAAACCAAAAGAAAAACCCCCTTAGGGGTAAGTAGAGCCCATACAGGGGTTTTTGCACTAAATACGAATTTGGTACAATCTCATAAATATTTAATTCTTGAGATTAACTGCAACTTTCACACCCACAGTCGTGGTCAGTCTGGCATTCGCCTTCACAGCCACATCCTTGACTCATACCAATAGACTCACTAATGATTTTATTAACCTGATCAAGGATATTCTCAAAACTTTCCTGGGCCTTGAAGAAATTAGTTATATGGGTATTATCAAACATTCTTCTCTGGAATTCCCCAAATTCCCTTTGCAGGGATTCGGAAAGAGGCAGTCCCTGGGCTTGCATGTCCTGCAAGGCATGCTGCTTAGCTTGGAATTCACTGATGATAATTTGAGCTTCGGGATTCTGCATCATCATGGTTTCCGCTTCCCGCACATTGCTAAATTCTTTTGACTTTGATAATTCAAGACCTAGTTCCCGGGCCTTATTTAGTATCGATTCCGACATGTTTCTCACCTCGTTTCTGTAATCTAAATAAATTAATTAAATTAATTTTATTTAGATTTTCTCCTGATGACTAAACAGGAGGCAGTGTCACAGATTTCAACTTCTTAGCCATAAGCTTACACTTATGTACCGGTTGGTCTTCCTTACGGAATCCCAACACCAGCTTTTAAGCCGCGTGTTCTTGCCCGGAAGGGGGTATTACCCACCACCTTAGTTGTTCTGGCCTCTGCGCCGACTTTCACCGATTGTCTCTATCGACGCATCATTGGATGTAACTGCAAAGAAACTTTTATCCTTTCATTTAATTTTTTAATGAACCCTCGAGGTAAGCCAGGTGAGCCCTGGTAATGGTTACATGTGCAGTGGAGCCTATGAGTGTTTTATCCCCTGGAAAAACAACCGTTTTATATCCTCTGGACTTGCCATACACAAGGCCGGAGGCGTTGTTTCTTTCTCCTTCGACCAGGACTTCCTGCCATGAACCTTCCTCTGCCTTGTTATTTTCCAGGCTAATGGTGTTTTGCAGCTTGATTAAAGCCTGAATGCGTTGTTTTTTTATTTCCTCGGGTACCTGTTCTGCCATCCCGGCCGCCGGTGTGCCAGGCCTGGCATTGTAAACAAACGTATAGGAACTGTCAAAGCGGACCTGACTGACTAGGTCCATGGTTGCCCGAAAATCGTCATTTTCTTCACCGGGAAACCCAACCATGATATCCGTGGTTATTGTAGCTTTAGGGATGTGTAACCTGATTTTTTCTATAAGGCCCAAGTAATGCTCTCTGGTATAGCCCCTGTGCATTTTCTCCAAGATGCGGCTACTGCCCGACTGTACCGGCAGGTGAAAGTGTTCACACACCTTGCCTAGTCGGGCTATGGTGAGGATTAGCTTCTCGTTGAAATCACGCGGGTGGGAGGTCATATACCTGATCCGTTCAATGCTGCTCACCCCGTCCAGCTTTTCCAGCAAACCTGCGAAATCCAGGGGGGGGGTTAGGTCTTTGCCATAAGAGTTAACATTTTGACCCAGTAAAACTACTTCTTTAAATCCCTCGCTGCCGAGACCAGGCATTTCCCTGATAATATCATCTGGCTTGCGACTCCTTTCCCTGCCTCTGACGTAGGGTACAATACAGTAGGTGCAGTAGTTGTCACAACCATGCATGATGGTCACCCAAGCCCGCAGGCCTTCTTTTCTAACGGCGGGAAGGCCTTCTATGATTTCGGCTGGTTCAGTCAAGATTTCCACGACGGGTTTCCTCTCGGCCAAAATTCTGCCAATAAAAACCGGTAGCTGCTGGACGTTATGGGTCCCAAAAACCAGATCCACATAGGGAAAAAGCTGCCGCAGCCTGGCAGCCATACCTTCCTGCTGTGGCATACAGCCGCATACCCCGATAATCATAGCGGGATTTGAAAGCTTTTGGCGTTTTAACCGGCCTAAATAAGAAAAGACCTTGTTTTCGGCCGTTTCCCGAATACAACATGTATTCAGGAGAACCAGATCAGCCGTGCTGGTATCCTCAGTTGAACGGTACCCCACTGCTTCAAGCATACCGGCCAGCACTTCTGAATCGTGCTCGTTCATCTGGCAGCCGAAGGTTTTAATGATATAGGATTTCAATATGGAATATTGCCTTCCTTTTCCTTAAAGATGCAAAACCATTATACAGGTAAATAATACTTAAAGCAAATTTGTCCATATTTTTTAATGAATACACATAAACATCACACTTTAATAGTAATGCGGATTGGTATCGAAACGAGGAGTTTTTCATTAATTGAAGAATACCAAGTTTAAATATTACTTTGTTGCTTGACAGGAGGAACCAGGATGTTGGAAAAATTTGCGGGAATCATTGTGATTTTAGGGCTAATTCTATCTGTGGTTGGTGAGATTATTAACTCAAACCAAATTAGAACATATGGAATCTTACTCCTCCTAGCCACGGCCTCGGTAGCCGGCATCCGGTTTATACGGTTTTACCTGACCAACCCGGAGGTTGAGTTGGGGGGAGTATGTATTGAGCATAAACGTCTTCCTACGCACTGCGTGCTCTCCATAAGGACCGGATGGTCAGAGGTATATTACGGGCAGGCCAGTTTAAAAACCTGCGCCGGAATTAAAGTAGGCGATAAAATAAAGGTCAAGGTTAGGGGCAGGCATATCCTGGCGGTGAGCAGTATAAACGGACCGGATTGATGCTGGCCAAGCGCTTAACTGTTGCCCTCGTCAAAGATAATAATTTCGCAGTACAATTGGCAGCTGCGGCACAACAAATTATACTGCCCCGGCTCTATCTCAACAACCAGTTCTGTGGAACCGCATTTAGGACAATAGTTGAGCAGCTTTGCTGATATAATGATCACCCCTGATACAAATGTGCAAGAAAGGTATAAATATCACCAGTTTAGGAACACTTTAATTAGCATTAATAGGAGGTGTTGTTAAATGGTCGATACAGGTGTTAAGGCTGAAATCCAACACTGCATCAGGAATGCTCAGGGTTGTATGATGGAAATGGGAAAAGTTCTGGATAAGCTTCCTGAGCAAAGCCATAGCGAAAAACCACATTTAATGGAACTCTGTCAAAAAACAGGATTATTGTTAAAAGAAGCCCAGCAGAGATGCGAAAAGGTGTTTTAAGAATTCCCCGGCAGTGCCGGGGAATTCCTTTTAGTTTATCCCTTTTACTGCCTTATGAACATGATATAATCTTCGAACAGGCTGGACGGGGAGGTCGTTTTTCTGTTTTCGTGTTCTATTCAGAGCACCAGAGACGTGAGGATTTCATGGAAATTCTCAACTGCAAAAAGGACTACCTGGAAAACCTGATCAGGGATCTGGAAAACCGTCACAGTTCAAATGCTGGTAACCCGGTTGCAGAAAGCCACCTGGATCATGTAGCGCAGTTATATAATTAGATTCGTTGTTAAAATCCGAGGAAGTCTCTCCTCTGGGCCGCATCATAGCTGAAATTTTATCCAGTATAAAGGAACCTTCAATTTTGCAGGAAGGACGTAAAAACCTCCTGGAACTGCGTGAAGAATTGTTAACTGCAGTCCCTTCCTGGGCTAGGATGAAAAAGCCGATGATCTGGTTGATTGGTTTTGGTGAAAAAATAATTCTTCTCGATCCTTCCTTTTATAGTTGTCTATATCAAGAAGATTGCGGACTAAGGAATTACTTGACCAGGGTAACCCGGCAGTTGGCCTGATGGATAACCTGGTGGCTCACGCTGCCAATGGCTGTCCCGCGGAGTTCGCTTACTCCGCGGCTACCCATTATAATATGCTCATAGTTGCCCATCCTGGAAAATTCGATAATAACTGCGGCGGGGGCACCTTTTTCGATGTAACCTTGGACGTTCTGGCCTTCTCTGGTGAAAACCTGGATCGTTCTTTCCAGGATATCCTTTCCTTTGGCCTCAATAGCCCCGTCAATGGTCTCAAACATATCCTTCGTTTTATTTTTTGTCTCGGCCAAACCTTCTTTTTCCGGAAGAACAACCAGGATGTCCAGCTTAATGTCCGGGTTGATTTTCATCAAACGCGCAGCGTAGGCTGCAGCCTTTGTCGCAGTTAGCGAACCGTCACTGGGCAACAGTACTTTGCTTTTCAGCATAAGAGCTTCCTCCTTGTGAGTTTTTTGCTTTTGCCAAACCCTTGTGTATAAATACAGAGTACAAGGATATTTTACCCAGAAACTGCCTTAGATACCAAGCTGAAATATTATACCGTTCTCTCTGCCAGTAGTTTAGCCAACTGGAGGATTCTGCGGGCACGGTTGGCGATCGGATATTCAATCATTTTTCCGTCTACCTGTAAAATGGCCTGGCCTTTAGCTTCGGACTCATCAAAAACAACGACAATCTTTTGGGCCCAGGCAATTTCCTCCGCCGTGGGGGCGAATACTTCGTTTAACGGCGCAATTTGACCAGGGTGGATGGCCAGTTTGCCTTGAAAGCCCATCTGGCGCACTAACTTGGCGTCCGCCACCAAGCCTTCGATATCCTTGAAATTCGGATAAACCGTATCAATGGGAGCTTCTATGCCTGCCGCACGTGAAGCCACGACAAGTTGGGAACGGGCGTAAAAGAGTTCTGAGCCGGCCCTGGAAAAGCTGGTTCCGATATCCTGGACATAGTCGACTCCCCCCAGAAACATCCTGCTTACCCGTGGAGAGGCAGCAGCAATAGTATGGGCGTTAATAATCGCATTTGCGCTTTCAATAAAAGGGATTATCTCCAAGGCGCCGGGCGGAAGCCCCCGTTCCTTTTCGAGTAGTCCCATCAGCCAGTCAATCTGGCGGATTTCCTCGGCTGATTCGGATTTTGCCAAAACAATGCCTTTTATACCTTGAACCACAGCTGCCTGGAGGTCAGCCAGAATAAAATCGGTTTGGGCACAGTTGACCCTGATGAATACATCTCCCCGTCGGGGTAATGAAAGTACTTCCTTAAGCGCCTGCCTGGCATTGGCCTTTTCGCTGATGGCCACAGCGTCCTCTAGGTCAAGCACAACTCCATCGGCATTTAACATTAGTGCCTTGCCGGCCTTGCGCAGGTTATCGGCAGGTACAAATAACATAGTGCGGTAAAGTGACACGACTATACCCCCTCTTTGAGAATTCTTTTACTGAATATTCTACCTGTTTATGCCCTTTCCTTTTCCTGCCTGAACATTTCGGGCCTTTTTATGGACATAGTTTCAGTGTAAATGATATAATTGAGCTTGTAAATATTGGGAGGTGGAAAAGTTGGAAGACCAAATCAACCAGCTTATTATAAAGGGCGGTGATAGTGGTTCTGTCAAGATATCCGATGACGTGGTCAAAATCATTGCAGGCATGGCCGCCATGGAAATCCAAGGGGTAAGTGGGATGAGCGGGGGAATAGCCGGTGGGATTGCCGAAAAACTTGGGCGTAAAAACCTGTCCAGAGGAGTTAAGGCAGAGGTTGGTGAGAAAGAAGCAACGATAGATATTTTTGTTATTGTTGAATACGGGGCGCCGATCAAAAAAGTGGCCAGCCAGATTCAATCTAAAGTAAAAAATGCCGTGGAAAGCATGACCGGGTTAAGCGTCCTTGAAGTTAACGTTAATGTACAGGGTGTTTCCTTTGGCACAGAGAACAAGGAATAAGACGGGCGGGTAAAATAGAGATGATTTTCCCGAGGATGGTTAAAGTCAGGCAGAACTTGCCGAGCCTGCCGCTGGCTGATCCTGCCGCAGAAGTAAGAAAGGTGCTGCTTGAAGCGGGCTTGGGGTCAAAAATTAGGCCGGGCGCGCATGTGGGTATCACAGCCGGCAGTAGGGGGATCAGAAACATTGCACTAATCCTGCGACAAGTTGTTGACCTGGTAAAATCCCTGGGTGGACGGCCGCTTATACTCTCCGCCATGGGCAGCCATGGCGGCGGCGCCCCTGAAGGACAATTAGCATTGCTTAAGTCACTTGGCATATCTGAAGATGAGTTGGAATCGCCCTTGGATTGTTCTCTCGATTCGCTGGCAGTTGGCAGGGCTTTTTATGGGGATGTATTCATCAAGAAAAGTGCACAGCAATGCGACGCTATTGTTGTTATTAATCGTATCAAGCCACATACCTCATTTCATGGAGACCACGAAAGCGGTCTCCTGAAAATGCTGGCCGTGGGCCTGGGTGGGCCGGCAGGGGCCGCTTCCCTGCATAGTTGTACGCCAGGCCTCCTGTCCAGAGCAGTGGCAGAGGGTGGGCTGGTTGTATTAAAGACAGCTCCGGTGATACTGGGACTGGCTGTGCTGGAAGACGCCTATGAACAGACACGCAAGGTAGTTGCCCTGCAACCGGAAGATTTTTTGCATGGAGAAAAAAGTCTATTGGAGGAAGCGCGACGATTTTTACCGGGTCTTCCTACGGCTGACCTGGATGTCCTTGTTGTTGACCAAATCGGTAAAAACATCAGCGGCACAGGTATGGATACAAATGTTATCGGCAGGTTAAGGATCCAGGGCTCAACAGAGCCGCAAACCCCATGTTTTAAAAGAATCGTAGTCCTGGACGTAGCGCAGGAAGCGCATGGCAACGCTTATGGTATAGGACTGGCTGACTTTACGACTGGGCGCCTGGTGGGTATGCTGGACCGCCAGGTTGTAAATATCAATGCTCTGACCAGCACCTTCGTCCAGCGGGCCATGCTTCCCATGGCCCTGCCCAATGACCGGGAAGCGATTAGCGCAGCCATAAAGAGCCTTGGCGGTAGGGATGGCGATGAATTAAAGCTGGCTCGTATCTATAACACACTGCACCTGTCCGAAATGCTGGTTTCTGAAAAGGTCCTTCAGGAGATTGCCAGCTTACCTTATATTAATGTCCTAGGCCCGCCGGAAGAAATTACTTTTACTACAGAGGGAAACCTATTGCCTTTTAGGTCTTTGTTTTAGGACACATTCACAGTCTTTGGTGTATCCAAACCACACAAATCCATAATCATTAATCTATCCCCAACCCGGATATCAAGGTCAAGCTCCTCCGTGATCTCCCTCCTCAGGACTTTCGCCAGGCGCAATCTTGCCGCAAGGGAACTCCCACTTAAGTCCCATGTGGGAACCTTTTAAACGTTGGGCTATTAAAATCTCCCGGCCACGCTCAATGATTGCAGCGGTGACGTTTAATGTTTGCATGCCTAGGGTAACCGGTCTTGCGGTTACCGCTTCCCCCCTACAATTCTCTTGGTAGAAAACAAGTGGCAAAAGGTTAGTTTGAATGTGACAGGTACCATCATATATTTTTTTATATAAATGCCATTGACCCTCTGCTGTAAAAAGTTATCTTGACCCGCAAAAACATAAATGCCCTTCCTGTTCGGAAGGGCATTTATGTTTTTTAAGCAATTCTTTGCATGTCCAGATGCCGTGTTATGGCCTCTTGATAAAGCTGGATGTATTCCACCCCCGAGCGGGCCCACGAGAAGTCCAGTTCCATGGAGTTCTTGACTAGATGCTGCCATTGTTCCGGTTGCTCAAGGTAAAGCTGTAAGGCTCTTTTTACTGAGTTAAGCAGGGCCATGCCTGAATACTCAGAGAAGCCGAAGCCGTTTCCGGAACCGGTGGTGGGATTGAAATCGTTTACAGTGTCGGCTAAACCACCGGTTAAGCGAACTATTGGTATGGTTCCATAACGAAGACTGATCAGTTGGCCCAGCCCGCATGGTTCAAACCTGGACGGCATTAGGAACATGTCGGAACCCGCGTAAATCCGCTGCGCCAGTATTGCATTAAATCCAATATACAGGCCCATTTTTTCAGGGTAGCGGCTTTTAATATTTTCAAATAGCTGTTCGTAGTGTGGTTCTCCGCTTCCTAAAATAACAAACTGGATATCTTCCTGCATAAGCGGATCGATGATCTGGCTGATCAGATCCAGTCCCTTTTGGTCAACCAGCCTCGTGATTAAGCCAATTACCGGGATATCCCTCTCCGGGAGTCCCATTTCCTTCTGAAGTGCAAACTTATTCTCTTTTTTATTAGACACGCTGAACTGATCAAAATTGCGATGGATCCGTGGGTCTGTCCGAGGATTAAACTCATGGTAGTTGATCCCGTTAACAATGCCATATAAGTCGGCGGAGCGCTTCCGGAGGAGTCCATCCATTCTTTCACCCAGTTCGGGTCGCTGGATTTCTGCCGCATAAGTGCGGCTTACGGTGTTGATGATGTCCGCATACAGCAAGCCAGCCTTCATATAACTAACACTTCCATAAAACTCCAGAAGGTCAGGGTGAAAATACTCCTCCCCTAAGTTCAGCAGTTTTAATGTGTCTTTCGAAAAATTACCCTGGTACTGCAGATTGTGAACAGTAAATACCGTAGCTATCCGGTTGTAGAAAGGATCCTGGCGGTAGTGGGTCTTTAAAAGCAGTGGTATTGGTCCGCTTTGCCAGTCATTGCAGTGGATGATATCCGGCTGCCATTCCAACCGGGGGAGCATTTCCAGGACGGCCTGGCAGAAGAAGGCAAACCGCTCAGCCTCATCATCGAACATATACATTCTATCACGGTAAAAGTAATGATAGTTATCAACCATATATACGGGAATTGTTTTGTGTGCGCCCTGGTAGTGAGACTCAATAGAACTTTCTTTGATTATCGCAGTCTCATAGTGGTTCATAAAGTGAATGGGAAAATCGAGCCTGTAGGCAGCGCCTTCAATTTGGCGGTAACGGGGCATAACAACCCTGACGTCATTGCCGGCATTGTCATTCCCAACCATAGCAAGGGCTTTAGGCAGCGAACCGGCTACATCGGCCAGCCCGCCTGTTTTAGCAAACGGGACAACTTCTGAAGATACTAACAATATTTTTAAGGGACGGTCAAACATACCGAGGTACCTCCATTTGCGATTTATTATCTAATGGATAGAATTCCTGTATTTCTCGTAAGGCCTGGGCTGCCATCTCAGGTGGGGTGGGGTTGATAAAATATCCCGTGCCCAGTTCAAAACCGGCTATAGTAGTCAGACGGGGCAATATTTCCAGATGCCAGTGATAATTTCCATGGTCATCCTGTACGTTAACGGGTGAAGTGTGCAGCACCATGTTGTAGGGCATGTTCTTAATCATCACAGTCATCTTGCGAAAAACAGATTTGAGCATAGACGCCAGATCCTGCACCTGTTGTACTCTGATCTGCCCAAAATCGGACTGGTGTTCTGTAGGTACAATCCAGGTTTCAAAGGGAAAACGTGAAGCAAAAGGCGCAAAGCAGACAAAGTGTCCGTTTTCAGCAACCAGTCTTTCCCCTTCTCTCAATTCCTGCGCGATAATATCGCACAACGCGCATCTGCCATGGTGGGCATTGTATTCATTCATCCCTGCTATTTCAGCTTTGACCTCGCTCGGGACCTGAGGTGTTGCAATGAGTTGCGAATGAGTGTGTTCCAGTGAGGCGCCAGCCGTGGGGCCGGTATTTTTAAATATTTGAATATATTTCAATCTTTGGTCCTTGCGCAGATCGAGGGATCGATCACGCCAGCCCCAGATAACCTCCTCCACCTGTTTCTCTGATTGCGTATCAAGTCCCGGCTCATGTTTGGTTGACTCAATGATCAGCTCATGTGCCCCCAATCCATACATGAACTGGTAAACACCCCGTTCCTGCAGGTAGGGTTGGCCTTTGATGTCAACTGCGGGGAATTTATTTGGCACAACCCGCATCCACCAGCCAGGAGTGTCCCTGCTGGTTCCTTGTTCGCGATAAGCGATTATTTCCGGAGGAGTCTCTTTTTCGTTGCCCTCACATAAAGGACATTCGTTAGAACCCTTTACATCCTTGAGCTCTTTGTAGTTAGAGGGGCGTTTGGAACGCTCTGTGGCGATGACAACCCACCGGTCAACGATGGGGTCTTTCCTCCATTCAGACATAGTAGTACCTCCCGCAAAATAAGCTGTTTGGCTTGACACTAAACATTATAGTCTGCCAGAAAACCAAGTGTGAACCATTTACTACCAAATATATTGCACGATTAATCCACTTGTTTTGCGGCGACTATGGGACAATTATGTGCACTTAAATTGAGAGTGCCGCAAAAGCGATATTTTTATGCAGAGTACGATTTTTTATTGATAATTTTTCTGGATTTTAAAGGATTAGGTCAAGTAAAATCGAATTTAAACAATGTATGAAGAAAATTGTGTAAAGAGGTGGTCGTCTTTGGGTGGTCAAATGGTGAGTTTTAAAGGAACAAGGAACGGCCTGATAATTGTCCTTGATCAAAGCCGGGAATTTGAAGATATCAAGAATACACTGCGCTCAAAGATGGAGTCGGCCAGGGGTTTTTTTAGTGGCGCCAAGTTTTCCATAGCTGACGCTCACCAGGAAATTCCCACCAGCCAAAAGGATGAGCTTGAGGATATATGCCGGCAATACGGAATGGTTCCCAACCCTGACGGCAGTGTTGTGATGCACTCTAAAGCTACGTTAGAGCCAGCCCGGACGTATCAGAACGCCATTTCCTCACCAGTTGGTGATGGTGAAGCCGCACTCATGGTCAGGCGTTCACTACGTTCAGGTCAGCGTATCGTCTATCCAGGACATGTTGTTGTACTGGGGGATATCCACCCTGGTGCAGAGGTGGTAGCAGGTGGTAACGTGCTGGTACTGGGGCACTGCCGTGGGGTAATACATGCAGGGATTGATGGAAACAACTCTGCTAAGGTGGTGGCCATGCGGCTGTCTCCAATGGTATTGAGCATTGCAGGCCGGAGGTTTACTCCGGATCTTACCGGACATTCTGCCGGTAGTTGCCGCACTGCCCGCCTGTCAGGTAAGGAAATTGTTTTTGAATAATAGCATTAGGAGCCTGATTTCAGACAAAACATGCTTTACACTGAAATAATTAAAACCGGCGGAGCATATCGCTCACAGCCGGTTTTTCATATAGCTGTCTACGGCCAAAATACCGGCCACTGACGCGGAGTCACAAATTTCACCAGACCAGATCATGGTAATTGCTTTTTCCCAGGGTACCGATAACACCTCAATAAATTCGTCGTCATCAAGGTTTTGCTTTAGAAGGGTCAAGCCAGATGCAAAAAATAAGTGCAATTCCTCATCGGAGAAACCAGGAGCACTGAAAAAACTGCATAACCTGACTATTTCTTTTGCTTTGTAACCTGTTTCTTCCTGTAGTTCTCTCAGTGCTGCTGACTCCAATTCTTCTCCCGGCTCGATATTCCCAGCCGGTAGTTCCATCGCGGTCCTGCCGGTAGCAGATCTGTACTGTCTTACCATAAGTAGCTGGCCATCCTGTTTTACCGGGACGATAATCACGGCCCCCGTGTGTTCCACAATTTCCCTTTTTGCTGTACGACCATCGGGTAATTCGACAGTATCAACCCTGAGGTTTAGAATTCTACCCCGGTATATTATATTTGAGCGAAGGACTTTTTCAGTAAGATCGCTTATTATTATCACTCCATTTTTTTATTATTTTACACTAAACCGGTTAAAAAAAATTTTTACCAATTATTTTATCCATTGGCGGGGTTTAGCAACCATCTAGCAGGCTTAAACAGAGCTACTTATTCGCCTAACCGGTATCATTTTCCTGCCATGCCCCCCAACCTATTCCGCAAAGACTTTTAGCAGGATGCTACCTCTGCCGGTGGAGGTGAAACCCGAGGAAACCAGTGCTAGCTATCAAAAAGGACTGTTGGAATCATCAGGATGCCTAAAACTGAAAGAGGACAGAAAAGGATGCACCGTGTTGAAATACAGTGAACTCGTCCAGCTAAAGCTGGACATCGAGACTTCGGTGGGTGACTCTATCCCATTGAAGCAGAAAAGTGGTACTCCCACTTATAGAAGTGGGAGTCTTAGAATTGGATAAAGTTGAGCAAAAGGTTGCCAGAGCGGCGACCTTTTTTTGTGTTGGAGTTTTGAGCCTATTTGTAACATTGTTCTTGGCGAAGGCTCATTTTTTGTTGTTATTTGCTGGAGGAATTTCCCTAGGAATATAGAATTTTTAACAAAAAGAGGAATGGGCATAACCTATCCCTGTAGCCAGTATAGTTATAAGACAAAAATAAACTAAGGAGGCAATTACCGGTGTGACTATTAAGGTTGGCATTCCGGGGTCACTTTTATATTATCTTTACTATCCTATGTGGCGGACTTTTTTCAATGAACTCGGTGTCCAGGTAGTGACATCCGGTAAAACCACAAAAAACATTTTAGATCAAGGGACTCGTGAGGCGTTGGCTGATGCCTGTGTACCTATTAAACTTTTCTACGGGCATGTTATGGATATCAAAGAACAGGTCGATTACCTCTATATTCCAAGGGTGGTCTGCCTTAACGGCAAGACCGTTTACTGCCCCAAATTTCTTGGTCTGCCTGATATGATCCGCTATTCAATCGAGAATGTACCGCCAATTATTGATGTACGCATGGACACCAGGCAGGGTCGCTTCGCGCTTGTGAAGGCCTATCTCGCAATCGGTAAAATATTGGGAGCGCCTAAAAGTTTGGTATTGCGCGCGTATGTGAAAGCCGTGGGCATTTTGTATCGTTATAACAGGCTATTGAGAAAGGGATGGAGCCCAGTGGCGGCCATGAATTTCTTGGACAACCAGGTTGGTGGGACGGATTTTGACGGACCTTTAAAGCCTAGTTTGAAGTTTGCCGTCCTGGGTTATCCCTATGCAATTTATGACAGTTTTATCAGCGTTAATTTAATTGATAAGTTAATGAAGTATGGGGTCAAGGTTATCACAGCTGAAAACATTCATCCTACCTTACTTGCCCTTCAGAAAAACTGCAACCTGCCAAAACGTCTTTTTTGGACCCTCAGTGACAGGGCGCTCAAGGCGGCCCACTACCTTTTTAACCAGAATAAAATTGACGGGGTTCTGCACTTAACAGCCTTCGGTTGCGGCCCTGACTCCCTATTGAATAGATTAATCGAAATGGAAGCCAAAAAACACAGTAATATTCCTTTTATGACCTTGATGATTGATGAACAAACCGGAGACGCAGGCATGACCACCCGCCTGGAGGCATTCGTTGATATGGTCAGGCGTAGGAAGGAGGTGCATTAATGTCGAAAGTAACTTTCCCTAGAATGGGTGAATCCTGGCGAACCTTTAAAATGCTCCTGGAGGACCTTGGCAACGAAGTGGTGGTTCCTCCACGTCCCAGCAAGCGCACACTAGATCTTGGGGTAAGATATTCCCCTGAGTTTGCCTGTTTCCCACTAAAAATCTTGATGGGGACCTACCTGGAATGTATTGAGATGGGTGCCGATACGATCGTAACGACTGGTGGTGTGGGTCCTTGTCGGGCAGGGGAATATGCCATGCTTCATCAAAAGATCCTTAAAGACCTTGGTCATAATATGAAAATGATAGTTTTTGAACCACCCCGCCATTACCCTATAAATTTTATCAGAAACGTGTGGACGTTAAACAAAGCCCGTATTTCAATTGGCGGTATTATTTCCCACATCAAGCGGGCCTGGCGCAAACTACAGGCTCTGGACAGTGTGGAAAAATTGAGCCACGTGACCAGGCCACGCGAAATAAATAGCGGTAACACAACCAGGGTCTACCGCAAGGTACTTGATTGGATTGACCAGGCGTATACCACGCCACAAATTATTGAGGCTGAAGCGGCTGCCTTGGAGAACATGAAAAATATTCCCCAGGATCCCCAACGCATGGTACTGAAAGTGGGTATTGTAGGTGAAATATACGTGTTGCTGGAACCTGCCAGCAACCTGGAGATTGAAGAAACACTAGGCAATCTAGGGGTCGAAGTGGAAAAGTCTATGTTCCTTACGGGGTGGACCCGTGACAACACCTGGAATGAAACAACCGAGCGTATGACTGTCACAGAAGCCGCAACCCCCTATCTTCCCGAACTGGTTGGAGGTCACGGTCGGGATTCAATTGGCAACACCATCCTTTGCGCCAAGCGCGGGTTTGATGGCATGATTCAGTTAGCTCCCTTTACCTGTATTCCGGAAATTGTTGCTCGCACCATCCTGCCCAGGGTGAGCAGCGATTATGATATTCCCGTACTTACTTTTTTCCTGGATGAGCAGACCGGGAAAGCGGGCATGTCTACCCGGTTGGAGGCTTTTACCGACCTGATGAGAAGGAAAAAACTTTTACAGTTAAGAACAAATTGTTTAACCGGTTAAAAGTGACAGGAAGGATTTGTTATGAAAGCATATTTAGGTATTGATGTCGGTTCAGTCAGTATTAATATCGTTGTCATGAGCGAGGCCGGAGATATCCTAACCGGCCTTTACCTTAGAACTATGGGTCGACCCATAGAGGTCATCCAGGAAGGTCTTAAAGAAGCGGCAGCAGCAGTTCCGCCTGGTATTGAGATAGCCGGCGCCGGCACGACCGGCAGTGGTCGCTACCTGGCAGGGGTTATGGTGGGCGCCGATGTGATCAAAAATGAGATAACTGCCCATGCCGTCGCAGCTTCCATGCGTGTTCCAGATGTCCATACAGTTATGGAGGTGGGTGGCCAGGACTCCAAAATTATCATTTTGAGGAACGGTATAGTTACTGATTTTGCCATGAATACAGTTTGTGCCGCCGGTACAGGATCTTTCCTTGATCAGCAGGCTGCCCGCCTCAACATCCCCATTGCCAGGTTTGGTGAAATGGCTCTTAGTTCCGGCGCCTCGGTGCGCATTGCCGGGCGTTGCACCGTTTTTGCCGAATCAGACATGATTCATAAGCAGCAGATGGGTTATCAGCTCCCGGACATTGTTAAAGGCTTGTGTGAAGCACTGGTTCGCAATTACCTTAATAATGTAGCCAAAGGCAAGGAAATATTACCTCCTGTGGTGTTCCAGGGTGGTGTCGCCGCCAATGTAGGTATTAAGGCTGCCTTTGAAACGGCCTTGGGTATGCCTGTGATTATACCTGAATACTTTAATGTTATGGGTGCAATTGGGGCTGCCCAACTTGCTATGGAAAAGGCAGCGGGAGGTAATAGCACCAGCTTTAAAGGATTTGCGGTAACGGGTCTTCCTTATCGCACGGGAAGTTTCGACTGTAACGGGTGCTCTAATGTATGCGAAATAGTTGAGATTTACGAGGAGGAAAAAGTGATTGGTCGTTGGGGGTCCCGCTGCGCAAAATGGGACGTAATTTAGTACGACAAGGAGTAATGGGATTGTCTGAGAATGATGGCAGTGGAAGAAAAGGTCTTGTCCACATCTATACCGGGAATGGCAAAGGTAAAACCACAGCTGCTCTGGGCTCGCCCTGCTGGCGATTGGCCACGGTTACCGGATGTACATGCTCCAATTTATGAAGGGAGCAAGAATTCGGTGAAATAATCGCAGCCGAGCGTTATCTGCCGGGATTTACCATCGTCCAGTCCGGATTAGGGACATTTGTCAGTAAGGAAGACCCTGCCAAGGCGGATCTCGAGCTGGCGAAAAAAATAATTTCAGAGAATCAATACGCTCTGGTCATCCTTGACGAAATTAATGTAGCTCAACAGCCACATGATTTATCCTCACCCTTGTTGAACTGACCGGATGGTATCTCAGCAATCTCTGACAAAGAACGAATGGCAAAGTCCACTTCCCTTTCAGTGTTAAAATAGGAAAAACTGAAGCGCACCAGTCTCTGCTCCAGTGTGCCCAGTGTTCTGTGGGCGTCTGGAGCACAGTGCAAGCCTGCGCGGCAGGCAATTTTATATTGCTGGTCCAGTACATACCCCACTTTCCCGGCCGGTTTCCCCTCCAGGCTGAAAGACACCACGGGTGCGCGGTGGTAAAGCTGCTCCGGCCCATACAGCGTCATGCCCTTGATACCTGATGCACCCTCCAGAAAGCGCTTGGTTAATGCCATCTCGTGTTGTCTAATCCGTTCTATTCCTTCCATTCGGATGAATTTTAAACCTGCGGCTAATCCGGCGATACCTACCGAGTTAATCGTGCCACTTTCAAAACGCTCCGGCATGACTCTCGGCTGTTCGGGTACCTCAGAATAACTGCCGGTGCCCCCTTCTTTCAGGGGCGTCAGCTCCAACCTCTCATCGATATAAAGGCCACCAGTGCCAGTAGGTCCGTACAGGCCTTTATGGCCCGGAAAAGCTAGCAGGTTAATCCCCATGAAGGAGACATCCAGATCAAACACCCCGGCTGTTTGGGCGGCGTCAACAATCAGGCAGAGTCCCTTTTTCTTAGTGAGTTGGCCAATCTCACTAATGGGCATGAGCGTCCCGGTCACGTTTGAGGCGTGTGTTATAACAACGGCAGTTGTGTTCGATTTAATAGCCGACTCTATATCTTTGAGCCTGATCGAGCCATCTTTAGCACAGGCAACCTTGGTGATTTCGACCCCTTTACCCTCCAGAACATGCAGCGGCCTGGTTACCGAGTTATGCTCCATAGAGCTGGTAATTATATGCTGACCATCCTTGAGCAGCCCTTTGATGGCAAGGTTAAGCGCCTCTGTGGCGTTGAGGGTAAAGACAATCCGGTCAGGATTCTTGATATTAAACAGGGTTGCCAGAAGTTCCCTGGCTTCGTCTACGAGGCGTCCTGCCTCCAATGCCATTTGATGTCCTGACCTGCCGGGATTGGCTCCCACGAATTTTATACAGTATTCCATGGCTTCCCAGACTTTAGAAGGTTTTGGCCAGGAGGTGGCTGCGCTATCGAAATAAATCAAATTTTATCCCCTTTCTTGGCTAGACTTGATTTTCTTTAAAAGCTGGGCAGGGTTTATTCTGTTTGGTATAACTATATTTTATTCTGTATCGTATGATTCGTTTCTATCTTATTGTGGATGCAGCAAAAAAAGGCACGCTCTCGCGTGCCTGAAGAAAAATGATTATACCTTGTATATTAGACATTGTAGGAACTTCGATACAAGTCAAAAATTTCTTATGTTTTATTTTAGTCAGTTGTTTAGTCGCCGCTGAACAGTTGGGTGACAACTACCCCGTTGCTGGATTTGGTGATGCCAATACCAATTGCGTTGTGGATGGGATTGAGAATATTGGCTTTGTGCCCCTCGCTGCCCATAAACAATTCTTGCGCCCGCTTCGTTGTTGCCGCCTTAGCGATATTCTCCGCACCCATGACCCTGGCTGAGTAGCCTGCTTGCCTTTCCATGTTAAAGGCTGAACCATAGGTTGGTGAAGTGTGGTCGAAATAATTGTTCTGGTACATATCCTGACTTTTCAAACGGGCAAGCTCTGTCAGCTTCTGATCGTGTGTGAAAGCAGGCAGTCCGGCTTTGTTCCTTTCCTGGTTGACCAGATCGAACATAAGCGCCTCGTCCGCTGTTAAGCCGCTGGTCCCGGTAGAGGTAGTAGGAGTCGTTGGAGTTATTGGTGTAGTCGGGGTAGTTGGAGTGGTAGTTACTGGTTTCTGGTTATATCCAGAACCATAGTACTTGTTCCAATAAGACTGCAGCTGGTTCGCTGTGGTTGCTGTTGCTGCAAGTACGGCCTCATTTGCAGAGGGTGAATTGCCGTAACCATCATAATCATTGTAACCATAAACGTTACCCCAGTTTGAAGTTACCTCACCCTGATCAGATGGTGCTGCCATAGCTGCTGGTACGACGACTAGAATTAATAATAAACAAGGAACGAGTACGGACAGTAAACGCTTGATACTTGTCAACAGGATTGCCCCTTTCTAGAGCCTCCGGGGTTAGCTGGCGGGTTCGGTGAAAGATACCCTATCCATTTTGCCAAATTAGTGTGCGAAAGGCGCCCCATGGTTTCTACCAGAAACCGGAAGATACAAGGAAGGCTTGTCCTTTTTTTACTCTAATAGTACACGCATGGCGCAAATGGGATTCACCCCGAGTAATTGGTTCCCCCGTACCCAGTTTAAATATTTCTGGGATTCGGCATTTTTAATACTATTACTGTCAGATTATATTTTTTATGATCTATTTAGACAAAATTGTTTACAAGCGCTGAACGGGTCTATCGGTCAGTAAGATATTTTTATCTTTATATAGGTATAAAAAGTTGAAAATTACAGTTAGATGGTAATATTTATTGTAAAAAATAAAAAAAGGGCTCCTGAAAGCCCTAATCTTTTCCAAGCCGGCAACTGCCTTATCTAGCATTTACCTCACCCACCGGGTGCTCTTAAACCTAAACTGCTCATAATAGAACTTAATACACCGGGGATTATTTTAGTGGGGTCGTAGGTTATAGTTACCCTATTCGGTCCTGTTATTTCTACCTTATTAACCCCTTTCTTGCACAAAATGGCCTTTTTCATCTTATTTACATTTTCTGTATTTCCTAGTCCCGTTACAGCAAAATGTGTCTGATAAAGCAACATTTTTTCCTCCTTGAGTGCCTGCCAATATGGAGGGGACGGGGTTATAACCGCCCCCTTAATTTTTTAACGGAGCGGTTTGCACTGTGGCGGGAATAGTGTGGGCGGGCAGACAAACGGTGGTTGAGGGGAAACCTGTTCACAAACAGCCGGTGTGCAGAAACCAAAGCTTGGGATAAGTAGCTTAACTATGGCCAGAGATTGGATGACGATGCAAAGGTCAAAGGTGCAGCAGATTTGGTTGCCGAGAATTAGACAGGTGCACGCCGAGCTGACAATTTCACAGTTGGTAAAGGTTCCAACCGGCGCACAGAGAACTACAGTTTTGGTGAAGCTGAACACGGGATCGTCAAACGTGCATACTACTTCGCCGCTGGCATCCAGGACCTGCAGCGTGTAAACGACAGAGATAGCGAAAGTTACATTGGCCCGGCCCGTTGCATCCGGCGCAGTCCTGCTCACTTCCGAACATGTGGTGCTATCGATAATACAATTGACCGTAGCGCCTTCCGGTGGACTGCATGTGCCTAAAGGGGTGCAGATGTTCTCACGGCGGTCCGCCTCGAAGCAGAAATCATAGACCTTCGGTACTTCGATACAGACGGTCTCAAAGGGTGGACATGGCCTTAAGCTTTCAGTATCCATAATTTAACCTCCCTGTGGTATAACGGTGGATGGGATTGCCGGTATGCCACATATTAATGTATTTATTTCATAAATATGTCATCTTATATTAAATGGTGAAGCTTTTGGTATTTATTTAAAATCATTTGCCTTTTGGTAAACATTTGCATACTATAATTCAGGAGGTGAGAGGTTATGTACTTGAAACCTTACTTTTATTACCGCCAAAAATACCCCGTACTAAACAAGTCCACCGAAGACAGCATTAATTCTGCAGAAAACGATTGTAAAGAAGAAACCAGTGGAGCAAATAGTGTCAGCCAAACTTTAGACCAAGCAGAAAGGGCAGATAAACAAGCCGGCGATTTAATATCTGGGCCGGACCAGGAAGAGAATCTGGACCCAAAATTAAAATTTGAACACTCCCGCTTCCTAGAGGTGGCGCCCGGAGTTTTTCAATTCAAACACACCCGTCCGAATAACGTCCAGCACCTGCCTGAGCCTATGGTAAATCGTTATGTCCCTGAAATATTGGCCAGGCCTTCACAACCAGACAAAAAGCCGGAAGTAGATGAATTCGTCAGAATCGGTAGGTTCCCTGGAGCAAGTGATTACGGATTACCGGTATACCAGTTTACCTGAAAGAAGAAATAGTACCGGCTGGTGGCCGGCACGACAAGAAAATCATCAAGTCAAAATTAAAGCAATAAGAGCCTGTTTGTATTGGCAAGCTCTTATTGCTTTAGCGACCTATAAAGAGCTGGGTAGCAAAAACTCCGTAAATATTTTTGAGCACTCCAATGCCGATTGCATCATGCAGAGGGTTTAAAATATTGTCTCTGTGCTCCTTGCTACTCATTAACAAGGTATGAACTCTCAGAACTGTTTTGGCCTTGGCTATATTTTCCGCACCCATGACCCTGGCCGTAATACCACTTCTTTTTATCATGTCAAGAGCAGTCCCGTAGACTGGGGATATGTGGCTAAAATAATTTTCTTCGAACATTTCATTACTTTTTATGCGGGCTAACCAAACCAACTTCTGGTTAATTGACAGCAGTGGTAAACCGGACTTAGCTCGTTCCTCGTTAACTTTGCTCAAAAGTAATATTTCATCCGCGTTTAATTCTTGAGCAGTATTGCAACTTAATTGAATTGCTGGGACAAAGGATCTAATTCTATCATCTCGTCGCAAAACCGGCCCTCCCATACATAATCTTATGGATTTAGTATAAGTAATCCATTACTTACCAATCCATACTATGCTGTATCAGGAGATATTTGTTACTGTCAGGTACTTATCCTTTATGATAATAGTCTCAATGCGCATTATTGATCATGCTATATCGTTGTTTTAGCATCCCTTCGCTTTAAGAGTGAACATATTTTCATGACTATCCTGACCAAAGGATTTCTCAGTTTACTTTCCATCTCCTGGCAGTTCTCTCTGGCTGCTGCCAGTTCTTGTTGGGCCATTACGAATGAACGCTGCTGTTCCTCTTCAACTCTGAGTGATTTCTTCAAGTCATTACTCAGGGAGTTGATTTCCTCGTGGAGCCGGTGTTCCTCGATGGCCGACATATTGCGTATCCGTTCGACCTTTTGTTTTAATTCTATAATTTCTGTTTGAAGTTCAGCCACCCTGGTGCTGTGCTGCTCCTTTAAGTCGGAGAGCCTCACCTTATTTTCCCTGTCTTTTTCTTTATACTGCTGAAGTTTGCTAAACAGACCTTCCAGACTCCCCTGATTTTTGGCCAGAATTTCTTTTTGCCTGGCTATCTCCTCTTGAGACTCTCTCGCTCGTCTAACCCACAGCCGGCACTGGTACAGGATGCTGTTGGATTTGGACTCCAGCTTATTGATATGCTCACGGTAACGAAAAATTTCTCTTTTCCGTAGAGAAAGCAGCAAGTCCTTTTCCGCCATCTGTGTCAGCAGGTAATCGTGTTGACCGGTCAGCTCCATTTTTTCAGCCAGAGCTGCTGCTACCTCCCTGTGCCCTGCCATTGCTTCCTCCAGGTTGTTTTGTAAAAAAACCGATTTGCTTTTCCAGCTATTTCGGTCGCGATGCCATCTTTGCTTTTGCCTGTCGATCATACTAAGGAATTTCTTGAGCAATTCTTCATAGACAACCCTTACCGTTGGATTGTAACTCCAGACACCCTCCCCCACTGTTTCAAAATAAGGAAATTTATTAAGGACGCTTTCAAGCGTCTTGCTGTCGGTTTCTCGCCAGGTATTTAACAACTGGTGCAGTTGCTGGATAGAGAGCCCTCCAGGATGGATCTTCATAGCCTTAATAACCAAGTTTTTAAGGGAGTAGTGGCTGGTTTCAACTTCCCACTCAGTTAAACCCCAGTAACCGTTTGCCAATTGGATAAACCTTCCGTCTGAAATCAGGCTGGCTTCCTCTGAAAACAACTTTTTTACCTTTTTTCTTCTGGCATTGATATTTTTAGAAATATCGCGGAGATTTTGAGGTTGGCCTTTTTTAAGCAGCAGTGAGTAAAATTGATCGTTGTCTTTATCACCTTCAAGGTTTAAGCGCCAGTATTCTTTTTCCCTGTAAAAGCATTCATTTTGTCCGAGGCAAAGGTTTACCTTTTCTTCTACCTGTTGTAGTGTGTAATCTTTAAGCATTCTCCTGTGGACGTGTGGAGCCAGCTCACCTACTGACAGGGCTTCGAAAAAGAATAATGTTTTCTTTAAAACGTCTGTAAGGGAATTTAATTTCCCGGCCATTTTCCAGTCACCTTCCTTGTGCTTAATACTTTAACTGTACTTATTAATTCATCATGAATAAGTAGTTTCCTTTTATTGTAAACGAATAAATTGTAAAATAATTCCTTCATTATTCAACAATATCCGTTAGCTCTATGAAATAGGTACATGAGTGAATATTAATATTGATTAGAAAGTCCTATAAGCATATAATAATTGTGAAAGGTTAAATACATAGCCTGAATGGTCGATATTAAAGGGCCAGTGGTAACCGGGGGTTTTCAAATGCTTTATGAGGGGAGCCCGTATGAGCATAGCCTGTTGCGCAGTAGACTCTATTAATACCTCCCTGCGGGAGCTATTAATAGAGGGTCCGCTGGAAGCCGCAAAACTTGAAGAGCTTTCTATGAATAGTAAACTTACTATTTTCCGCCCACCGGCCAAACAGAAGGAAGCTCTGTTAGCTATTTCCAGGCTTTCTGAAGGTATGGTTTATATTGCCAGGTATGGTCGAGAGATCATTGGTTATGTTACTTTCCACTACCCGGATGACTTCAGCCGGTGGAGTAAACATCCTGCAGTTTTAGAGCTTGGGGGTATTGAGATCAGCCCGGACTGGCGCCAACGCGGGGTTGGAGTTGCGCTACTGCGGGAAGCTTTCAACAATCCGGTTGTTGAAAACTACATTATCGTAACCGTTGAGTTTTGCTGGCATTGGGACTTAAAGTCGAGTGGTCTTGATCTGTTTATGTACCAGGAAATGCTAGCCAGGCTTTTTGGTTCGGTAGGCTTGAGCAGACGGGCCACTGATGATCCCGATATTATTGAACACCCATCTAATGTTTTGATGGTACGGGTGGGGTCAAATGTGAGTTGTGAGGATGACATGCTGTTTAACAACATGCTATTTGAAGGTGACACGGCTATAAGCTAAAAAAAAGGCCTGCAGCATGAAACTGCGGACCTTTTTCTTTCCTGAGACTAGTAAATGATTACTACCTTCCTCCACCAGCTAGACCGGTAATTTCAGCGATATATTCCGTCTATTATAGCACAGTCAACAGGGAGCTACATTACCCATGTATACATATGGCTAATTGCACCGGGCGTCACTTCAAATGAAAATAGATGTAATTACATCGTGATTAATCCTGTCCCATGATCGAGTGTATACCACGCGTGTAGAAATGGTCTCTCAAGTGGTAAATTAACTTATCCGAGACGGCAAGTTCACCCGCTATTTCTGAATCACTTTTGTCTTCTTTAATTCCTTCAATAAGTCGGTCATAATCTACCCCTACCTCCTGAGCTATATCCTGGAGGCTTGGTTCGGTACTCCAGGGAACCCTGCTTTGAATAAAGGAATTACTTTGCTCCATAGATACCCTCCTTTCTACAATTAGTGTTCCCTGAGGTGATAAAATAATGTATCATGATCTGTATATGACCATCTTAAAGGTGAGAGCGTATTCGATGGAAGTGAAAATATATCCTGTCCTTGGTTTTTCAGCAGATGCCGGCATTGTTGCCGGTTAAATGGGAGCAGTCGTTGAAAAGCGTAAGAATTCCGTACTCCCAACCAGTGAAGTCGAGGATACTCAAAGACCCGTTATGAAGTCCCAGTTGCCAGTATTTACTTAAATCAATGCCTAGAACACTACACACGATGCTTCTGATTGCGCCCCCGTGGGTTACAACTACCACCTGACCATCACTGTGCCGCGCTACAAGCTTCTTGATGGCTTTAACCGACCTTTCAATTAACTCATTGTAGGTTTCACCACCCGGTATTCTAATCGAAAACGGGTTTTCCCACCACTGTTTTATTTCATCAGGAAAAAGCTTTTTTATTTCTGTACTGGTCAACCCTTCCCAGGCCCCAAAGTTCAACTCTCTCAGTCCAGGAACTGTCTCTATGGGCAGGCCATGATGGCTAGAGATGATTGTTGCTGTTTCATATGCTCTGACCAGGTCGCTGGCATAAAACGCGTCAAGCTTCAGCGCTGCCAACCGTTTACCCAGGCTAACAGCTTGCCGGCGGCCACGCTCAGACAATGGTATGTCAGTTCGTCCCTGGAATTTCATGGTTGTATTCCACTCTGTTTCACCATGTCTGATTAGATACACACGACAACTCATTTACTCTCTCCCCGCAGTACGGCTTTAAGGGCTAACAGTAATTTCTCATTTTCCGGGCGGGTTTTTACTGCCAGGCGCAAATAACGTCCGGCCAGCCCGTTAAAGTCAGAGCATTCCCTGACCAGTACCCCCTGCCTGCCCAGCAGTTCAGTTAATTCAACTGAAGTGAACCCGCTGCCGGCAACATCTGCCAGGATAAAATTTGCGGCTGCAGGCAGGGGGTGAACACCCTGCAATGAGGCAAGCTGTCCGAAAAGAAATTTCTTTTCACAATTCACTATACTCCAGGTTTCCTGCATGTGTTCGTAATCCCTTAAGCCAGCTACACCGGCAACCTGGGCCAGAGTATTAACATTCCAGGGATCCTTAGCAGCACTCATGCGAGATAGCAGTTCCTCAGGCCCGGCTATTGCCCCCAAGCGTAGACCAGGGATGCCAAAGAACTTGGTCATGGAGTAAAGGACCGCCAGATTGGGTTGTTGTCCGGCCATTTTGATAACCGAAAAAAGCTCCCGCCTGGGGACAAAATCCATAAATGCTTCATCTATGAGGACCATAACGCCATGCAAACACGCCTTTTCAAGTATGGTCAGGATTGTTTTGCGTTCTGTCAATCGCCCGGTGGGATTATTGGGATTGCACAGAAAAAGGAGGTCCACGTCAGGCAATGAGCTAATTATTTCATCCACAGGAAGCCGAAAGCCGTCATCTTCGGGCATGGGCAGTTCAAGCACTTCGCCACCCTGGCACAAAACCGCCAGGGCATATTCACAAAAAGTTGGGACAGGGATCAGCACCCTCCTGCACCTGAGTACGCGGACCAGTAGGTATACTAATTCGGCTGCCCCGTTACCCATCAGTAGTCTTTCTTTTTTTACCCCCAGATATGTTGCCAGTTCAGCCTTTAGCTCAGTACAGTCCGGGTCCGGGTAATTGGAAATCAGGTTAAGGTTTTTCGTGATGGCTGAAAGCAGCTTCCGGGAAGGCCCCAGAGGATTAATATTGGCACTGAAATCCGTAATATCTTTGACCGGCAGGCCGTATTTACGGGCGGCTTTAGTCACGTTCCCGCCATGTGTGTGTTCAAACAGCAACTTACATGACTCCTTTCATAATAGAAACGAAATGCCGGCATATTGGGAGTTGGAGAATAGAATGAAAACCGTAGGACCACCGGAGAATGGGATACACTGCAAAGAGCAGGGCTACCTCAAGCAGTTCATTGATTAAGCCGTAGGTATCACCGGTTAAGCCGCCCAACTCCTTGACGATCTTTCTACCTACCAACCAGGCGATAGAAGCTGCCAGCGCCACCAACCAGGCTCCCTGCAGCCCCAGAATTAATGTGGCGGCAACGGCGGTAATAATGGTTGAGCCTGCTAGCTCCTTGCTACCCGACTGTATGGCATAAACTTTTCCGAGCCCATCTGGTCTGGCATAAGGAAAGGCTATAACAGCAATAGCCATACCCCACCGGCTCAATACAGGAAGGATTAGCAGCACTTTTAATAAAACACCGTCCGGAAGTTCGAGCAAGAGGTTGTATTTCAACAACAAAAGGCATATTACTCCGATAACGCCAAAGGCACCTACCCTGCTGTCCCGCATAATTTCAAGTTTTCTTTCCCGTGCCCGCCCGCTAAAAAGGCCGTCAATACTGTCCATAAAACCGTCCAGGTGCATACCGCCGGTCAGGACAACCATACCCACGACAAGCAAGGAAGCCTTTACCCCCGAAGGGAATAAATATCCTGCGGCCCATGCCAGGGCGGCCAACAGTCCACCTAAAAACAATCCCACAGCAGGAAAAAAAAGGGTGGCCCGGCCGCAGGCTTTTTCATCAAAATTTACATTTGGCAGGGGGAGCCTTGTTAACTGATAAAAAGCCAAAAGAAAACTTTTCAAAGCTGTCTCCATTTCAAAAGGGTACCAATTTTTAGGTATTATTAGTAGAATATGTTATACCGGCTATACCAGCCTGGGTATGCTTGGCATGAGTTACTCCTTATGCCAGCAGGTAAAAGCTAACAAGACCTAGTCCTGCAGCTAAAGTTGATGTTGCGTACATAATCCTGACAGCTTGCATGATATGAAGTGGTTGGATGGGAGTAACATCCGCCCCCATATAGGCTCTGAAAGATGGGATGCCCTGGTAATAGTTTAAACCACCCAATCTTATACCCAGTGAGCCGGCAACGGCAGCCTCAGGGATGCCGCTGTTGGGACTGGGGTGGTTGGAAGAGTCACTGATTATCGATGAGATTGCTCCTTTAGGGTTCATCCTGAGCAGCCAAGTAGCTACCAGGATCAGTAGTCCGGTCAACCTGGCCGGGATATAATTAGCTACGTCATCTAGGCGGGCGGAAGCTTTGCCGAAATTGATGTAGCGCTCGTTCTTATAGCCCAACATCGAGTCCAGGGTATTGATCGCCCGGTAAGTCATGGCAAGTGGAGCACCGCCCAGCAGGGCATAAAAAACGGGCGAAACAATACCATCAACAATATTTTCCGCAACGGTTTCAATAGTAGCTCTGGTAACGTCAGCGGCATCAATTTGGTCTGTATCTCTACCGACAATCAAACCTACTTTGCGGCGGGCCCCAACCAAATCACCTTCTTGTAGGGAATTATAAACACCACAGGCTGCTGCGGCCAGACTCCTGGCTGCTATAGTGGTGTAAATAACCCAGATGGTAAGAAAACAGCCAAACCAGTAGTTTATGGCGAATGACCACCTGACCAGGTAAGTGGTTACCAGCCAACTGCCCCCGGCAACTACGACTGCTACCAATGCTCCGCAAGCCAGCAGGGCTGTGGCGCTCCTGGCAAAACAGCGCACCCCCTGTTCCAGCCCTGAGATGGCCCTGCCAATCAAAATCACCGGGTGGGGCCAACCATGCGGGTCTCCCAAAACCAGGTCCAACAGGTAGGCGGCAAACATGAAAAAACCGGCGTTTATAGTCATCTCAGTTTACCCATGGCGGCAAGGTCCCTCCAGACCAAGCAGGCTATAAATCTTTTCCATAGCCAGACTGCTCCGGACAACAGCTGCCAGTTTGTCAAAATCTCTCTCCCTCTGTTCATGCACCGGAAGGGTATCGGAGGCCGACAGTGGTTCAAGTCCTTTTCTTTTGCGTAGGGTGTTAATCAGGCACCTGCGGAAGGAATCACTGTCAAAGATACCGTGAATGTAAGTACCGAAAGCCAGACCGTCCCTGCTGACAGCGCCGTCCGGGAAGAAAACTTTTTCTCCCGAGCGTGCCCGGATGGTAAAGGCAGGCTTTACGTCGGGGGCCAGTTCGGTCCTGCCCATGTGAATCTCGTAACCGGTAATCTTGCTGTCTGAAGCTTCACAAAGAAAAAGCCCGGGACCGGCAACTTCAGCCTCCACCTGGGTAGTAATTTTTTCTGGCGCAAAAGTGGTTGAAGTGTCCAGTAGCCCAAGCCCGTCTATGCGTGGAATATCCGATTCGGTATGCAACGGGTCATTAAGTTCCCTGCCCAGCATCTGGAAACCACCACAGATACCTATTACAGGGGTTCCCGTATGGTAATGCTCAACGATCTGGGCCGCTAATCCTGAGCGGTTAAGGTATGCCAGATCGCCAATGGTATTTTTACTACCCGGCAGGACGATTAAATCCGGTTCACCAAGACTGCTTCCCCTGCTTACGTACCGGAGCCTTACGTCGGGCTCGTCCTCCAGTGGGTCAATGTCTGTAAAATTGGAGATGTGAGGCAGATTTATAACCGCTATATCCACCGAGCCATGTTCATCGACCAGTTCGGCGCGGCTTCTGTCCTCGGGTATGGTATCCTCTTCCTGGACCCTGAACCCCTGAAAATAAGGGACTATCCCAATGACCGGTTTACCGGTTTTCTCTTCCAGAAATTCCACCGCGGGTTGAAAGAGTTTGATGTCGCCACGGAACTTGTTGATAATAATCCCGGCCACCCGTGCACGATCGTCGTGAGCTATCAGTTCCAGGGTGCCAACCACTGACGCTAGGGCGCCACCTTTATCAATATCTGCTACGAGTAAAACCGGGGCGTCCGCCATTCTGGCGATACGCATGTTAACAATTTCATGCTCTTGCAGATTAACCTCAGCTGGACTGCCGGCGCCTTCAATCACCACCAGGTCATTGGCCGCCTGTAGCCGGTTCAAAGCTCCTTCAATTATGGGCAGAGCCTTGAGAGCGTAATCCGTATGGTAATACATGGCGGATAGGTTACCAACCGGCCTGCCTAGTAGAACCACCTGTGACGATGCATGTCCGGTAGGTTTGAGCAGAATTGGGTTCATATCGACGGAAGGTTCCAGACCGGCAGCCTCGGCCTGCACAACCTGAGCACGCCCCATTTCACCACCGTCTTTAGTGACAAAGGAGTTTAGGGCCATGTTTTGTGACTTAAAGGGGGCTACACTGTAACCGTCTTGTAAAAAAATTCGGCATAGGGCTGCGACCAGAACGCTCTTTCCTACGTGGGAAGCCGTTCCCTGAATCATGATTGTCTTTGCAGACATAACTAATCACCCCATTTTTGACCTGCCAACGACTTAATCTCCAGGGGCAGACCAGCTATTGTTAAGTAGACCTGGTCTGCCTTTGAGGCAAGGGTCTGATTTACCTTTCCGGCCAGATCCCGGAACTCCCTGCCAATAGGATATTCCGGCACCAGACCCAGCCCGACTTCACTTGAAACGACAATTAGGTGTTGACCCTGGCAGATCGTTTCGGCTACAGCTGTAGCCTGTTCCAGAATATAGTCCTTTTTTTCAGCAGTTGTTGCCCCGCAGCGTGGAAGGTTCTCTTCCAAAAGAAGATTGGTAAGCCACAGGGTGACGCAGTCTAGAAGATATACATCACCCCTCTGCCCCCGCTTCAGAACCTCGAGAATATTCGTTGGTTCCTCAACCGTGAGCCAGGATGCAGGCCTTCTACCCTGGTGTAGCGTTACCCTTTCAGCCATTTCAAGATCTTGTACTGTGGCAGTGGCAATATATTTAACAGGCCCTCCGAGTTGTGAAGCTATCTTCTCGGCCAGCTCACTTTTACCACTGCGGGCTCCCCCCAATACCAGAATAAGTTTTCCTTTCATAATCACCAACCACTCAATAATTTTATAACAAATCCACCTATGCGACCTGTGGTCTTACAACTCGTCTCAATATAAAAGGTCTTCTCTTATTCGCCCTCCGGCGAGTGACTTGCTCGGCGCCTCGCGCCTCAAACCATTCCTTAACTTATCTGTATAATTTCACAACAATTAGAAAACCCCGCCTCCTTAAAGGAACGGGGTTTGGGTAAAGCAATGTTACCCGCCGTACCCTTTACCTCGAAGGAGTTCGGTCGTTACCCGCAGGCAGGTATCCTGGCTTCCGTTTACCCACATTTACTTCCCCTTAGGCCCGGCTGGGCATGAAAGCGCTGTGCGGGTAACCGGTTACAGTGGCGGGACCGCTCAGGTATCGCACCTGATTCCCCAATTACACCCCATAAGGGCACCTGCGGTAATTAATTTTCATATTCCACATCAATATGCCATTATCCTGCAGTGCAAGAATTATTTATCATATCTTTCACCTTTTTAACCAATTCTTCGATCAGGTGCGGTAATGGTTCAGCCTTTAAACCTACGATATCAATGCCGTAGCGAGTGAGCGGCAGAAGCACCTTGCGGGCGGAACTGGAAGCAATAGCTTCCGCCATTTTGGGAGTCAACTCACCCAGCATGGAATTTGGAAAGAGAATGCTGACTGGCCCGACAATTATGTCAACCCGTGGAGAATTGTAAAGTACGGCACTTTCACCCGTTGCTCCTTCGTTGGCGCCTGCCCGTAGCATAACGGAAGTGGCCAGAGCATTAGTTCCAAGGGCCAGAAATTCAATATTTTCAGGTAATTCCCGGCGCAGTCTTTCAGTCAGATGTTTGCCTATACCTCCACCTTGCCCGTCAACTACTGCTATTCGCACCAAAACCGCCGCCATTCAAATATTGTAATATATTGCATTATACCATATTCGACCAAAAAAAAGACCCCCTGGGGTCTATTGCTTGTCGAGCCAACCTTTATTAAGTCGTATTATGCCAATACTAACAATTATTGCCATCCTGTGTATAATTCTGTGGATAGATTATTTAATTGTGAAAATTTTGAGAGGTATCATCTTGAAGTTTTAACTCCAACTCCACTATCTGCCTATTCTTGCGTAATAATCGTTGGGCATAGCGATAATTATTTTGTTGTAGTTTACGATTTTCCCTTTCCAGGCGGGTCAAAAATCCCGTTTTATCCTTTTCGATTTTTTCAATCAGGTTCATGAGCACTCTTCGGCTTAATCTGAGCTGTTCAACTTTTTCCTCAAGCTCAAGGACCCTATCCCTGAGAAACTCAACATCCTTCCTTTCTTTCACGGCGGCATCTCCTCAACAGGTGTCTCGATCCTAGTATATGCCGGCCTGAAGGCGAATAGACATTTGGAGTAGGTTTCTCAATTAAGTGATTACTAAGTGAACTCGTCCAGCTAAAGCTGGAGATCGAGACTACAGTGGGGGACTCTACCTCAAACGGAACTCCCACTTATAGAAATGGGAGTCTTAGAATTAGATAAAATTAAAACTTTTACCAATCCGCTGCACTACTTCGGCCAGCAGGACTTCATCTTTTACTAGGGCAATCCTGACGTATCCTTCTCCCATGTCTCCGAAAGCAGTGCCGGGGATAACGATTACGCCGGCTTTTTCCAGCAGATCGGCGGCAAAAACGCTAGAGGAAGTATAGCCGCGAGGAATTGGTGCCCATAAAAACATGGAAGCATTGGGCTTAGGCATACGCCAACCCAACTTAACCAGGCCGTCAACAAGTACATCCCGACGCAACTGGTAGGCACGTGCATTTTCTTTAACGCATTTTTGTGGACCGGTCAGGGCTGCTACAGCCGCTTCCTGGATAGCAAAAAATACCCCATAATCAATATTAGATTTGAGTAGGGCTAGGTTGGATATTGCCTCTTGGTTGCCAGCTGCAAAGCCAACCCGGCAACCTGCCATATTGTAGGTTTTAGAAAGTGAGTAGAACTCAATTCCCACTTCTTTTGCGCCAGGGACTTCCAAAAAGCTCATCGGTTTAAAACCGTCGTAAGCCAATTCGGCATAAGCGACGTCATGGCAGACGAGGATGTCGTACTTGCGTGCGAATTCTACCACTCGTGCAAAAAAATCCCAATCTGCTGAAACAGCTACCGGGTTATTGGGGTAATTGAGCCACATTAGCTTGGACTTGGCAGCTATTTCCTCTGGGATTTGTGAGAGATCGGGTAAGAACCGGTTTTTTTCCAGCAAGGGCAGGGGATATATCTCTCCCTGTGCCATTTGAATGCTGAAGCTGTAAATCGGGTATCCCGGATCTGGAACTAGGGCCACATCTCCCGGATCTACATAAGCCATGGCCAGATGGGCTAGCCCGTCCTGGGAACCCATCAGAGACAGAACCTCATGAACAGGGTCGAGTTCAACATTAAAGCGGTTCTTATACCAGCGGACTAACGCCTCATGTAATCGTGCCGTTCCTCCCAGGGAATAAGAATAATTCTTTGGGTCACTGACAGCTTTGCGGAGTGCTTCTATGATATGGGGAGCAGGAGGTAGATCGGGACTTCCCACTCCAAGGTTGATAACCTCCATGCCCCTGGCTTCAACAGCTTTTTTGCGGGCTTCCATCTCATTAAAAACGCCTGAAGAAAGGCTGTCCATTCTCCTGGCCTTGTTCATAACTATTACCTCCCGAATCAAAGAGCATCTAAAAGCTTTTTTTCTTTTAAATCCTCAATTACTTTGTAAGAAACGGTAACTAAACCCAGCCTACTCCCAGCAAGGCGCCCGGAACCATGGTAGTCCGAGCCTCCCGTGGCAATTAACCCCTTTTCTTTGGCCAGTCGCTCATAATAACTGGTCAACTCCCTGTTGTGACCCGGATGACGGGCTTCCAGACCGACAATTCCTGCTATAATAAGCTCTTTCAGCGGCACCTGCAAGCTGTGCAGACCAGGGTGGGCCAGGACTGCGACCCCCCCGCAAGCACGGATCATACTGACCGCCTCTCCCGGAGTAAGTTTGGAGCGGGGTACGTAAGCCGGTTGTCCGTGTCCTATATAAAGGTCAAAAGCCTCTGCTATCGTCTTAACCATACCTGTCTCCACCATGGCAGAGGCTAAGTGTGGTCGTCCCATAGAGCCTTCGCCAGAAATAGCCTTGATCCGGTCCATGTCTATCATAAAGCCAAAATCATGCAGCTTTTTTACCATATTTTCCATGCGTAGCTCTCGCTCACTGCGTAAAGACGAAAGCCTTGCCAGGAACTCCCGGTCTTGTACATTAACCAGGTAGCCTAAAATATGAACTTCCTGACCGTGATACTCCGAACCAAGTTCAACACCAGGTATTATTTCAAAGTTATGCCGTCTGCCGGCAGCTATAGCCGGCTCAATTCCTTCTATAGTGTCATGATCTGTAATGGCTACAGCACCCAGTCCCATTGCTTTAGACCTGGCTACGATTTCACCCGGGTTGTCTGTGCCGTCAGAATAAATTGTATGGACATGTAGGTCAACCTCCACAATACATCACCGTTCCTTATGAAACTTCGACATTATTTACTTTAAAACCTGCCCAATTACTCTTAAAAAATTTCCTCCAATTATTTTTTCAACTTCTCCGTCACGGTATCCTCTATCGATTAAATGGCCGGTTATAGTAGGCCAAAGAGAACAATCCTCCAGTCCCAACGCCAGCTTTTCTGTGCCGTCAAAGTCCGAACCCAGTCCCACGCAGTCAACACCTCCAACAGCTACGGCGTGGTCAATATGGTTGAGGACCTCTTTTAGAGAAGGTTTTTCACCACCTAAAAAGTCAGGAACAAAGGTTATTCCCATCACTCCGCCATTTTCAGCAAGTGCTCTGATTTGTTCATCACTCAGGTTACGGGGGTGGTTACAGAGGGCTTTGCAATTGGAATGAGATGCTATAACCGGCTGCCTGGAATATTGCAAAACATCCCAGTAACCTTCTTCCGACAGATGGGAAACATCTATCAAAGCTCCCAGACGGTTTAGCTCTTCTACCACGGTTAAGCCAAAAGTAGTTAAGCCATTGATTTCCCTTGCTTTAACACCGTTTCCCAGTTCATTGCGGTTATTCCAGGTTAGTGTAAGGCCACGTACACCCAGTGTGTATAGTTGACGCAGGACCCCGGTACTGCCTTCCAGACATTCACCACCCTCTACGGTGAGCAGAGCGGCAACTTTACCGGTATGGCAGGCTTGGTATATATCGTCCAGATTTTTAACGTGATGAACATCTTTAGGGTTTTCAGCTATCTCTAATAGAAAATTATCAATCAGTTCCAGTACCCGCTTCAGGGGAGCATATTTGAATTCCGGAGATATAAAAGCGGCAAAGAACTGCACTTTCACGCCTCCCATCTTTAAGCGAGGCAGGTCAAGATGGCCGTGGCCTGCTAATTGGCCAAGGCGCCTATTTTGCTCCAATAGCACGGTCAAGGTGTCGCAGTGAGCGTCTACCACCACACTCTGCCTGTGCAGTTCTGCTGCTCTGTTATTAAGCAGATAGGCCAAGAGTTATCTCCCCCCAAATATAACAATAAAACCTGTTTATCCTTTTGAATAAACAGGCTCTAGTTAGCTGGCAGGTGAATACATACGCTTACCTAGGTTCCACGATCAGCTTAATTGCAGTTCTTTCTTCCCCGTCAATGATGATATCAGTGAATGCCGGAATACAGATTAGGTCAACACCACTTGGCGCCACAAAGCCTCTTGCAATCGCTACAGCTTTTACTGCTTGATTAAGTGCACCTGCTCCAATGGCTTGCATTTCGGCGCAACCCCGTTCCCGGAGTACACCTGCCAGGGCACCAGCGACAGAGTTTGGGTTGGATTTTGCTGAAACCTTTAATACATCCACTCAAGCAACCTCCTTCATGACCGTGATAGATTTATTATCCCGAGCTCTCTGTAAGAAATTATATTCGCTAATGGCTATATAATTCCTTTTGAGAAGGCGTAAATAAAACTTGTCGCTTAAATATTGATAACTTGTTATTCGTAATTTTGGATCCGTACGATAGAAGAAGCCTCACCAGTATCTTCATCAATTTCCAGCAAGGCTGCGTTAAACTGATAAGGACCGTTTGCTACTTCAAAGCGTTGAGGCATTTGGGAAATGAATTTCTCAATAACAATTTCCTTTTTCACACCAATTACTGAATCTCGAGGACCGGTCATACCCAAATCGGTAAGGTAGGCTGTGCCGCCCGGTAAAATGCGTTCGTCAGCGGTCTGAATGTGGGTATGTGTGCCCACGACAGCAGATACTCTGCCCGCCAGATGCCACCCCATGGCTACCTTCTCCGAGGTGGCCTCAGCATGGAAATCAACTACCACAATGTTCGTGTTTTTCTTTATTCTGATTAAAGCTTCATCCGCTTTGCGGAAAGGGCAGTCAATAGCTTGAAGGAAAACCCGCCCGGCCAAGTTTATCACACCAACCTTAACCTTCCGGCGGGTTTCGAAAATATTAAATCCGGCACCCGGGGTACCAGGCGGGTAGTTTGCCGGCCTAACGATTCTTTTCTCACGATCAATGTAATCAATGGCATCTTTAACATTCCAGACATGGTTACCCATGGTAAGAACATCTACCCCAGATGAAAACAGCTCCTGAGCAGTCTCCCTGGTAATACCAGCGCCGCCAGCGGCATTCTCCCCGTTAGCTATAACTAAATCAAGGTTAAATTCCCTTTTCAGGTCTTCCAGGTTCACTTTAACAGCCCGGCGTCCCACACGCCCGACCACATCTCCTATCATCAGCAGGCGCAAAAGCCTAAAACCCCCAATCATTTATTAAAAACAAGTACCCTGCCTTCCTCACGGAAGGCAAAAAGAGACTTTTCCTGTGTCGAGCACTTGATATTCTCAAGCATGTGTTCGATTAATTCCTCCTGGGCAATTAAATCTTCTTCAACAAACTGTTCGTTTTCTTCTGTCACAAGGTTGGTATGGAGGTACTGGTGAAAGAGATCCACGATGAGAGTGATTTCTTCCTGAACAAGGGTATCTACATCCCTCTGTATTTCGATCATCGTCAAGTTGCTGCAAACCTGGTGGTTCAAAGATACAAATTTAGGTTCCTTGCCTTCCAATAAATTGTAAACTTCAATACTGTCCATAAGCTTATCATGCAGGTTGTCTAGTTCATTTTTACCAAGCGCCTGCGAGTATATAAAGGTAAATTTAAGCAAATGGTTTTCAGGGTCGAAATCAATGGTAGCTACTTCTGGATATCTGACTAAAATTGAAATCAACAGGCCAACGCTATCTGTCACATTACCCCTGTTGCCTTTGTACCGGAATGCCAAATCTGTCACCTTCCTTAAGACCTGCTGAATAAGTAAAGATTCTGTTTTAAATAGAGTTCTCCTGCTTTTATTTCTTGTCAATTACTTAAAATATCTAGGAATGTTGGATAAATAAACACACCTAGTTAACGTAAGCTAGGTCGCTTTATAGTTTTAAGAATTATAATTACTGACAACAAAAAAAACCGGCCTTTTAGGCCGTTATTTACAAAATTCAGTAAAACTCACTGAACTACAGGTTCTTAGTTTGGCTTAAAGCTACTTGGCGTATTCTACCACCCTAGTTTCCCTGATGATGACAACTTTAATCTGCCCTGGGTAATCCAACTCACCCTCAATTTTTTTGGTAATATCTCTAACTAAACGGACTGCTCCCAGGTCATCCACCTTATCCGGCTTGACCATAATGCGTACTTCACGGCCCGCCTGAATTGCAAAGGATTTGTCAACACCCTCAAAGGAGTTGGCAATCTCCTCAAGTTTAGTTAAACGCTTGATGTATGATTCCAAAGTTTCACGGCGTGCGCCTGGCCGGGCCGCAGAAATTGCGTCGGCCGCCTGAACCAGCACCGCGACAATGGTCTGAGGCTCTTCATCGCCGTGGTGGGCAGCAATGGCGTGGATAACATCATGCCCTTCCCGATATTTTTTAGCCAAATCCACACCGATGGTTACATGTGGTCCCTCCACTTCATGGTCCACAGCTTTACCAATATCGTGCAACAGACCTGCTCTTTTGGCTAGTTGTACATCAACACCTAATTCGGCTGCCATCAGACCGGATAGGTGGGCTACCTCAATGGAGTGTTTTAAAACATTTTGACCATAGCTGGTACGGAATTTCAGCCTACCTAGAATGGTAATAAGCTCAGGGTGAATGCCGTGTACACTTGTCTCAAAAGTGGACTGTTCACCGGCCTCCTTGATTTGGTTGTTAACTTCCTTTTGAGCCTTTTCAACCATCTCTTCAATGCGGGCTGGGTGAATCCTACCATCCACAATCAGTTTTTCCAATGCAATCCGGGCTACTTCCCGGCGAATCGGATCAAAACCGGATAGAATTACAGCCTCCGGGGTATCATCAATAATCAGGTCAATCCCAGTTAAGGTTTCAAAAGCGCGGATATTTCTTCCCTCGCGTCCGATAATGCGCCCTTTCATTTCGTCGCCTGGCAGTGGAATAACTGCCACAGTTGCTTCAGCAACGTGATCTGCGGCACACCTCTGAATAGCCAGGGATATAATCTCCCGGGCACGCTTTTCCCCTTCCTCTTTGGCCTTGCTTTCAATTCCTTTAATCATTATGGCCGCATCATGCTGGATTTCTTTTTCAATATCGGAAAGAAGAATCTGTTTTGCTTCCTCGGAGGTCAAGCCGGAGATACGTTCCAGTTCACTCACCTGGCGGTTATAGAGCGCTGTAAGCTGCCCTTTGATTGCTTCTATTTCCGACTCTTTCCGGGTTAGATTTTCTTCCTTTTTTTCTAGTGCATCGACCTTACGGTCCAGGGTTTCTTCTTTTTGAACCAAGCGTCTCTCTGATCGCTGAAGTTCATTCCTGCGCTCTCTGTGTTCCCGTTCAATATCATTACGCAATTTTAAGACGTCTTCCTTGGCCTCCAAAATAGCTTCCCTTTTTTTGGCCTCGGCTTCTTTCTGGGCTTCTTCCAGTATCTTTTTAGCTTCAGACTCCGCTGAAGCAATTTTAGCTTCAGCCAGGTATTTCCTGAGTAAATAACCCACAACAAAAGCCGCAAGAGCGGCTCCGATAATAATTAGAACCGTACTTAAGTCCATTAAATTCACCTCCTTTTTTAATATAAATAAACTCAACCATAAAAAAACCGAGCTAGAAACTCGGCAGAAAACACAAGACACTACTTTTATACTTGTCCAGATAACGGTAAGTAAATAGCTCCAATAACGGGCACTATTTTAACAGCCGGTAAGAAACTCCCGGATACATGTCCTACCCCCGAAACTATTGGATTTTATCTATAATAAAACCCGTACAAGTAGTATCTAATTCTATTTTCTACCAGCATATATTGTACCGATTTTTTAAAATAATGTCAAGGCTTAGCCCGCGTTATCAGTGATGGTTCGACCAACCCTGTTGATTGACTCATAAGAATATCCCCTGTTTTGCAGAAACCTGGCCAATTGTGGGAAAGGGCAGTCGCCGCCACTCTGAGTTAACTTTTTTAAAGCCAATACGAACGCTGCTTTGAATTCTGCTTCCGGGCCTGCTTCCGCAATTGTTTCTTCAATGATGCTGGTAGCAACACCTTTTTGCATTAGTTCACGCTTGAGGCCAGGAAAACCTCTTTTATAAAGTCTTTGTTCTATCCATAGACGGGCATAAGCCTTGTCGTCAATGTAGCCGTATCGTGACATTGTATCAATCACGCTACGTGTGACTTCAACAGAAAAGCCATGTTCTTCAAGTTTATCGGTCAGTTCGCGAGTGGTCCGCCGACGATAGGCCAGAACCCGGAAGGCAATGGACATTGCTTTATCGACTTCGGAATGCACTTACTCTTTACCGCTTTGTTCTGGACTGGCGGCGGACATTGCGTCTTTGGCTCCTCCAACGTTCAAAGCCTGCCTGACTTTAAGCTCAACCTCGTTGGTTACTTCGGGGTGCTCCTTAAGGTACTCCTTGACATTTTCCCTACCCTGGCCCAACCGGTCATCTCCATAGGAATACCAGGCACCGCTTTTGTTAATAATGTTCATGTCGGCGGCGATATCCAGGATGCTCCCCTCCCTGGAGATACCAGTTCCGTACATAATATCGAATTCAGCATGCTTGAATGGTGGCGCCACCTTATTCTTGACAACTTTGACCTTAGTCCGGCTCCCAACAATATCCGTACCTTGCTTAATATTTTCCTGTTTGCGCACATCTAGCCTAACCGAGGCATAAAATTTCAGAGCCCTTCCACCAGTGGTTGTTTCCGGTGACCCGTATATAACACCCACTTTTTCACGAATCTGGTTAATGAAAACCACTGTGGTCCTCGACTTGCTGATAGCGCCGGTGAGCTTACGCAGAGCCTGGGACATCAAGCGGGCCTGCAGACCTACATGTGAGTCCCCCATTTCGCCCTCAATCTCGGCGCGAGGTACCAGCGCCGCCACACTGTCGATCACAATTACGTCAACGGCACCACTACGCACCAGGGCTTCAGCAATTTCCAGTGCCTGTTCACCGGTATCCGGCTGGGAGACCAATAGGTTTTCAATATCTACGCCCAAGTTCTTGGCATAAAGAGGGTCTAGGGCATGCTCCGCATCCACAAAAGCGGCGGCTCCACCTGTTTTCTGTGCTTCGGCAATAATGTGGAGGGCCACCGTTGTTTTGCCGGAAGACTCCGGTCCGAATATCTCAACTACCCTACCGCGTGGCACACCGCCTACACCCAAGGCAATATCCAGCGCTAAAGCGCCGGTCGGTATTACTTCAATGTTTAATTTAGCTGATGCCTCGCCAAGCTTCATAATTGAGCCTTTACCGAACTGCCGCTCAATTTGCATCAGGGCCAGTTCCAGGGCTTTCTGTTTATCCGACAATAATATTCCCCCTCTAAATTTAACTAAACATACGTTCGCTTGCTTCGTTTAATTATACTGGTTAATATTGGCTGGTGTCAACTACAATATTTAAGTTCCCAATAATAAAAGGGGCTCTCCAAGGCCACATTACCCGCTTAACTTCTACCGCGGGCTGGCTCGATGCTTATCCTCCTGCCTCTGATGGTTTGGTGATGAAGACAGCTGATGACGTAGTTAGCCCATTCTTCCGATACTTCAACAAAAGAAAATTTCTCATAAATATTGATATTACCGACACTGTTCTCGGGCATACCTGACTCTTCGGCCAGGAGCCGGACGAGGTCGGTCCGTGAAATATTATCTATTCTGCCGATAGTTATAAATAATCTAACCATACCTGGTCGCGCCCCGGTGTTGCCAAAAGACTCTATCTCCATACCCTCGCCCTCATCCAGTTCAAGGGACATTTTAAGGGCTGCGGCAGCAATGTCTATGGGATCATATTCATCGACCAGGGCATCCACAATATTCCTGTAGTAAGCCAGTTTACCTTCACTCAAGAGATGGTTAAGCCTATCTATGATACCTTCTTTTTTTCGCTCGTGAATGTCCGCCTGAGAAGGTAGCTTTTCCCTGTGAATGCGTGTTTTGGTCAGATTTTCGATAAGCCTGAGCTGCTTGTAATCCCTGGGAGTGACCAGGGTAATGGCTATCCCGCTTTTACCAGCACGACCGGTCCGGCCAATACGGTGTACATAGAATTCGGGGTCCTGTGGGACGTCATAGTTGATTACGTGGGAAACGTTTTCAATATCCAACCCCCGGGCCGCCACATCTGTTGCGACTAGGTAATCGATCTGTCCGGTACGGAATTGTCTCATTGAGTAGTTGCGCTGGTATTGGCTGAGATCGCCATGTAAAGCAGCAGCCTGGTAACCACGCGCCTGAAGCCCGGCTACAAGTTCATCCACACCCCTTTTTGTCCTGCAAAAGATAATTGATAAAGTAATGTTGCTGGCGTCTAAAATATGGCAGAGACTTTCCAGCTTTTTGGGCTCGCGGGTTTCGTAAACTATTTGCTCAATCTGCGGCACGGTCAGGTTTTGCTTGCTGACCGTGATAAATTCCGGGTTTTGCAGATATTTTTTTGACAGACGCTTTATTTCATCGGGCATGGTCGCGGAGAAAAGCATCGTCTGGCGCTGTGCAGGCGTCGCTTGCAGGATGGATTCAATGTCCTCGACAAACCCCATATCCAACATTTCATCCGCTTCATCCAAGACAACCATTTTAACATTATCAAGACGTAGTGTTTTTCTGTTTAAATGGTCCAGAAGACGGCCCGGGGTGCCGATTACAACCTGTACCCCCTGTTTTAAACCCCTAATTTGGCGGTCTATCGACTGCCCTCCGTAAATAGGCAGAGTTCTCACCCGCCGGTACTTACCAATCTTTGATATTTCCTCGGCTACCTGAATGGCTAATTCCCTGGTTGGTGTAATAATAAGGGCCTGCACACCACTATAACGGTTATTTACCATCTCAATTATGGGTATGCCAAAAGCAGCCGTTTTACCGGTGCCGGTTTGCGCCTGGCCAACAACGTCCCTACCTTCATAAAGCAATGGGATCGCCATCTGCTGGATCGGGGTGGGTTCTTCAAAGCCCATATCAGTTAGGGCCTGGGCTACACGCCTATTGATTTCGATATTCCCAAAACTTACTACATCCTTTAAATCAATGGTCATAAAATCATACTCCTAAAATTTATAATGTTTAATTGGACTTAAATTGTAACCATACCGGTACACACATTTTTTAAGGCAAGCTGTAGTCAGTGTTCCCGGATAGTCTACGACAGAAAGCGCCTGACTAAGTTCAGTGCCGCATTAACGGTTCCTTGCCTTACTCCATTGCGGTTGCCGGGGAAAACATACCGGCTGCATAGGACGCCGCTTGAGGTGGACAGGCCAATATAAACCAAACCGAGTGGCTTGTCCGGGGTATCCCCGCCAGGTCCGGCAATACCGGTAACAGACAGGCCGATATCGGAAGATGCTCTGTCACGGATGCCCTCAGCCATAGCTGAGGCGGTCTCTCTGCTGACTGCTCCATGCTTTTCCAGAATATCTGGAGGTACGCCCAGAAGTTTTTCCTTTATTTCATTGGTGTAGGATACGACGCCACCTTTTACATACTCAGAGCTCCCTGGTGTATTTGTCAGCCTGGCGGCAATAAGGCCACCTGTACATGATTCCGCGAGGGCGATGGTTAGCCCTCTTTGTCTGAGTAGCCTACCCACCAAATCCTCGATAACTTCACCGTCACAGACAAAAATATAGTCTTCCAAGCGGGCTTTCACTTTGGCCGAAATAGCCTCCAGCTTATCGTCAAGGTTAGCGCTGTTATCTTGTATCGTAATTCTGACTTGTATTTCGCCAGGACCGGTCAGGTAGCCGATACTGGCGTTATCCTCAACTGCCAAATCTCTAACCAGCTCCCGGGTAGCAGCTTCGGAAATCCCGGCTAATTTGAACACTCTGAATCTTGCAACCTCATCCTTACACAATTCGTCTTTCATTCCCTTATCACATCCCAATTTAATATTATAACACATTTTGGAACTAAAATCATAAGAATATGCCGTTATAAAAATAAAACTTACCGCGCGGTTTGAGCAACCTTTAGCGCGGTAAGGATAACGACTGTGGATCTTACTGGAGCAACGAGCGAAACAGCTCTCCGTTGATTTTCTCTTTTTCCAACAAGACTTCCAGAATTTTTTCAAATAAATGCTTAGAATTTGTTATATATTCGCTGACACGCTCTTCCTGCTCTTTCACAAGGCTGGTGAGTGTTTTATGTTTCATTTCCTGGGGCAGACTGTCCAGGCAAACCACACCTAGCTCTGTCATACCTGAACGTAGCATGGTTTCAGCTGTCCGTACAGCCTGATCAAAATCACCGGATGAGCCGGTACTGCGGTTGCCCAGAACAGTTTCCTCAGCCACCGCTCCGGCCATCATCACCGCGATTTGGTTCTCCAACTGGTCTTTGGTATAGAGGTAGGTGTCGTCTTCCGGGGTCTGGCGCATATACCCCAGGGCATCCCCCCGTGGAGTAATGGTTAGCGTAGAAACCGAACCATTTCGTACCATTTCACTGATTAAGGCATGTCCGATTTCATGAATGGCTACCCTTTTCATTTCTAATTCGGAGGGACGTTTGTCAAGTTTGCCGCCCATCATTACCTTGTCAATTGACTCGTTAAAGTGGTGCTGACAGATTTCCTTGGAGCCGTCCCGCATAGCCAGGATAGCTGCTTCATTCGAGAGGCTTTCAAGGTGGGCGCCGGAAAAGCCGAAAGTTTCTCTGGCGATTACATCCAATTTGACATCCCCGCCCAGAGGTTTATTCCTGGTGTGAAGGTTTAGGATTACCTGCCTGCCATCCTTATCCGGTAAATCCACCTTGACCCTGCGGTCGAAACGTCCTGGTCTTAGGAGGGCAGGGTCGAGCATATCGGCCCGGTTTGTTGCAGCCACCAGCAACACTCTCACACTGTCATCCACCCGCAAGCCATCCATTTCCACCAGCAACTGGTTTAACGTCTGATCGTATTCCAGGTGACTGGTGGTCTGCCCCCTTTTCCCGCCCAGAATTTCGATCTCATCAATAAAGATGATAGCGTTGTCTTTTTGCTGTTTTTGGGCATTTTCCCGGGCAGTCTGGAACAGTTTTCTGACCCGCTGGGCGCCGACGCCGGCATACATTTCGATAAACTCACTTCCGGATGCCGCAACAAAAACTGCATCAGTGTAACCTGCAGCCGCCTTGGCCATCAATGTTTTTCCGGTACCCGGGGGGCCTGTGAGCAGTATTCCCTTTAAAGGGCGGATGCCCAGACGCTTCATGTATTGATGGTTTTTGATGAAATCCAGCGCTTCCATCAGTTCCTGGATCGCCGAGTCCTGTCCGCCGATGTCTGTAAAGGAGATTTGATAACGTCCAGCGCCATCTGTGCTTTTAAAACTCTTGGTGTTGACAAGTCCCCTTGTTTTGGCCAGGAAAAATAGTCCGACTCCGGCTGCGGCAAGGAACAAAATCGGTGTAATATTGTATCCCATCACTAGTAGGGAAATTACTGCAGCAAGCCCCAGTCCGATGCTAATTTCCTTGATCATTATTCCCACCTCCGGTGGCAGGCGCCTGGCCAATACCATTATTCTGATTCACATTAAGAGTAATTACTTGATCAAGGGTATGTCCCTCGTGTTTCAATCTCAAATAAATATTTTCCTGGTCAACGTTAATGATCGCAACTACTCCGGAGGTGCTGGCCTCCCTGTTAACTACAGTAGCCATGTCCTGGAAATTTCCCTGGAAGGATGCTTCGTAAACGGCATACTGGGCTTTGTACCAAACCTGTCCTAAAACATCATCGATATCGCGACTGTCACCCAAGATCAGTTGGAAGTTCTTTTTGCCCATGGCATTGGTGAGTTCTTTAATGAGCTCCTTGTAAGACATCATCATGTCCGCGTCATATTTCAGAGATACATCTACCTGAAGTACACGTCCTTTATCGCTTACACTAAACGATTCAATTGACGGGTTGCTCTTCAAAGCATCATTGAGCGGTTCATTAAAACTGTATTTCTGGTACAACCACTGGCCTGCAAAAAATAAAGCCATACCGGCCAGTAAAGAAACAATAATAATAGGGATTTTTAAGCCCTGCCAATTCATAGCGAACTTCCTTTCTAAAAAAGGCGTTATCGTCTAATCATTATAGCATAACGGGCTATATTATTTCCCTAGTAAATGACTGGATAAAAAAAGCCGGTCTTTTTGCCTGTGAGGTTATTCATAAACAAGTTTCCCGTTTAGATCGTACGGTTGCGCTGCAGTAATTAGAACATTTGCGAAATCACCTGGTTCTAAATGAAGCTCAGATGTAAAATGCACCTTACCGTCAATACCGGGAGCATCCCCTTCGCTTCTGCCGGTATAAGTCCCCCCTGCACTCTTCTTTTCTACCAGTACTAACAACTCGGTACCAATTTTCCCGCAGTTTTTTTCATAGGATATCTTTTGTTGGAGAGACATCGCTTTGTCCCGTCTTGCCAGTTTAGTTTCTTCGGGTACCTGGCCGGACATTGATGCTGCCGGAGTCCCCTCTTCCCTGGAATAGGTGAACACACCAACCCGGTCAAACTGCACTTTTCTCATAAAACAAAGGAGTTCCTCAAAATTATCTTCAGTTTCACCCGGAAACCCTACTATAAAAGAGCTACGCAGGATAATACCAGGGACTTCGGCTCGCAGCTTTTCAATTAGCTGCAGTATTTCTGCATTGCTCCCCTGTCGTTTCATCCGCTTCAAAACTGAGTCTGAGGCGTGCTGCAGAGGTATGTCCAGGTACCTGCAGATATTTTTTCCACTAGCTATAAGCCGGATAAGTTGCTCGCTAATGAGAGATGGGTAAGTGTAGAGCAGTCTTATCCAGACCAGTCCCTCCAACCCGGCCAGACGTTCAAGCAGGCTGTCTAGAGAGGGATGGCCATATAGGTCCAGGCCGTAACGGGTGGTATCCTGGGCAACCAAGACCAGCTCTTTGACCCCCTGCTTGAGCATCCCGGTCGCTTCGTTTACAATATCCTCCATATCCCGGCTCCTGAAGGGTCCTCTTACCAGAGGAATTGTACAGTAGGAACACCTGTTGTCGCAGCCCTCCGCAATTTTTGAATAGGCTGTGTAGGATGGCGTTGCCTGGATTCTGGGCTGCGCCGCAGTGTGCAGGTAACCCGGCTTGCCAACCAGGGAAGCTTTTTCTCCAGCTAGAGCCCGTCGTACCAGTTCAGGAACTTCATGTACTGCGCCTGTTCCGATAAAGCCGTCAATTTCCGGCATTTCCTTCATTAGTTCGCGATGGTAGCGCTGGGCCAGGCACCCCGCCACCAGGAGTGCGCGGCAATTTCCTTCCTTTTTTAGCTGTGCCAGTTCAAGAATTGTTTTGATAGACTCTTCTTTGGCATCATTAATAAACGAACACGTATTAATAATGATGGCGTCTGCTTCCTGTTCGCGGCTGGTAATAATAAAGCCGGACTCCTTCAGGAGTCCTAGCATAATTTCAGAATCAACCAGGTTTTTAGGGCAACCCAAACTGACCAGCCCGACTTTAATTGTCATCAGGATGTCCTTTCATTAGCAGTTTTTAATAGTATAACCTGGTTTGGTGCCACATCAAAATGTATGGCCGGTGAAAGCCGTTGGGGAAGTACTTAAACATTCTAGTTTGTCCTGTAATTAATAAACTGCAAAGGGATGTCAAATTCATGGTCTTTGATAATCTTCATAATTTCCTGGAGGTCGTCACGGTTTTTGCCACTAATTCTAACCTGATCGTTTTGAATCGTAGCCTGTACCTTAAGCTTGCTTTCCTTAACAAGCTTGGTTATTACTTTGGCGAGTTCTTTGTCCACCCCCTGGACAAGGTTAACCCTCTGACGGACGGTATCCCTGGCTGAGGGTTCAATCTTACCGTATCTCATTGCTTTTAAATTGATGCCTCTTTTTACCATCTTAGCTTCCAAAATGTCAACCACATTCTTTAGCTTAAACTCATCATCGCCGACGAGGGTTATCTGTTCGCCGTCGTAGGTTATTTCACTTTTGCTGCCTTTAAAGTCGAACCTGGTTTGAAGTTCCCTGAGGGCCTGATTGACAGCGTTGTTGACCTCCTGGAGATCAACCTGTGAAACGATATCGAAGGTATTTTCCTTTGCCATTGTTGAACACCTGCCTACCTGCTATTTTTTAAATGTTACAACCTAAACAAAGAAATGTCAAAGGTTACCGTAAATGAATATCTTTATTACAGCAAGTCCAATCTGCTATGATAACTGATAGATCAAGATCGGGAGGTTTGAAGAATGGAAGACCAGATGCAAGAACAAGAAACAATTGGAAGCGACCAGGAGCTTGAAAACAGCCTTGATGAGCTTTATCTTGTCCCTATTTTTTTCTATTAGACATAAGTCTGTTCTCTATATCTTTTCAAAAATCTCATTTTTCCTACCTTATTGCTGCCTTCAAAGGAAAAGCAATGAAAACGTCGAAATAGATATAAAAAGATTTACGAGGGGAAAAACCTGTGGGAATATATTCATTCGATGGTGACGATTTAAAATTGATGTTTCGGGGAGCAGTCGACCTGTTGGGGCAGTCAAAGGGAGATATTGATGCTCTCAATGTTTTTCCTGTCCCTGATGGTGATACTGGGACCAATATGTACCATACCCTGGCTTCGGCTGTGGAAGAGGCTGTTGCCACAAATTCCAACCATATCGGACTGGTAGCTGAAGCTGCTGCCAGGGGTGGCCTTATGGGCGCAAGAGGTAATTCTGGTGTAATTCTTTCTCAGGTTTTGCAAGGGTTCGCCAGATCGCTGAGGGTAAAGGAAAGAGCAACTGCTATAGATATCATCGAGGCTTTTGAAGATGGCACCCGTATGGCCTACCAGGCAGTAATGAGTCCGGTGGAAGGTACTATTTTAACTGTTGTTAGAAAAACTGCTGAAGAAGCCGCGGCTCAACGCAGTAGCAATCTGCTTCGCATGATGGTCGCGGTTTTTAAAAAGGCCTTTGCGGCCCTGCAGGAGACACCTAACCAACTTCCGGCTCTTAAAGAGGCTGGCGTTGTTGACGCAGGCGGGAAAGGTTTTGTTGTTATTTTGGAAGGATGTTTGAGCGCCCTTAAAAATGCGTCACCGACTGTCAAAAATACACTGCAACCTGTTGCCAACCGGGAGGCTGGGACAGGTAGAAAAAAGAAAAACACAATGGCAGTAGAAGCCATAGGTTTTTGTTACTGTACCGAGTTTTTGATCACAGGGAATAGTCTGCCGCTTGAAGAAATAAAACAAGAACTTTCAACTTGGGGAGATAGCCTAATGGTGGTTGGTTCCGGGGATCTGACCAAAGTCCATATTCACTCTAACCACCCTGGACTTGTTCTTGAATACTGCCTGAAATACGGGGCCTTGACCGATTTAAAGGTAACAAATATGCGTGAACAAACCAAGGCCATGCGTTTAGACGATATTCAGGCAGGCCCGGATAATAGTTTTAGTATTATTTCTGTGGGCTTTGGTATGGGTATCATCGAGATCATGAAAAACCTCGGGGCGGATATGGTTATTGCCGGGGGGCAGACTTTAAATCCCAGTGCCGGTGAAATTTTGAGAGGTATTGAGGAGTTGACCTCTGACCGGATCATCATCCTGCCAAATAACAAAAATGTGATTATGACGGCGGAGCTTGCCGGCAGCTTATCACTTAAGGAAACTATTGTAGTTCCCTCAAAAAGCATACCCCAGGGATTGAGCGCTCTCCTGACCCTTTACCCGGAGGACGACATATCTGCTGCAGCCAAAAAAATGAACCTGTCCCTGTCATCCGTTAAGACGGGAGAGATTACCAGGGCGGTACGTGACACCAACTACTCAGGGATGGAAATTGCCAAGGACAGCATTATTGGCCTGTCTGAAGGGGACCTAAAAAGTTCCGGTAAAGACCTGTTTGTAGTCATGGACGACATACTGACGGACATGCTTTATGGTGAAGGACGGTTGGTGACCCTTTACTTTGGCGAGGGAGTATCTTTAGAACAGGCAGAGATGCTGGCGGATAAAATGAGGCAGAAATTTAGCGGGCATGAATTTGAACTGCAAAACGGCGGTCAGCCAGTTTACGACTTCATAATATCAGTAGAATGAGTAGGTGTTGCAAAAGATGAAACCTATAGTTATAGTAACCGACAGTACCGCCGATCTCCCTAATGACCTGGTCTCCCAATATGGTATTACGGTAGTGCCGCTCAAGGTAATATTTAATGGCAAAGATACGTTCCTGGATGGCGTAGACATGCAAACAGAAGAATTTTACCAGCGCTTAGTGGTTAAGGGGCAAACAGCAACTACATCGCAGCCCTCCCCTGCGGAGTTCGCCGATTGTTACAAGCGGCTACTGCCTCAATATAGCATCATTTCTATTCATATCAGCTCAGTCATGAGCGGTACTGTGCAGTCAGCAAGAGTGGCCAGGGCAATGTTTCCGGGGAGCGATATCGAAGTCATTGATTCCAAGTCGTGCAGTATGGGGGTCGGCCTGGTGGTCCTGGAGGCGGCCCGAGCTGCCTCGCTGGGCAAAAGTAAGGCTGATATCCTGGATATCATTCATAAGACGCTCCCTAAAATCAGGTTATTTTTTATCGTCGACAGTCTAAAACACCTCAAAGAGGGTGGCAGAATCGGGAAAGCGCAGGCTTTGTTGGGTACCATCCTCAGCATAAAACCGATTCTATATTTAAACGAGGGCATAGTTGAACCATATGAAAAGGTCCGGGGCAGAGCCAGAGCGATTGAAAGGTTGGCGCAAATTATTGCGGATAAATCCGGGGGTGAAAGGATAAAATGCTGTGTTTTACATGGCAATGCCCCGGAAGGTGTGGAACGGATCCAGAAAATATTAACGCCAATGGTGAACTGCGATAAGCCGATTATTGCTAAAGTTGGACCGGTTGTAGGGACACACGTTGGACCAGGCGTGGTGGGAGCAGTCTTTATAACAGAGTAACCACCCACATCGCTAATTTTTCATTACCTTGCCGGCGCCGCAGTAACATGGGTGATATTTCTACATAAGGTGTCACTAGTCGCTAAAGGAAAACTGCCGAGACTCGGCAGTTTTCCTTTAGCCCGTTGGGGAAGATGTGAATTCCCGGTTGATTACAGCGCCTTCCTCACCTAGAAAACCCAGGTCCTGCCCATTTAGCTGTACCTGAACCACGCCAGCATTGCCCAGAGTAAAAGATATTTTTTCCGCGCCTGCATAATCCTGGGTCTGTCCGGCCATTACCTCACCCTGAAAGGCGGGAGTGTCGTCCACTATTACCCGTATCCAGCATGTGTTCTTGGTTACGTTGAGAGATATCTTAACCCCTGCCTCATTGTTAGGCATCTGAACCGTAGGTTGCTGATCTTCGGGTAACCTGGCCTGGTCCCCCGAGGGATTTTGGCCTTGCTCTCCGGTCCGAAACTCCTCCTTGGCGGGATGGTTTAACCCAAGACCCCGGGCAGAGTAATAGACAGTTGTGGCAAGTCCCAACACAAGCACCATCGTCGCCAGGTAAAGCCAATAGCGGGGTTTTTGGTTGCGGTTTAATTTGGGTTGGTCCCGACTGTTATTTATACTATCCTGCGCAGGCGGGGTCTCCTTGACCTGGGTGTAGTCAAAGGTTTCCATCACCTCTTCAACATTGAGGTTTAAAAACCGTGCATAATTTTTCAAAAAGGCCTTAGCATAAACCTTACCGGGCAGAACATCATACTGCTCGTTTTCCAAAGCCTGCAGGTATTTGCGTCGTATCTTAGTTCCTTCTTCAACTTCCTCTAGGGACAACTTGCGAGCTTCCCTGGCTTCCTTTAAGCTGTTGCCTATTTCCATATGCTCTCCTCCCAAGCCGGCTAAACTATTATAAGTAACATTCAGCCCGCAATTGTAATCAAACCTGGGCCTCAGGTTATTTTGATGATAAAAAGAGCCGTGACTTAATGTTTCAGACCAAAGAGTCCAGCCTACGGAGCAAATATCCGATATTAAACCCAGTTCAGGGAATATAATACTTACATGTGAAATTACCTTGACAGCCCTTTGACAAATTCCACAATATTATCTATAGCCTTCTTAATGTCAGTGGTATCCACGCAAAGGTCATAGTTCGGGGATGGTTCTTCCGGGTACTTATATAAGGGATCGTAATAACGCTGCAATAGGTACATAAAAACCGGGTTGAAGTTACCTTCGGCCAGCATGCTGTTTAAGCTTTCCACCCTGGCACGGCCAATTTTCTTTTCAAGGGAGGCGGTTGCCATTTGCAGTTCCTTGATATTACTGCCCGGGCCACTAGTATAGACAGCTTGGATCCTTTTTACCCTCTGGTCAATGGGTGCGTACAGAAGAACGCGAATACCCGTTCTAATAGAAGTCATCAGCGGGGATGGTACCAGAAGGTTGCCTATGCGCCTGCTTTCGCACTCAACGATAAAAATACTATTTTCTCCAATGTTGGTTAAAAATTTAACAATATAACTTTCAAATGCCTTTTGTGAGGGCGAGGGGGTCAGTCCAATCTTGCCATATACCGAACCACGGTGTACGGCAAGTCCTTCAAGATCAAGCGCCGGCAGGCCTTTTGCCTCAAGCCCTACAAGTACTTCAGTTTTTCCAACTCCGGTAAGACCGTGCAGCACAACTGCTCTCTGCGCAAGTTCCTCCCGGTCCAGGTAAGCGTTAACATATTGGCGGTAAGACTTATAGCCGCCAATCACACGGTATACGTGATACCCCATGGTATCTAACATGCCGGCCATGAACTGGCTGCGCTGTCCCCCCCGCCAGCAAAATACAGCCAGATTTCTATCCCCTGCCAGTTGGTCTACAGTTGTAATTTTTTGCGGTAGCTTCGGAGCAATCAGCTTCAGGCCCAGCCTCCGCGCGGGGTCAGGCCCTGCCTGGTGGTACAAGGTTCCAATAGCGGCTCTCTCTTCATTTTCAAAGACAGGTATGTTGACTGCACCCGGAATGGTCGCTTCTGCAAACTCATCTTCCGAACGGACATCTATTAATATAAAGTTTTTTAAGTTTAGGGCTTCCTCGATAGTAATTTCCTCAACCATTGAGCGCACCTGCCGGTCCGGCTATAACAATCAATCCTATGGTCTCCTTTTTTATTAAATATATAACACCAGCCCAGCTAGGTTCAGACCATAACAGGATTATGTCACCTCTTCTTGAAAACTTGCTGGTACTGCTCCAGCGTCATTAGTATTGCCCGGGGTTTGCTTCCCTCATAACCCCCCACGATACCCCTCTTCTCCATAATGTCAATCAGACGGGCGGCTCGAGCATAGCCGATGTGCAGTCGTCTTTGCAGCATGGAAATAGAGGCATGCCCGCTCTCGATAAGAATTAATACTGCCTGAGCCAGAAGCTCATCCTCCACCTCAGGGGCGGGCTCTTCTGGAGCGGTCTCAACTAGTATCTTATCATCATATACGGGTTCGGCTTGTTTTTTAAGGTAGTGAACCAGGTCGTCCACCTCACGGTCGGAGAGAAAGGCACCCTGAACCCGGACCGGTTTTGAAGCTCCAACTGGAAAGAAGAGCATATCGCCCTTACCGAGAAGTTTTTCTGCTCCACCCATATCAAGGATGGTACGAGAGTCAATCTGGGATGATACCGCAAAGGAGACTCTGGACGGGATGTTGGCTTTGATCAGGCCGGTGATGACGTCTACAGAAGGGCGCTGGGTTGCCACCACCAGGTGAATGCCGGCAGCCCTGGCCATTTGGGCCAACCTGCATATTGCGTCCTCAACGTCAGCCGGAGCCACAATCATCAGGTCGGCCAGCTCGTCAATAATGATCACCATAAAGGGAAGCGGCTGAACGTCGCCCGAGTCTTTTGTTTTAGTTATATTATTATAGCGGGTGATATCGCGAACGCCAGCAGCCGCAAAAAGCGCGTAGCGGCGCTCCATCTCCCGGGCCGCCCAACGCAGGGACGTTGCAGCTTTCCTGGGATCTGTAACCACTGGGGCAGTCAGGTGAGGAATGCCATTATAGGTAGCCAGTTCGACCATCTTGGGGTCGATCATTAAAAACTTTACTTCTTCAGGCGTGGCCTTGAATAGTATACTTGCGATCAGGGTATTAAGGCAGACGCTCTTACCTGAACCGGTTGCGCCAGCAATTAGCAAGTGGGGCATTTTGGCCAAATCACCCACAATGGGATTGCCTGCGATATCCTTGCCGAAGACTACGGTAAGCTTTGATTTGGCCTGCCCGAACTCCTGGGTTTCCAGCAGGTCTCTAATGTGAACCATCGATATCTCCTTATTCGGGACCTCGATGCCCACCGCTGCTTTACCGGGAATAGGCGCTTCAATCCGCACATCCGGCGCTGCCATGGATAGGGCAATATCATCGGCCAGACTTACAATCCTGCTGACCTTAACCCCTGCTGGAGGTTGAATTTCATAGCGGGTAATGGCGGGTCCCCGGGAAACCTGGATTACCTTTGCCTTCACGCCGAAACTCTCCAGAGTTTCCTCAAGAATGCGAATGTTCTCATTGATATCTTTACTTAAACGAATATTTTTGGCCTTTAAGGGGCGGGATAGTATGGTCAGGGGAGGCAGATGATAGGCGCCTAGCACCCCGGAGAAGTCCTTGTTATATAGGTCATCCAATTCCTTATCTTCTTTTGCTTCGTCACCAGGCTCCACCGCCTGCCGGTCCGGGCTGACAACCTCTTTTTTGCTGTCAAAATCTGAAATTGTTGGAAAGGTCCGCTCATTGCCAGCCTGTCCTTTCCGCACGGTTGAAGAAACCCCGGTTAGAAATGTTTCCTCGGTATTATCTATAATAACAGGAGAAGTGGCAGGAGTCCCCTTGTCCTCTTCTACCTTGGTGAAGAAAAAGTTATCTAATCCATGCAGGCTGCCTTTAGCACCGGCTAACAAGCCGGTGACAAATTTTTTGATCATGGTTGCCAGGGAAAGGTTGGTTAGTAGAAGGAGCGCGATTATACCGGCAGCGATAATAATTATGTATGTACCGATAATGCCGAATGATTTTCTTAAAACATAGCTAAATATAGCCCCCAAAAGGCCTCCCCCGTCACCGGCCAAACCCGCCTTGAAGGAATCATCAACAGGTATAATTAAGTGACAAAAGGTCAAGGTCAATATAAATAAAAGCAGTGCTCCATACATTCTTTCGGACACCGTAGTGGTTCGTCTGCGCTTTAGTACCAACTTGCCTCCGACCATAATCAGAAGCAGGGGAAACAGGTACCGCCCTTCTCCAGCAATGCTTTTGAGGAGCCTGTCAATAAATACGCTGACCAGACCGGAGGCAGGTACCAGTATGCTAAGAAGACCTAGCACACCCATAGCAATCAGGGCTATCCCAAGAATTTCGTATTTCAGTTCTTCCTTTAGTTGGCCCAAAACTCCCATGATTTTCCCTCCCTAAGAGATAATATACCACAGTTATGGCCAAAAATCCTTGAACACTAAATAATATTGCCCTCCGGGGCCACAGGAGGGCAGCGTTGAAAAAATGGATTTAGGCATATAATAACTGGCTAGTTAAGGTTACTGATTGTGCAAGATCACCTGGTTAGTGCCAGAATAATGACGGCAAAGCCAACAACAAAGCGGTACCAGGCAAATACCGCAAAACTGCGTTCCGACAGGTACCTGAGCAGAAATCCTATGGATATAAAGCCAACCACCGCTGAGGATACCACGCCGGTTAAAAATGCCGCGTTCAGGTCGCCGGGTGCCAGGTCTTTAATCTTATAAAGTCCGGCTCCAACAATAATTGGTGTCGAGAGTAGAAAAGAGAATCTTGCTGCTGATTCACGGGTAAACCCCAGGGCACGGCCGGCAGTCATGGTAATACCGGAACGGGACACGCCGGGTATAATCGCTAAGGCCTGAGAGAGCCCTATCAGCAAAGTATCAAGGAGAGAAACAGATTCAATTTTCTTTACGCTAGCGGCCCTGCGATCGACCCAGTAAAGAATAATCCCCATTACAACCAACATCACGCCAATTAATAAGGGGGTGCGAAATACAGTCTCTGCTTGCTCTTCAAAAAGATAGCCAAAAACTGCGCCGGGTATCGTTCCAAGCACCAGATACCAAAATAGGGCGGCTTCTTTGTTTCCTTTTCTGGCAAGGGCCGAGCCAAGGAGTTTAAGCCAGTCTTTCCAAAAAAAGGCTACCACTGAGATTAGAGTTCCTATATGAAGTGCTACGTCAAAAGTCAGTCCCGCATAGTTCCACCCAAAAGCCCATGGTACCAAAACCAGATGCGCCGAACTGGAAATAGGAAGAAACTCACCCAAGCCCTGTATTATGCCCAGTATTAACGCTTCCAACAGAGTCAAAAACGAATAATCCACCTTTCTGTTACTTTAAACAATGCTTTTTATTATATCACGAGGTTGACCAGAGCGCGAAAATCTTTCCAAAAAAAAATCCTGGAAGCCCAGGAATGATGTTTAACAATCTATTAAACTACCTGGCGCCAATTCAGGTTTCAGGTAGTCAGAAGGATTCGTACTTAATAGTTTAACAATTTTCTGTTTTCCAAAACCTGCTGATTCCACCACCATCGCCACGCCCTGGTATTCAATGTCCCTATATTCAGGATATTGGGTGGTATCGAATCCTTCTAAAACTAATTCCAACTGCATCGGGGTATATAGAATCACTGGAGAAACGCCTCTTTTCTCTTGTGCTTCCATTCCTCAATCATAATGTTGATTTTATTGACCGCTTCACCAATTCCTCCTACAGCGTCAATCAGGCCCCATTCAACAGCTTCCTTACCAATAAGAACAGTACCAATATCTCTAGCCAAGTCTCCGGTCCGGAACATCAACTCGCGAAAATTTTTTTCAGTGATGTTTGAATGCATTGTGGTAAAACGGACGACCCTGTCCTGCATCTTATCAAGGTATTCATAGGTCTGTGGAACGCCAATGACCATGCCGTTTAGGCGAATGGGGTGAATCGTCATGCTGGCAGTATCAGTTATATAGGAATACTGTGCCCCAACCGCAATAGGAACTCCAATTGAATGGCCGCCTCCCAGTACTACTGAAACAGTTGGCTTGGACATACTGGCAATCATTTCAGCAATGGCCAGGCCGGCTTCAACATCCCCGCCAACGGTATTAAGGATAATTAGTACCCCCTCTACCTCGCTTGCCTGCTCCAGTGCTACCAATTGTGGGATCATGTGCTCGTACTTGGTGGTTTTGTTTTGTGGTGGAAGGACCAGGTGCCCTTCAATTTGCCCAATAATGGTCAGGCAGTGAATGTTGGATTTGATTTCGGGAATTGGCGCCGTCCCTATTTCCTTCATCGCTTCCATGGAGCTTTTAGATTTGCCGGAAACTCTTTTGCCGTGCTGAGGGTCACGGTCGTGGTCATCTTTTTTATCTGGGTCCTCCCGCCGCTCAGGGGCGGGTGTAACCTCCGGGTCAGGATACGGGGACGGTGTAAAAGGAAAGACTCCAGGTTGAGGTTCGACATTAATTATTGTCAATATTTTCACTCCTGACTTGGTACTTTGATGTCCCTGAACCAATCAATAACACTTCTAGTATGTATCAAATAAAATAAAAAATACACCTGCAGCCAACTGCGGTGAGCGGACCGATAAAGAGCGCCTGACAGCCATAGATAACGGCAATCAGGCGCTCTTTATTTAGAAATTTGACGCTATAAGTATTTTCTTAAACTTCCATGATGATTGGCAGTATCATCGGCCTTCTCCTGGTTTTTTCAAATAAAAACTTTCCTAAAACGTCTCTGACCTGAGACTTCATAGAGGACCACTCGGAGATTCCCCTGCAATTACATTTTTCCAATGAGGCTTTTACTTTAATCCTGGCTTCTTCGAGTAGTTCTTCGGATTCCCGGACATACACAAATCCCCTCGAGACAATATCGGGACCTGCCATGATCACCCCTGTTTCACGGTTTATCGTGACCACTATGATCAGGATACCGTCCTGAGACAGCATTCTACGATCCTTCAGGACGATATTTCCTACATCTCCAACACCGAGTCCGTCTACAAGCACCTTTCCGGCGGGTACTCTGCCGGCTACTCTGCCTGCGCGACGGCTAAATTCCAGTATTTGGCCATTTTCCCCCACAAAAATGTGCTCCGGTAAAACCCCTACGTCCTTGGCTAGTTCGGCGTGTCTGATCATCATTCTATATTCGCCGTGGACAGGGACAAAAAACTTTGGCCGGGTCAGGTTAATCATGAGCTTAAGTTCCTCCTGACTCGGGTGACCGGAGACATGAATACCGGACATCGACTCGTAAATTACCTTGGCGCCGAGCTTGAACAACTGGTCGATAATGCGCGCTACCAGCTTTTCGTTGCCTGGTATTGGTGTGGCTGAAATAATAACGGTGTCGCCAGGTAAAATTTCAACCTGACGGTGGTCCGAAAGGGCCATCCTGGTCAAAGCTGACATTGGTTCACCCTGGCTACCCGTGGTGAGGATGGCAACCTTGTTTTTAGGGAGCCGATTGGCCTCCTCAAGTTCAACCATGATGCCGTCTGGGATTTCTAGATATCCCAGCTCGGTGGCGATACTGACTACGTTGACCATGCTCCTTCCCACAACAGCAACCTTGCGGTTGTGCTTGTATGCCGCCTGAATGGCCTGCTGGAGCCTGTGCACATTGGTGGCAAAGGTGGCGATGATAATCCTGTCCTCGGCTGCCTGGCGAAAAGTTTCATCAAAGGTGTTTCCCACAAAACGTTCGGACATGGTATAACCGGGCCTTTCCGCATTGGTGCTGTCGGAAAGTAAAACCAGTACCCCTTTTTCACCTAACTGAGCCAGTCGCTGAAAATCAGTTACCTGACCGTCCACCGGGGTCTGATCAATTTTAAAATCGCCGGTATGAAGCACCACGCCAATCGGTGTATGCACGGCTATTGCCACGCAATCTGGAATGCTGTGTGATACTTTGATGAACTCGATTTTAAAAGGGCCGATCTGGACGATGTCCCTCGGTTTTACCGTATGCAAAGTGGTATCACTGGTCATATTTCGCTCTTTCAGTTTACCATGCAGCAGCCCCAGAGTAAGTTTAGTCCCGTAAACCGGGACATTTAACTGGCGCAGCACATACGGCAGGGCGCCGATGTGATCCTCGTGTCCGTGGGTAAGCACAATTCCGAGGACGGAATCCCTGTTTTCCAGAAGGTAGGTAATATCCGGGATAACGATGTCAATTCCCAACATACTTTCTTCCGGAAACATTAAACCACAGTCAATAATTACAATATTCTCCCCAAATCTCACCGCCATCATGTTTTTGCCGATCTCCCCTAACCCACCGAGGGGTATCAGGGACAATTTAGGTTCTTTTGACAAATCCGCACCTCCTAACCCTTTCCGTAAACGAATCTTTTTCATGCTTGCAACAGGTGAGATAATTCAGGAGAAGGTGGGGAAATATATAATTAGACCGCTCCCGGGAAATCCGCACACTTAAAAAACACTCAAAAGTAATTATACTTTATTTTATTACCATTAACAACAAAATTAAAACATAATGTTAAACCTTGGGCACTGGGTACTGCAGCAAGCCAATCTCACTCCCAGTAGACCAGAGTATAATGTTCCCCAAAAACCAGTATATAATACATAAAAAGGAGCTGCATTTTTAGTAAGCGGCTCCTCCTGCTATGCGCTTAGATTAGCAAAGTTGAGTATCAGCAATGGTTGGCGCTTAAAAAAGGTTATGATTTTCCAGCAGTTCTTTGATAGCTGCTTTTTCTGTCGAAGTTGCTTCTACTAAAGGCAGGCGGGTTGCTCCTATCTCCCAACCCTTTAAACTTAAGGCGGTTTTTACAGGGACCGGGTTGGTGGCTATAAATAAACCTTTAAAGAGGGGGAACAGTTCAAGGTGAATTTCGTTCGCCAGGGTGGTATTTCCGGATGTAAACGCATTAACCAGTTCCTGCAAACGGTCACCCACCAGGTGGGAAGCCACACTAATAACGCCTTTCCCGCCTAATGCCAACATTGGCAGGGTTAACGAGTCATCGCCGCAGTAAATGGCAAAATTGTCCGGCAATAACCTGCGTAATTCACTGACCTGATCCATACTGCCACTGGCTTCCTTGATCGCAACGATATTGTTAATCTCAGCGAGTCTGGCTACCGTTGCAGGCAGTAGGTTTATAGCTGTTCTGCTCGGTATGTTATAGATCATGACAGGAAGGTCGGTGTTCTCGGCCAAAGTCTTAAAGTGCTGATATATACCTTCCTGGGATGGTTTATTATAATAAGGGACTACCAGCATTACCCCGTCAACACCTACTTTTTCGGCTGCACGGGTTAAAACAATGCTATCTGCAGTTGAATTGCTGCCTGTTCCAGCCAGAACAACTCCCTTTCCTCCCACCTCTTCCACCACGGCCCGGTAGAGCTCTACCTTCTCGTCCTTAGTTAGCGTTGGTGACTCCCCCGTTGTTCCAGCTATGACCAGCCCGTCCGAACCGGAAGCAACCAGGTGCTGAGCTAACTTCCTGGCCTGGTTCAGATTGATGCTCAAGTCCTTATGGAAAGGCGTGACCATGGCGGTTAGTACCCGCCCAAAATCCACATTCATATCTGTTCACCTTCCTTGTTATTACTTGTTAATGCTGAAACTCACGGTGAAGCGCCCGAATGCCCTTCTCCATGTCTTCCTTTTTAACCAACACCCAAATAGTTGTGTAAGAATCAGCGGACTGCAGGATCGTGATTTGTTCCCGGGCGAGCGCCTCAACTATTTTTGACATCACACCAGGTACGCCGGTCATTGCTGCGCCCACAGTTGCAATTTTGGCACAGTCCGGCAGCACTTGCGGGGAGATACCAATATTATCTAGAACCTGTACGGTTTTCGAAGCGTTTGTGTTTTTAACAGTAAATAAAATAATTTCAGGATGTACGTTGATAAAGTCTACGCTAATCCCGGCCAGCTCCATGCTCTTGAATATTTTCCTTTGAAAATCAATTTTATCTGTTACGCTATCGGCAAAAATTTTTATCTGGGTTATATCTGAAATATAAGTAATGCCGGTGACTGTTCGGTCCCTGGTAATATCAATCGAGCCCTGATGAATTTCACCCTGGGCGGTCACAAGGGTACCTGGCCCGCCGCTGAAGGTCGATTTAATTCTCAAGGGGATTCCTTTCTGCATAATAATCTCTACTGCCCTGGGGTGGATTACCTTGGCCCCTTCATGAGCCAGTTGGCAGATTTCATTATAGGTAACAGCTTCCAGTGGGAGCGCATCTTCTACAATCCTTGGGTCCGCCGTCATAATCCCTTCGACATCAGTATAAATATCAACCCAGACAGCATCAAGTGCCACACCTAGGGCGGCCGCCGTGGTATCACTTCCACCTCGGCCAAGGGTCGTGATCTCCCCCTGCTTAGTAACCCCCTGAAAACCTGCTACAACTACGATCTTTCCAGCAGACGCGTGTTTGATTATATGTTCAGGGTCAATCCTTAATATCCTTGCTTCATTGTAGTTGCAGTCGGTAATAATACCCGCCTGTGACCCGGTAAGAAATACAGCAGGAAAACCTGCCTTTTGGATGGTCGTCGCCATAATTACACCGGAAATGATTTCGCCACATGACATCAGGAGATCGCTTTCACGGGGGGTAAGCTCTGTATTGCTGCTACAGGCAAAGGAGAGCAGGGTATCGGTAGCGTAAGGGTCACCCAAGCGCCCAATGGCAGATACCACCACAACTGGGGCATAGCCCTCCTGTTTAGCTTGTACCACCCTGGATACAGCTATATCGCGTTTATCCTGACTCACCAGGGAGGTGCCACCAAACTTCTGGACGATAAATTTCATTAAACAATCTCCTTCTCGACCTTCAGCCAGGATAGCGCCCCCCCCACAACTTAAAGATTGGCACCATAACGCTGATGTGGGCTTACGTAGAGAATGGATAATTAAGGTGTTAATTATCCATCAAGCATCCGTATTCGACAAGCAGCTCTGCAATCTGGACAGCATTCGTAGCAGCCCCTTTACGGATTTGATCCGCTACGACCCATATGTTTAAGCCGTTAGGAATTGAATTATCCTCCCTTATGCGGCCGATAAAAACTTCATCCCGGTTGGAAGCAAACAAGGGCATAGGGTAAAGTTTGTTGTCGGGGTCGTCAATAACTACAATACCCGGAAAACTTTCAAATAACCGCTTTGCCTCCTGAGCCGTTATTTTACGGTGAGTCTCAATATTCACGGCTTCCGCATGGCTGCGATAAACCGGCACCCGTACAGTTGTGGCCGTAATAGCAATAGCGTCATCGTGCAAGATTTTCTGGGTTTCTTTGATCATTTTCCATTCTTCCTTGGTGTAATCCATATCCATGAAAACGTCTATGTGAGGAATTAAATTAAAGGCTATAGGATAAGAAAAAACTTTTGGGTTTATTTTACCCTGATCAAGTACAGCCCTGGTTTGTCCCGTCAGTTCCTCAATGCCCTCGCGACCCGCCCCAGACACTGCCTGGTATGTTGCTACCACCACCCTCTTGATTTTGGCCGCGTCATGTATTGGTTTCAATGCAACCACCATCTGGATGGTGGAACAGTTTGGGTTAGCAATAATACCCTGATGCCATTTCACATCTTCGGGGTTAACTTCCGGTACGATCAGCGGAACAGCCGGGTCCATTCTGTAATTGCTGCTGTTGTCGATAACGACTGCACCCCGCTCAACAGCGGCAGGTCCAAATTCCTTGCTTGCAACGCCTCCTGCGAAGAGGGCAATATCCATCCCGTTAAAGGAGTCAGGCGTAGTGATTTCGACCGTATATGATTGGTCTTTGAACATCATAATTTTTCCCGCGGAGCGTGAGGTCGCGCAAAGCTTTAAGTCCCCGACCGGGAAATTTCTTTCATCAAGTATTTTAAGCAATTCCTGGCCCACCGCTCCTGATGCCCCAACGATAACTACATTGTACTTCTTCAAATATTACCCCTCCACATACAGTTTAAATAGATATATTTCAATAAGAAGTGCCGGGTTGCGGTCAGGCATCACACCGGTTTAAGTCTTGTTGGTTGTAATTTTAATACCGCTTGAGCTAAGGATGGTATCCTAACAATACTGGTTGGTACTGTCTGCCTCTCATAGCCTCGAGGAGTGTCTCAGTTATCAGGTCCCATTTGGCCATAAGTGAATTTGGTTTGCTGGTTGGATTGTCTTGCCCAAAGGGGACCATGTAAAGGTTCCTTACGTTCAGTAAGAGCCCAAGGTTCTTGGCGTTCATACTGAGACCATCGTTAGTGGATATGCCCAGAACAACTGGCCTCTGGTTTCTCAGTTGGGCTTTGATTGATAATAAAACCGACCCATCTGTAATTCCATTTGCCAGCTTGGCCAGCGTATTGCCGGTACAGGGTGCTACAAGCAAAATATCGAGAAGTTTCTGTGTACCTATAGGCTCAATTTCCACCATGCTCGTTCTAGCATCCCTGCCGGTTATATCTTTGATCTCTTTCTTCCACTTTATACTGGCGCCGAATTTGGTATCGGTAGTATCAACAGTTTGGCTAATAATTGGAAATATTTCAGCACCCTCACTAACCAGAATGCGCAACTGCGGTATTACATCAGCAAGACAGCAGTGAGAACCCGTTAGGGCAAATCCCACTTTAACCCCTTTTAAACGCATTTTAAGCACCTCCGAAACCGAAACCAATTACCTGCCGGCCATCTCCTCCGCCAGAAACCCGAGGATGGTTCTGGCAAGTATACGGCCTGCTGTCTTGGGCGCTACGCGACCGGGCAACCCCGGCGCCAGGACTGCTTTAATCCCGAGTTTGTGCGCCGACTGGAAATCTGTCCCTCCTGGAGCTGATGCAAGATCTATGATAACGGCCTCAGGTGATACCTTTTCAAGCATTTCACCCGTTAGTACCATAGACGGGACAGTATTGAAAATTACATCCGCTTCTCTCAGGGATTGTGACAGTTGGTCAAACGGTAATGGGGTAAGGTTCATTTCAGCAATACGTGCCAGGGGTTCTTTCCTTCTTGCCGCCACCCTTGTTTTTGCCCCCATCGCACCGAGCAGGCGCGCCAGCGTGTTGCCGGTTCTACCGAAACCAAGGACGTAAGCTGTGCAGCCGTGGATAGTAATGGGCAGCATCTCCATAGCCATTTGGATAGCTCCCTCAGCGGAAGGGATGGAGTTGTAAATTGCAACCTCATCAATTTTCATCAGTTCTATGAGGCGCAATTCTTTCTGTTCCATTAACCTTACCAGCTTCTGTCCGGCCACCCCGACAAAAACCGGGATGTTGGAGGGCATAATTGAAATCAGTTGCTCTGTCAGGGCTATTGGTTGCTCCGCCAAAGGGGCGTATATAAACCCATCCTTGTTGATACCGGGGACCGGTAAGAGCAGAGCGTTAATCCCAAGCAGACACTCTCCCAGCTCCTGGAAGGTGGCAACACCCGGTCTCACCTTAACTGGCAGGCCGACAACATTTACCAGTGCCCCGGAAGCAGCCAGCTCTTCCACAATAAGCAGATCTCTGGCATCGCCGCCCATAACAGCAACTTTTATTCCCTCGAGATTTGGCCGCATGTTTAGTACCCCCTAAGCACGTTTACCCTAAAATACATTACAGTATATGTTTTTCGGTAAACGGAGGTGCTTGTCATGTATTTAGTTGTTATTCAAAGAGCAACCGCTCTAATCCATAAACCACCCTTTCAAGACGCATTGCCTTGCGGATACCCAGCAATACACCGGGCATAAAGGATTCCCGATTTATTGAATCATGCCTGATGGTCAGAGTCTCACCGAGTCCTCCGAAGATTACTTCCTGGTGTGCTACCAACCCTGGAAGCCTTACGCTATGGATGCGGATTCCCCCCGCAAATTCTCCGCCCCTCGCCCCGGGCAATTTTTCAACCTCAGTTGCTAAGCCCTGGTGAAATTCGTCGCCCCTTTGTTCAATGATGCCTTCGGCCGTCTTAATGGCCGTACCCGAAGGCGCATCCAGTTTCTGATCATGGTGCAGTTCAATAATTTCAACATGGGGCATATAACGGGATGCTTCTGCCGCAAACTTCATCATTAACAGAGCTCCGATAGCAACGTTGGGTGCTATTAATCCACCTACTCCCAACTTCTCCGAGTATTCAACAATATCATTAATCTGTTGTGGACTTAAGCCCGTCGTACCAATAACCGGGCGAACCCGGTGCTTGAGGTAAAGCATCGCATTATTGTAAACAGAATGTGGACCGGTAAAGTCCACTGCTACGTCAGGGCGGACCCGGGTAAGTACTTCTTCAAGATTTTTTTCAATGATTACTCCCGTATTGCCTGCTTCAGCCAGTGAACCTACGTCCGTACCCTCGCCAAAAGCGTCGACTGCTCCGACGAGTTCTATATCTTCAGCTCGCAGGACCGATTTTACCACCTCACGGCCCATCTTACCATAAGCCCCGGTGACGATAACTTTAATCATAGTACGCCTCCTTTAAACACTAATCCCGAAAGAAGAAACCTCTTGAACTTTTAAAGTTAATTTTCTTATATATAATTGTTTATGTCAATATTAATTCAGTACTTGAAAACAAAATAGCCCTGTGTAGAAACAGTCAGGACGGTGTTGTTTATTTATGAGATTAAAATAGTTTAAATGATTAAGGTCAGTAAATTGGTAGTGGGAGGATAAGAATTTATATCTTATCCAGGTCTACCCTGGCGCTTCCCGCAATTTTTTCAGGTATAACAAAGCTGGTTTGCTTTAACGCAGGAATATTGGAAAAATCGAAATCAGCCAGCGGGTAACCTGACCCACCTGTCAAAAGATAATACTTTGTGGTATCCGTAAGATAGCTAAAATGCAATTTTTCGTTTTTCAAGACGGTCCTGTTTTCTTCCATGCCAGCTTAGCTCCCTTATGATATTGTCTTCCACCCCTGTTTGAGTATGCTAACGTTTACTTGACCGGCCTCAGGAAAGTCACGCTTTTCAACGACACCAGAAAAAACAAAAGCATCTGCGCCCTTCATCGACTCAACGTATCCGCTAACCACTTCAAAATCAGTTTTAGCCCCCATAAGCTTGGCTGATGGATTAAAGGGTTCGGACAAAGCCAGTTCTTCGGCGTAGTCCTGGTAAAGTGACCACATAAGTGGTTCAAAGCTTGTGTCCGGTATTGATACAGCCAGGTTAAGCTCGTCCGTAGCTTCCCGCCGGGAAATCATGTGGTTATGCGCATATAGTTTTTCGGTGAGGTTGTCCACGATGTGTTCAATGCGTCCTTCTTTCAAAGGCAACTGGTGCAACGCAAGCATTTTTTTAGCCAGCGACCTGATCAACAGGTAATTTCGGTGCACATTTCCCAAAGCTAGCGGATGAATACGCTCTGCCAACAGGGTAAATGCCTTTACCTGCTGGTCGGTACTGCATACGCCGGCTTTTTCACCGGCCAGAGCAAGGTATGAATAGACATCTTCGATATTAACAGGAATTTTAGCGGCAGGGTTATTGGGATCCTGTGGGTTAAAGGCATTTACGACGCTGGGATCAATAGGCCCAAGTTCGCTCATCTTACCCATAACTATTTCATCCGCCCCCAGGCACAAGAGAGTGCCGGCGCTATAACAACGGAATGGCACCAGTACAGTAAAACGATTGGTATACTCTCTGATTAGATGAGCCAGCCGCCACGGTGTTAGGACGTCCCCCCCCCTTGTATACAGGAACAGGTCTAATTGTTTACATTCACCAAACATTTCCAGATGTCTATAGAAAACTTGGGTTACGTCCGGGGCTATCCTGGTGTTGACGTTTTCGCGATCACCAGTGATATAGCAAAGAAGTTTAGAGCCTCTAATTTCAGATATTTTCTTGATTAACTCAACTCTTTGTTCACGGGCCATTTTACGCCTCCGGCTTTTTTCTCAACACATTTATTATGCCAGTTCCAGCTTGGATTAATAACAACAGATTATTAAAGTTTAAGCTAAAACATGAACAAAATAATCCATGTCCGGCAGGAGTATTAGGCTGATATACACGCTTTTAAAAAGACCCGACTTACAGGCATTGGGTTATCCGGAGCGAACGGAGCACCTGGGTGCGTTCCTTAGCGCGTTCAGGCATCCAGTAAAGCTTAAATGCGCGTAGCTACCGGTTGGCAATACGGTAGCTATAAGAGAGCGCAGGATAACCCAGGCCCCCTACCCAGATGTTTTATGAATTTCAAAAGTTTGAGCTGTATCTTTGGTAACTTGGACTTGTCTGCTCCAGATCAACAATTATTACCTCCGCTCCAACCTTTCTGATCGCCTCCCAGGGTATAACCAGGTGCTGTCTATCAATCCACATATTGAGCAGGTTGTTTTTCTTGGGAAGAATAATTGAACGAATTTCCCCCGATTCGGTGTCCAGGATCAGGTCAGACTCTCCCACCACGCCAAGGCGAGATCCGTTATATAAGTTTACAATTTCCTTACCGGCAAGTTCACCCATCCGCACTGGAGCTCCTCCTCATCACTTAATTAAATTCTTCTCCACGCATTAATAATTCTTAGCATGAATGGTTGGGCGACCGCCATTAGAATAGACACGAAAGCCAGCGGTTCCATACTGAGCCCTCCCAGGTTAATACGCTCAGGCAACTGAACTTCCGTAAAAGTGGCTATAACTATCAGGGAAAGATAAATGCCGCCGGCAACCCCGACCAGGTTAACCAGGGCTTGTGATAGAGGACTTGACTTCCCTTCACCAATAGCGCTCCAATCCTTTTCCCGGTACCTATACAGCAGAACACGCTCCCGGACTGATATACTCACCAGAAGTAAGATCACAATAATTAGAATTATCCCGCTTAACATTTGCCTCACCCCATAGCTATCTTATTTGGGACAGGCAGGAAATATGATAAAAAATAAACAATAGCTTACCTGTTGTTGTGCTGATTTGTTAATATTATCGTAAAGCTGCTGGTATTTAAAGCTGGCCCGTGGAGCCAAAGCCACCGGTTCCCCTGCCGGTGTCAGCCAAAGTTTCGGTTTCCTCAAGTTTTACCTGAAAAACGGGCATAAAAACAATCTGGGCAACCCGCTCCCCCGGGTTGATCAAATATTCCTTTTCTCCCTGGTTAATTAGTGCGATAAGTATTTCCCCTTTGTAATCGCTGTCAATAACCCCAACGGCGTTGGCAAGAGATATGCCGTGTCTGGCAGCAAGGCCGCTTCTGGGAAACACCAGGCCAACGATATACCTGGAGGGGATCTGGACCGCCAGTCCCGTTGGTATAACTACCCTGGAACCAGGCTCTATAAGAACCGGGGAGTCCAGGCAGGCCGGCAGGTCTAGACCGGCGGCGCCGTCTGTGGCGTAGCGGGGAAAAGGAATATCCCTGCCAATTTTCTCTGAAAGCCTTTTAACCTGGATATTGGCAATAAGTTCCACTGCTGTTGTCCCCCGTTTCATAAGGTTTAAAAAAGGTTTGGTCGTAAAAAAATCCTCTGGTATGAGAGGATTTTTACATCGTTAGCTCCATAAACCGGTGAGAATATTTTTCAGGTTGCCACAATCTTCCCATGGCCCAATAGCAGCCAGTGAGAAATTTTCAGGCTTTAGCATTTGTCTGGAAAGTTCCTGTATATCATCGGCTGTTACCTTATTTACCAGTTTTACAATTTCCTCCGGAGGAATGACCTTGCCTAGATATAATTGTGATTTGCCCAAACGGCTCATTCTGGTATTGACGTTTTCCAGACTGAGCAGCAGGTTCCCTTTTAGCTGATCTTTGGCCCTCTGTAGTTCTTCTTTTTTTACTCCATTGACTTGAACGTCCCTAACTTGTTTTAAGATTAGCTCCATGACTTCATCAATATTTTCTTTACTTAAGCCAGCGTAAACACAGAACAGGCCAGCATCGTGGTAGGAGGTGTGATAGGAATAAACCGTGTACACCAAGCCACGCTGTTCCCTGATTTCCTGGAATAGCCTTGAACTTAAGCCCCCGCCCAAAATTGTGTTGACAACCTGAAAGACGTAAATACTGTCATCATTCAGTTTTAAACCTGGGGTACCGATGCACAGGTGAACCTGCTCAGTTTCCTTGCTGCGGCATATTACCTCGCGGTGCGGGGCAGGTGTGGTCATCCTCCTTACGGTCGGGTTCCCTTGTTTTGCTTCCAGGATTGGCCGGAGCTTGTTCATTACACGCTCGTGATCGATGTTCCCGGCTACTGCCACGGTAAGTTTAGAGGGATTATAATACTTATGGTAGTAGTCCATAATCTTGTCTCTGGACAGGCCTGCTATTACATCGGCTGTTCCGATGATCGGCCGTCCCAGGGCATGACTCTTCCACATTGAGCCAGCAAATATATCGTGGACCAGTTCATCAGGGGCATCCTCGTACATTTTAATTTCTTCTAGAATAACATTCCTTTCCCTGTCTATATCCTGAAGCTCAAATTTTGAGTCAAAAAACATATCGCTCAACAGGTCTACAGCCAGGTCAAAATGTTCGTCAAGTACCCGCGCATAGTAACAGGTGAATTCTTTAGTCGTGAACGCATTTAACTGGCCTCCAACCGCATCCAAGGTTTCGGCTATATCTTTGGCTGTACGCCGTTTGGTCCCTTTAAACATAAGGTGCTCAATAAAATGCGAGACGCCACTGACTTCATTGTCTTCGTCGCGAGAGCCAACATCTACAAAGAATCCCACAGCTACCGAGCGGACGTGGGGGACATCCTCGGTAAGAATATGCACGTTGTTGTCTAATGTTACCTTCTGGAACATGTGGTAGAAACCTCCTCAAGATACAATCCTACAACAATTCGTGAACTTTATTATAATTCCTTTTTATATCGGGGAAAAATACCTCTTTTCCCAAAATAAACGGTAATTTGGCATTCTGGCGACATCACGGTCGGAAACCAGCTCAACGCTTCCAACGACTTCCCCTTTAAGCTTGGCTGTGATCCTGCCGATTGGTTGTCCTTTCACGACTGGGGCAGTTATTTGCCTTTCAATTATAACCACCTTTTCCAAATAGTCTACTTCGTCTTTGGGAACGACCACGTCAAGGTCTGCAGAGGCAACTGCAGACATCTCAGCAACTACCCCTTCCTCGACCCTGACACTTCCAACTACAAGTCCCTGGTCAATTACCCGCAAGTTTTCAAACAGGCCAAAACCGTAATCAAGCATTTTACTGGAATCTGTCCATCGATCATGGCTGTTAAGCACCACGCTGATTAATTTCCTTCCATCCCTGCTAGCTGACGCTACCAGGCAACAACCGGCCTCAACCGTTGTGCCGGTTTTAACGCCATCTGCTCCATAGTAACTCCACAGCAGGCGGTTAGTATTACTTAAATGACGAGTTCCCAGGCTGCTCTCAATTATTATATTGCGAGTTGAGACAATTTGTTTGAAAACCTGGTTGCGAAAAGCGCAGCGTGTGATTGTTGCCAAATCTTTCGCCGTGGTGTAATGGTCTACTGCTGGAAGGCCATTGGTATTTTTGAAACTGGTAGAATCAGCCCCAATTAGTTTTGCTTTTTGATTCATTAATAACACGAAATTGGCTTCTGTCCCGCCAATATGTTCGGCTAAGGTGACACAAGCATCATTGCCGGACTCAAGCAGGGCACCACATAGGAGGTCTTCAAGTGTCAGTATTTCACCCTCCTGTAGCTCTAGGCTGGCTTCTCCTACCGATGCGGCATAGGGGCTTACTGTTACAGTCTCTTGCAGATCTCCACCTTCCAGAGCCAACAGGACGGTCATAATCTTAGTGGTGCTGGCCGGAGGCTTTTTCAAGTTAGCATTTTTCTCAAAAAGGATTTGTCCTGTGCCAGCATCCATCAGAATGGCGGCATCAGCGGTAATTAACGGGACAGGGTCATAACCGGACTCTGCCTGGTAGCCCGGCAGGCAACAAGAAATTATTATTGTTATAATGAATAAATGGTATAATAATGGGAATGCCTGGAAGCTGATGCGCATTTTATTTTAACCACCTTTTTACGTGATCAGGTTTCCCATTTTTGTGGTTGATTATTTGCTGATAAGTTGGTACCCCACTTCACTGCGTCTTCAATCCTTCAAGCAGCATTGAGACCCTAACTATTTCATAACCCTCTTTCTTGAGTGCCGCGATAATTTCAGGAAGTGCATGGACAGTCGGGGCAGTTGGATGCATCAGGACTATCGCGCCATTGTGTGCTTTTTCAACTACCCGCTTTACAACTATGGAGGGATCCGGCCGCTGCCAGTCAATGGTGTCGACACTCCAGAGTATTGTTTGATATCCCGCATCTTCAGCAGCCTCTAATACTGCATTGCCCCGCTCTCCGTACGGTGGCGCGAACAATTTAGTCTTGATGCCGGAAGCATCTTCGATCGCTGTTTCTGTTTTCTTAATTTCTTCTAAATTCGCAGAGCGGGAGATCCCATCCGGATGAGGATGCGAGAAACCATGGTTGCCGACTTCATGCCCGTCCTGGGCAATCTGCTTGGTTAAGGCAGGAAAATCTTCGGCCCACTGTCCACCGATGAAAAAAGTAGCCGGCACATTATTTTTCCTGAGTACTTCAAGAATCTGGGGAACATATTCTTCCCCCCAAACAACATTAAAGGTCAGGGCAACCTGTTTCTCCTTGCTGCTGCCCTGGTAAACCGGTGCTCCGGCTGTGGTGGCCGGTTGTTGCCATGCGCTGATTAAATATCCTGCTACTCCTATAAGGAGCAGCAAAGCCAAAAGACTCGATCTTGTTTTTTTTCTACCGGAAGAAAGGATTAATAATCTCAATTCTTTCATACCCCCATTCCATTCTTGAAAAAAACCTATGCTGAAATGGGTAAGAATATTTTAAAAATAAAAAAACCTCTTTTAGTGAGGTTTTCTAATTTAATAAGGGTTTGAGACGGCTTGGGTTGTTATTCCCTGCGTCTGGGAGGCCGGTTCTGCCGGTCATCTTTTTCCTCGCCACCCTCAGGCGCTGGCATGGCGTCTTTTTTGGAGAGTTTAAGACGGCCCTGGTTGTCGTAGCCGATAACCTTGACCAGGATCATATCTCCTTCTTTAACCACATCTTCCACTTTGTTAACCCTTTGGTGAGCAAGTTGGGAGATATGAACGAGTCCTTCCTTACCGTTAAGTCCCAATACTCCGGGTACTACTTCCACAAAGCAGCCAAAGTCCATTATTTTAACTACTCTTCCGTTGTATATCTCACCAGCCTGCACTTCTTTGGTCAACATTTCAATAATTTCCAAGGCTTTTTTACCTTTTTCCTGATCCACCGCGGCAATAAATACTCTGCCGTCATCTTCAATATCTATATCAGCCCCGGTTTCCTCGATGATCTTCTTGATTATTTTACCGCCTGGCCCAATGACGTCCCGTATTTTTTCCGGATCAATAGTAGTATGAATAATACGTGGAGCGTGGGGAGACAACTCAGGCCTGTATGAAGGTATTACAGCCAGCATTTTCTGCAATATATGCATGCGTCCTTCATGAGCCTGAGCCAGTGCCCTTTCAAAAACTTCATGGCTGATCCCAGATATTTTTATGTCCATCTGCAGTGCTGTAATTCCCTTTGCAGTTCCAGCCACTTTAAAATCCATATCTCCCAGGTGATCCTCGAAACCCTGAATATCCGTCAGGACTGTAAGCTTTTCATCTTCCTTTATCAAACCCATGGCAACGCCGGAAACCGGGGCGCTTATTGGAACACCTGCGTCCATCAGAGCGAGGCAACTGCCGCACACACTACCCATTGAGGTTGAGCCATTTGACTCAAGTGCTTCCGAGACAAGCCTGATCGTATAGGGGAATACGTCCTCAGCGGGGATAACTGCAGCCAAAGCCCGTTCAGCCAAAGCCCCATGGCCAATTTCCCGGCGTCCAGGGGAGCGTACAGGTCTGGTTTCACCGACACTGAAAGGGGGGAAGTTGTAGTGGTGGATAAACCGTTTGGATTCTTCAACACCCAGTCCGTCTATAATCTGTTCCTCAGAAATGGTTCCAAGGGTTGCCGAAGAAAGAATCTGGGTTTGTCCTCTTGTGAATAGTCCGGATCCATGCACCCGTGGAAGTATGCCAACCTCAACAGTTATATTTCGAACCTCGTTTAAGGCCCGCCCATCTATCCTTATTCCCTCAACCGCGGTCACCCTGCGCACAAACTGTTTTTCTATTGAGTTTAGCAAAGCCTTGATGTCGCTTTCCTGCTCAGGAAATTGTTCACGGAACTCCTCCAGCAGTTCGGCTTTAATGCCGTCTAGGTAGTTGTCGCGGGTATGCTTGGAAAGCTTTTCGCTGCTGCAACGATAGATGGCAGTTTCGATTTTTGGATTGGCCGCTTGTGTTACCGCATCCACCAATTCGGGGGAGGGTTCAATTATTACTGGTACTACTTTTTCTTTGGCCAGGCCCTTTTCTAAAGCTGCTTCGCGGTACTTTTCAATAAAACCAACTATATCACTAACGGCACTATGGCCAAAAGCAATAGCTTCAAGCATAATATCTTCAGGTATTTCTTTGGCCCCGGCCTCCACCATCATTACCGCATCTTTTGTTCCTGCCACGACGAGGTGTAGGTCACTTTGCTCGATCTGGGACAGAATTGGGTTAATCACCAACTCACCATCGACCCGGCCGACAATAACGCCACCAATCGGGAATTTCAAGGGTATTTCTGAAAGGTGCAGCGCCGCAGAAGCTCCGACCATAGCTGCCATCTCAGGAGCGTGGTCCTGGTCAACTGACATCACGGTGGCAATTACCTGGACTTCATTGCGCAGTTGTTTTGGAAAAAGCGGACGCAATGGTCTGTCAATCAACCTACAGGAAAGTATTGCCTTCTCACTTGGCCGGGCTTCTCTCTTAATAAAACCACCGGGGATTTTGCCTACCGCATAAAATCGTTCCTCATAATCGACAGTCAGCGGGAAAAAGTCAATACCCGGCCTGATATTTTTTGCCATTGTGGCTGTAACAAGAACTGCAGTATCACCGTACCGGACAAAAACAGCCCCGCCTGCTTGCTTCGCCAAACGCCCTGTCTCCAGAGTCATAGGCCGTCCGCCTATGTTTAACTCCATTTTTAAAACCTGGTGCTCTGACATTAATGGGATAACCTCCTGTGTAATAAGAAAATATTTACAAAACAATGCTATTCGACATTTTTAATATTATTTCCTTCTCTGAGCAGAAAAATAACACCTTGTCATGAAATAAAGAAGAAGCGGCTAAACCCGCTTCTTCAAAAACTTCTATTTTCTTAAACCGAGCTTCTCAATTAATGAACGATACCGATCAAAATGACGGTCTTTCAAGTAATTGAGCAGAGCCCTTCTTTGCCCAACCATTTTCAATAATCCCCGCCTGGAGTGGTGGTCACCCTTGTGAATTTTCAGGTGTTCCGTGAGGACATTAATCTTTTCGGTCAAAACCGCCACCTGAACCTCTGGAGAACCCGTGTCGTTCTCATGTAATTTGTACTTAGTGATTATACTTTGTTTATGGTCAGTAGATAAGGCCATGCTATTTCACCTCCTTTTTTTCTTTTCAATCGCTGTTGGCCAAGTTAACCGCCGGAGAACGAGTTCCCTAGCCAACAGTTCAAATTTTAGGGATTATTTCCCAATAATTGTTATAACAAGCCGTCCTCCCGGAATATCCTTGGCAACAATATCAAAAACCCGGCCGGACTTGGCAAAAAAACCTCGGAAGCGTGTGGCTGTTGGTATGCGTCCTGGTAATCCGCTGGCTGCATTTATGATATCAACCACCGTAATCTTGTCCTGTCTGATGTCCCGCAAGCGCTTCCGCGCATGTTCGGTAATTATTACCTTCATCTTGGTTCAATAAACATGAGACTGATAAGACTGTTCATCTTCTTCCTGGGCCAGGAAGGCATATAAAGCATCCTGGAAGGCCGTTAACCGCACATTCTCTATATTCGACTGGTTGTAGATAGTTTCCAATTCCAGTTTGAGCGACTGAAATTCTTCACTTAGACAAATCAGGGCGATATGGCTAAGCCATTTTTTAATTTCTTCTTCTGGAGAGTCGAATTTAGGAATCCCCACGTTTAACGTCTCCTTTCGTTATGCTCCGGGACGTTTAACGCGTTTATTGTAGCACAATCTGGTGTGCATGTAAACGCCGGCCTCTCAGAATTATATTGAGACCACTCACCTTTTATTCTTTGTTTTTTAAGCTTTCCGCTCTAGCTTCTAATACATCCCTTTCTATTTGTTTTACCAGTTCTGAGGGTGTTTCAAATTTTTTTTCTTTTCTTAAACGCTTGGTAAAACTTACTTTTATTTGAATACCATAAAGCTCTTTATAAAAATCCAGCAAGTGCACCTCAATATTTCTGCTGTTTGTATTAAAAGTAGGTTTAACCCCAATATTTGCGACTCCGAAATAAGATTCTCCGTCAATATGTACCTTTGCTAAATAGACACCGTTGGCTGGAACCAACAAGGTCTGGTCTATATTCAGGTTTGCCGTAGGAAAGCCAAGGATGTTCCGGCCGCGTTGCTCACCGGTTACTACTTCTCCTTCTACAAAAGGATAGTATCCCAGGTATTTTGCAGCTGCGGTCACTTCACCACTGGCCAGCAGTCCTCTGATCAGGGTGCTGCTGACAGGTTGTCCTTCAATCTGTATGGGAGGTATCACTCTGAGCTCAAACCCGTAGACAGCTGACAATTCTTCCAGTAGCGCCGGCGTTCCACGCCCGTATCGGCCAAAAGTGTAATTATAGCCGATGATAACACCACAGGCGCCCACTTCTTCATGAAGGACTGTTTTAATAAAGTCTTCCGGTGATATGCCTGAAAAATCCAGATCGAAAGGTATCTGAAGAAGTACTTCAACTCCCAGTTTGGCAAAGAACTTTTGCTTGGCTTCCTGGGATAACAGGAGGGGTGGACTTTTTTCAGGTTTTAGTACGGTAAGGGGATGAGGATGAAAAGTGAATACTGCAGGGGTACCTCCAACCTTCTTAGCCAAAGCCACCAGGTCGGAAATCAGTTTCTGGTGGCCAATATGTAAACCGTCAAAGTTCCCAAGGGCTACTACGATATTATTGTGCTTTTCCTTTATTCCACGCCAGTGATGATACAAATGCAATTTAATTCCCTCCTGCTTGGGCTTTCAACACACAGACTGGTTGAAAAACCAGCCTATTCTGATGTTCCGGGTCTAAGATGGTTTTAGCTACCGCCAGCAGTCCCTCAGGCCCTACCAACTGTACCAAATCACCTTCAGACAAATTCTCCGGCATCCGATAAACTCCCGGCTGGTATAACTTTGAACCTGATGTGACTGCACTGGCGGCGCCTTCTTTTACAGTGATAACGGGTAAACCTACAAGCACATTTTCCATAGGTATGACTATATCCATAAGTTTGCAATCAATTGCCGCAGCCTGAATTTCTTCCAGTGTGGCTGAATCTGCTATGTTGAAAATTCCAACCCTGGTACGCACCAGGAAAGACATGTGTGCTCCACACCCAAAGTAGTTGCCCAAGTCCTCACACAAAGTTCTAACATAGGTTCCCTTTGAGCAATGCAGGTGCAGCAGCGCTCTTGGTTTCGGGTCGCCCCAGCCGGTTCCCCATATATACTCCAGTGAATAAATCGAAACGTTACGTGCTGGACGGTCTACCACAATTCCATCCCTGGCTAATTGGTAAAGCTTTTTTCCCTGTTGTTTAATGGCAGAAGTCATTGGCGGAACCTGACTAATCTCTCCGGTAAAAACGGGTAAAGAGTCGCGGACTGTCTTCTCCGTAAGCCCTGTCGCATTACCTTGCGTGGTGACCTGGCCAAAGGAATCTCCTGACGACGTTGCAAGCCCAAAGGTTACTTCGGCACGGTATTCCTTCGTATCATCCACCAGAAACTGTGAAAGACGGGTGGCCTGCCCCAGACAAACAACCAGGACTCCAGTAGCACCCGGGTCCAGCGTTCCAGTATGACCTACTTTTTTTATACCACTTGCGCGGCGCACAAAATTGATTACATCGTGGGAAGTCATGCCAGGTGGTTTGAGAACGTTAATAATACCGTTCATAAGACTCCTCCGGTTGCTAAAACGGCAGCCCTTGTAACCTTATCCTGAATCTCCCGAAGGGCACCTTTTAAAACACACCCGGCCGCTTTTGCGTGACCGCCACCCCCGAATTGCGCGGCTAGCATGTTTACATCTACAATATTTTTTGAGCGCAAGCTAACTTTATAAGTGCCAGCCAAAATTTCTCGAAAAAGTAGTCCAACCTCAACCCCTCTGATCGACCTGCAGTAGTTTACCAGCCCTTCCGTATGTTCGTCCAAGGCCCCCGTATTTTTAAGCATTTCCAGTGTTACCGTCATCCAGCATACTTTCCCACAGGGGGTCATTGTTAGTGTATGTAAAGCTTCCCTCAATAAAACCAGGGCTGCCTTTGGCGTTTCTTCATGCAACGCTACATTTATTTGGGCGCCCGGAACCCCGATTTCTAGCAGTTCCGCTATGCGGCGGTGGGTATCCGGGGTAACATTATCGTATTGAAAGGAACCTGTATCCGTTACAATTGCAGTATAAAGATTTATGGCTGTTTCACACGAAATACTTACCTGCATAGACTTCAGCAGGTCAAAAATTATTTCCCCGACGGCTGCAGCGGCCGTGTCAATGTAGCAGTATGTCCCTAAGATACCAGAACCAGCGTGATGGTCAATATTAATAATAACCTTTTTCTTTGCTAAAAGGTCCTGGTAGTCCCTGCCGAGCCGCTCAGGTGCAGAACAGTCCAGGGCAATGCATGTATCATAAGCGCCATCTGGTGGGGGGCCTGTCTGAAAACGGTCTACCCCTGGTAAAAATTCATATATAGCTGGGATGGGGTCTGGGCCGGCCATGACCACCTTCTTGCCCATCGCCTCCAGGCTCAAGCCGAGTGCTAAAACTGAACCCAGGCAGTCCCCATCCGGCATAATATGGCCGCAAATTAATACACTCTCGGAATGTCTAATGGCAGCAGCTATTTCTGGCAGGTTAGTCATATTGCCCGGTGTCCTTGTCCTTGACTTCATTCATCAGCGCTATTAGTCTTGTGCCTCTCTCTATAGATTCATCCAGCTTAAAGGTAATCTCTGGAGTATAGCGCAACCGAATTCTTTTAGCCAGTTCCCCACGTATAAAACCTTGAGCTTTTTGAAGCGCTTCAAGAGAGGCTTTTCTCTCAGCCGGTTCACCAAAAACACTAACAAAAATATTTGCGTAACGCAGATCCTTGGCTACTTCAACCGATGTGACGGAAACAAAACCAATTCTTGGATCTTTTAACTCTTCTTTTAACAGTTCAGACACGTCTTTTTTTATAGCCTCTGCCAACCGCTCAGGACGAAAGGACATAACCGCAAACACCACCTTAAGTTTGATGCGGAAGTTGGAAAATATTTCTCAAAAAGATATCCTGTTACTATAATATATATTTCCCCAAGACTAGTTTTAAAAAAGCATTATTACTTTCCAATTTCCTACATGCTATTTAGGAGAGCGCACGCTTAATTGTTTCAATGGAAAATGCCTCGATAATGTCACCATCTTTGATTTCATTGAATTTCTCCAAAGCCAGGCCACATTCATAGCCCTGGACAACTTCCTTAGCATCATCCTTAAAACGTTTAAGAGAATCAAGTTTGCCTTCATGCACTACGATCCCATCACGTACTACCCTTACCCCGGCGTCTCTTTCAAGTTTTCCTTCCAGGACGTAGCACCCGGCAATAGTACCTATTTTGGAGGCTCTGAAAATCTTACGTATCTCGGCTCTACCAAGCATTACTTCCTTGTATTCCGGATCTAGCAAACCGCTCATAGCCGCCTTTACGTCTTCTATCGCATCATAAATAACCCGGTAGAGACGTACATCCACCTTTTCGCTTTCGGCAGCCTTTCTGGCGTTGACATCAGGACGTACGTTAAAACCGATAATGATGGCATTTGAGGCGGATGCAAACATGATGTCAGTCTCACTAATGGCCCCCACGCCACCATGGATTATGTTAACCTTTACCTCTCCGGTGTTCAGACGCTCCAAGGCTTGGCGCAGCGCCTCAACCGACCCTTGTACATCTGCTTTAACAATAATCCCCAGTTCCTTAATCTGTCCTTCTTGAATATGCTTGAACAGATCTTCCAGAGAAACCCGGGTGGTCGTTTTGAGTTCTTCCTCACGCTTCTTAGTCTGCCTGCGCGAGACAATAGTCCTGGCCAGCTTTTCATCCTCAACCGCCATGAATATGTCCCCAGCCAGCGGCACATCAGAAAAACCAATGACTTCTAACGGAGTAGACGGTCCAGCTTTTTTAATCCGGCGGCCTTTATCGTCCATCATCGCCCGGACATGGCCAAAGGCAGCTCCGGCAATGATCGTATCACCAATGTTTAAAGACCCGTTTTGGACCAGCACGTTGGCAACCGGGCCGCGTGCCTTGTCCAATTCCGCTTCAATAACCGTACCCCTGGCAGGACGGTTTGGGTTGGCTTTAAGTTCACCCACTTCAGCCACCAACTGGATCATCTCGAGAAGAGCTATTATGCCTTCTCTTTTCACAGCCGAAACATTAACACAGATGGTCTCTCCGCCCCATTCCTCAGCAACCAGGCCATGTTCAGTTAGTTCCTGCTTTACTCGTTCAGGATTGGCGCCGGGTTTATCCATCTTGTTAATAGCAACAATAATAGGAACTTTTGCGTCTTTAGCATGGTTGATCGCTTCAACGGTTTGCGGCATTACACCGTCATCCGCTGCCACAACAAGGATAGCTATGTCGGTGACCTGAGCGCCCCGCGCACGCATTGCGGTAAAGGCTTCGTGACCTGGTGTGTCCACAAAAGTAATCTTTTTCCCATTCTGTTCTACCTGGTAAGCCCCAATGTGCTGGGTAATCCCCCCTGCCTCAGTTGCAGTTACATTCGTCTCCCGGATTGCATCCAGCAAAGAGGTCTTGCCGTGGTCGACATGGCCCATCACCGTTACCACACAAGGCCTGGCCAGTAGTAACTCAGTATCTTCTTCAGGTTCTTGCATTAGCTGTGCTTCAAGGTCAACCGGGAGTTTTATCTCTACCTCATAACCATACTCCTCAGCCAAAATCAAAGCAGTATCGGTGTCAATTGCCTGGTTAATGGTAGCCATTACACCCATACTGAGCAACTTTTTAATCAACTCTCCCGGTCCTTTATGCATTTTCAAGGACAGTTCCTGTACCGTTGTAGATTCGCCTAGTATAACCGGCTTTTTCTCCACTGGCTGGAGAGGCTTTATTTCATGCGACCTGGCTGGCCTTTTCTTACGTGAGCCCATTCTAGAGCGCAACTTTCCTTCAGCCTGTGCCGCGATAGCGTTGCGTTTTTCATACCGACCCTTGGCTGCCTTCTGGGGAGCTGGCTTGGCCGGCGGTTTCTGTGGTGTTTTGTTCTGAACCGGGGCAGGTCTTCCTTTATCGTCCGGACGAGCCGCCGGCCTGGCATTTAGCTGGTCTGTCCTTGGTTTGGCGTTGGCTCCAGAACCGCCTGGAGCCTGACGGTCAAATGGTCTTCTATCAGATGGCGCCATGGAAGTTGCTCCACGTTCGCCCGTCCTAGCACCGGGTGTTGCAGGAGCACCGCCCGGTCGGTATCCTCCAGCCGCTCTCTGGTCCTGGGGTCTGCCTGGACCTCCCGGTCGCGGGTAACGTGAAGCGGGTCCCTGTTGCTGGACTGCGCCTGGCGGCCTTCCTTGGGATTGATGGGGCTTGTTCTGTCCCTGGTTTCTTTCGTTATAAGGACGGTCCTGTCGAGCAGGCTCACCTTGCGGTCTGGCTTGGCTGGGACGTTCCTGTATTTGTTTTGGGCTGGCTGGTTGTTCCACCTGTGGTCTATTAAACTGCTTTTTTTCCTGTAGGGGGCGTTCTTGTTGTGGTTTATCGTATTTCGGGCGCTCCGGTGTGCTTTCAACCGTCTTTGGGCTGGCAGGCTGCTCAGCTCTGAAAGAGCCCCCTGTTCGGGTTTGTTTTTCAGGTGGTCTTTCCTGGAAGCGCCGATCCGGTGGGCGTGAAGGAACACGGTCTACCAAACCCGGGCCTCTGTTGTAATCATTTCTGGGCCTGAAGCCGGCCTGTGTACCCCGGTTATTATCGGTCTTTTTAGCATCCGGAACATTCATTTCTCTAGCTTTTTTGATATCACTCCTGGGTTCCCTTGCGGATGGAGCTGCCGTGGTTGGTGCGCCTCTGGTTTCAGAGACTCTTGTAGGCCGTTCAGAAACCTTCTTTTCATCGGCCGAGCTGGCCTTGCGGTATAGTCTTTGTATTTCACCAACATCCTTATCCTCAATTGTACTCATATGTGATTTAACTTCAATCCCCATTTGGCTCAGTTTATTAATGATTTCTTTGCTTTCTATGTTAAGTTCCTTGGCAAGTTCGTGTACACGTTTTTTTACCATATAATCACCTCCAGGTTTTTGGCTCTGTTCGGTTGGCCTCTCCCCTTTCGAAAGCCCCAAGCATCCCCCTAGCTAAATGCTCATCTGTAATGGCCAGCGCAGTGCGCGGCGATTTACCGATCAGCCTGCCAAGATCATCCTTTGAGCCGTAAGATAGCACAGGAACGCCTCTTGCGGTTGCCAACCCGTTCAATTCATGAACCGAGTGCGCTGCCGCATCATTCGCTATCAATAAAAGCCTTACCTTTCCTCTGTTAAGGTTGCTTTTAACCGCATAATTTCCCGACGCAAGTTTTCCAGCTCGCTGCCCTATACTGATAAACCTATCCAAGGTCACTATTCACCAGCCCCTGCCGCAGTACTTCCAAAACATCCTGAGTTATTGTCCGCTGCAGTGCCTTGTCCAGGCGCTTACCTTTAATGGCTTTTTGTAGACATTCAACTTGCTGGCAGATATAAGCACCGCGGCCAGAAAGTTTCCCGGTCGGGTCGATTTCTATTTTATCGTCGGGTGTCCTGACTACGCGAATTAGTTCTTTTTTAGCCTTCATCTCCTGGCACCCGACACACATGCGCTGGGGTATCTTTTTTAGCCTGGGCACCTGGCCAACCCCCTATTCTTCTTCCTCTTCAAATACTTCTCCATATTCATCGGGGTAAATTTCTTTCATCTGGGTTTCACTCTTGATATCGATTTTCCAACCGGTAAGCTTGGCTGCCAGGCGGGCGTTTTGTCCTTCTTTACCAATGGCCAGCGAAAGCTGGTAATCTGGAACAATTACCCTGGCAATTTTCTCTTCCTCCCATATTTCAACAGCAACAACCTTGGCCGGGCTTAAAGAACTGGCTACAAATTTGGATGGATCGGGATTCCATTTGATAATATCAATTTTTTCTCCGTGAAGTTCGAGGACAATGTTCTGAACCCTCATGCCCTTTGGTCCAACGCAGGACCCAACCGGATCAATATTTTCATCTTTGGAGTAAACTGCTATTTTTGAACGGGCTCCAGCTTCACGGGCGATGCCTTTTAGTTCAACAACACCTTCATGTAGTTCAGGAACTTCCAGTTCAAAAAGTCTTTTTAGAAGGCCTGGATGTGTTCGGGATACCAGTATTTGGGGACCTTTGGTGGTCTTTCTGACTTCTGTAATATATGTTTTCAGCCTTTCTCCATGCCGGTATTCCTCACCGGGCATCTGTTCTGAAGGTGCTAGGATTGCCTCAGTTTTCCCCAATTCAATAAATACATTCTTTTGTTCCATCCTTTGGACGATCCCTGTTACAATGTCACCCTCACGGTTGGCAAATTCCTCAAAGATAATATTGCGTTCCGCTTCCCGGATTCTTTGTACAACCACCTGTTTAGCTGTTTGGGCGGCAATCCGTCCGAAGTTTCTGGGGGTTACTTCTGTTTCGACAATATCTCCCTGGTCGTAATTGGGATTTATTTGTTGAGCATCTTCAAGCGTTATTTCCTGCCGCGGGTCCTCAACGTGCTCGGTTACCGTGCGTTGGGTATACACCTTAAAGTCGCCTGTTTCGCGCTCAATGTGCACACGGGCATTTTGCAGGGAACCAAAATTACGCTTGTAAGCTGAAAGCAGTGCTGCTTCAATGGCCTCCAGCAAAATATCAACCGAAATGCCCTTTTCTTTCTCAAGCTCTTTAAGGGCTTCCAAAAATTCGGTATTCATAATTCTTCCTCCCTGAACTGTTTAAAATTCCACTTCAAGGTGCGCTCCTGCAACCTGTTCAAACGGAATTATTATTTCCGAACCGTTAACAGCCAGCACCACGTCATTGCCATGAAGGCCAATGAGGCGCCCATGAAAATTCTTTTTACCTTCATGCGGCTCATATGTAGTGATATTAGCCAGCCTACCACTGAAACGGTCATAGTCAGCAGGCTTTTTTAAAGGTCTTTCGATTCCCGGCGAGGATACTTCCATGGTATAGGACTGGGGTATAGGATCCTTTTCGTCCAGTATTTGATCTATTTCTCTGGAGATGCTCTGACAGTCATCAATGCCTACTCCGCCGTGTTTATCTATAAAAATACGCAGGTACCAGTCGTTGCCTTCCTTTGTAAAGGTTACATCTACCAGTTCCAACTCACCATCCATGAATACTGGCTGGATTAAGTCCGCTACCGTAGTTGCTATATTCTGCTTAGCCACAAGGAGCCCCTCCCATTGTATTTTACTGTAAGTAATACTGTCCATCTTTAGTATCTTAAATATCAATAAGAATGCGAAGGAGTGGGTATTACCCACTCCTTGAGAAGTCAAAAATTCTACCCTTGCCACAAACCAGAATTATTATAACACAAAAGACAATTGTTGACAAGAGTATGATAGGAAAACCCGATAGCAAGGAGCAGGAAACACCTGCATAAACCATCTTTTTTGAATAGATTGACAGCAACTTGAGCTAAATTGCTTTAAAGTCATTAACTACATGTGACATATAATTAACCACATCGTAGGCTGCTCCCGGTTTTCCCAGCGCCAAAGCGGCACTGGCCATACTGGTGATTTTATTTTGTTCCTGCAAATAGCTAGTAACAACCGCGGCCAGATCATTTTCTTTAACCTTAACGCCGGCCTGCATTGAACATATGAATTCTGTGTTTCTTTCCTCTTGTCCTGGCAATGGGTCCACAATGAACATGGGCAGGCCCAGCGCAAGGGCTTCAGCGCAAGTTAAGCCACCGGCCTTCCCAACCATGAAATCCGATGCGGCCATTAGTTGGTGAATATTATCTACAAAGCCATAAAGACGAATTTTGCACGACAAACTCGGGATAATTCTGACCAGTTGTTCATAAAGAGCATTATTGGTGCCCGTAACCACAATCAACTGGAGCCGGCTACTGCCGCTACCGAGAGATTTAACAGCTGAGAGCAGTGGTCCCATGCCTAAACCACCGCCCATAAGCAAGATGGTTGCAAGGCCAGGATCGAGATCAAGTCCTAACCTCAGGAGATGCTTATCGTACGACTTATTGAAAGCAGGGTCAATTGGTATTCCCGTTGCCTTGATCCTGTTATTATCTATACCAAACTGCTCACAGTGGGGTATTAGAGCTTCTGAACCTATAATATAGCTGTCAATCTCCGGAAATATCCAGAATGAGTGAACAGTATAATCGGTAATAGTAGCAACTGCCAGCCCCATGAACTCCCCTCTTTTCTTTAGGTACGATACAATACCGAGTGGAAAAGGATGTGTGCAAATGATAATCTGAGGTTCGAAATTCCTGATATATGCTGTTAGCCTTGGCGCACTCAGTATACTCAACATCCTATTGAATTCCACTTTCCCACGACCTGATAAAGGCTGTCCACGCTCCGCTTGGCGGTATAGATAACCGTATAGGACGGGTGTTATCTTCAGCATTTCCATATAAGTACCGATGACAACCTTTTCAAGTAAGGGATTGGCATAGTGGAAGGTATCAAGAATGACAACTTCAGCTTCCGGAGTAAGAGAACTGCACGCCTTTTTGATGGCCTCGGCTGATCGCATGTGGCCGGCGCCAACCGAAACTGATAAAATAAGTACTTTCCTGAGCTTCCCGATTGTGCCCACCCTGCTTCCAATAAAATCATATAAATATTATAATGCTGTGAGCATTTCCAACACTATTTTTTCAAGGTTCTGAGTCGGCGCCAGGGTCACCTCACCAGTTCGACGTGGCTGCAGTTCAACGCGATTTTCGGAAACAGCTTTGGAACCGATGGTTATGCGTAACGGGTAACCAATTAGGTCCGCGTCCTTGAATTTAACACCCGCACGCTCAGGCCTGTCATCTATAACAGTCTCAATTCCAGCTTCTAATAAACGTTGATACAGTTCCCTAGCTAACGCGACCTGTTTTTCATCTTTGGTACTGACTGGGATGACGACCACCTGGAAAGGCGCTATGGCTGCCGGCCAAATGATGCCGTTGTTGTCGTGATTCTGTTCAATTGCCGCGGCCATGGTACGGGAGACTCCAATCCCGTAGCACCCCATGATAATCGGTAGGCTGTGACCGCTTTCATCCAGGTAGGTGGCGCCTAAAGCCTTGCTGTACTTATCTCCAAGTTTAAAGATCTGCCCTACTTCAATGCCTTTTGCTTCCAGTAGTTGAGAACCACAGTGGGGACAAGGCTCACCGGCCTGGACCATCCGGATATCTTTTGTAATATTAACTTCAAAATCGCGGGTAGGGTTAACATTGAGGCAGTGCGTGTCATCGGTATTGCTCCCTGTTACCGCGTTGACCATTGCCAGCACCTCAGGGTCGGCCACAATGGTACATCCTTTCAATCCCACTGGACCGGCAAAGCCGACTGCTGCGCCGGTTATCTGCTGGACAGTTTTTGCGCCTGCCAGTTCCAGTCGCAGGCAGCCCAGCGTATTCAAAAGTTTTATCTCGTTTATTTCGCGGTCACCCCGTACCAGTGCGGCTACGACCTCCTTTTCAGTCTCGTAAAGAATCGTCTTGATAATTGTTTGAGGAGAAATACGCAAAAACTGTGCGACTTCTTCGACGGTACGGCAACCGGGAGTTGCAGCCCTGATTAAAGGTTTAAGCGTTTCTCCAGATATATTCTCTTCAGCCGGCAGGGTAGCCTTTTCATTATTGGCGGCATAACCGCAGGCTTGATTATTACAGTAGAGGACAATTGCTTCTCCCGAATCAGCCAGAACCATAAACTCATGGGTATCGCTGCCCCCGATAGCTCCCGAGTCTGCCTCCACCGGTCTAAAAAGCAAACCACAGCGCTTAAAAATGCTGGTGTATGCTTCATGCATTTTCCTGTAGCTGACCTCCAGTCCCGCCGCGTCGCGGTCGAAGGAATAAAGGTCTTTCATGATAAACTCCCTGCCTCGTAGCAGGCCAAAGCGGGGGCGCCGTTCATCACGGTACTTATTTTGAATCTGGTACAACAACAGCGGCATCTGTTTGTAGGAATTAACTTCACCGCGAACAAGGGTGGTAATAACTTCCTCGTGCGTTGGACCAAGGGCAAAATCACGGTCATGTCGATCCTTAAGCCGGAAAAGCTCAGGGCCATAAACATCCCAGCGACCGGATTCCTGCCAGAGTTCGGCTGGTTGAATTATGGGCATCATAATCTCTTGACCACCCTGGTGGTCCATTTCTTCCCGCACAATTTGTTCAATTTTTTTCAGGACTCGGATAGCCAGTGGTAGGTAGGTATAGACTCCAGCCGCTGTCCGCCTAATAAAGCCTGCTCTTAAGAGGAGTTGGTGGCTTACTACCTCGGCTTCGGCCGGGACTTCCCGTAATGTAGGTGAAAATAACTCTTTAGCTCGCATGATAAAACCCCCCGATGTATGTAAAAAGTTTAAGTGTTTATGCCGCATGCTTCTTACTTAAGAAGAAATAAATATTACCAATTTATATATTCTCTATGACTGGACGGTCAGGAGCTTTTTTGTTTCAGATGGTTTCGATTTCTTTCAAGAGTTCATCTACCAACTTTTCTTCCGAAACCTTCCTGACAACTACACCTCTTTTAAAGATGAGGCCTTCCCCTTTGCCGCAGGCTATACCAACATCTGCTTCTCTTGCCTCGCCGGGACCGTTGACCACGCAGCCCATTACAGCTACCTTGATCGGCTTGTCCAGTCCTTTGAGCCTGGCTTCTGTCTCCTCTGCCAGCTTTATCAAATCAACCTGGGTGCGCCCACAGGTGGGGCATGAGATGAAATCTACGCCACGTCGTCGCAACCCCAGAGCTTTCAAGATATCATAGGCAACCCTAACCTCATGCAGCGGGTGTCCGGTAAGAGAGACCCTTACGGTGTCCCCAATTCCTTCATTCAGTAGTATGCCAATTCCTACCGCTGATTTAACGGTGCCGGCTACTAGCGTACCCGACTCGGTCACACCGATATGAAAAGGATAGTCGACTTGATCGGCAAGGCTGCGGTAAGCATCAACCATCAGAGGTATACTGGAAGCTTTTAAGGATACCTTTATATCCGTAAAGTTCAGTTCCTCCAGAATATGTATATGTCCCAGAGCGCTTTCAACCATAGCGTCAGGTGTTACCCCGCCATATTTGGTTAGTAATTTTTTTTCTAATGAGCCGGCATTGACTCCTATTCTAATAGGGACTCCCCGCTCACGCGCGGCAGCTGCGACTTCTGCAACTTTGAACCTTCCCCCGATGTTGCCCGGGTTAATTCTGAGACCATGCACCCCGGCTTCAAGAGCTGTCAAGGCCAAGCGGTAGTCAAAGTGGATGTCGGCTATGAGAGGAATTTCAATGCCTTGAATAATTAAAGGTAGCGCAGCAGCGGCAATTGAGTCGGGAATCGCCACTCTAATGATTTCGCAGCCCTCCAGGGCAAGCCCGTTGATTTGGGCAATGGTAGCGGCGGCATTCCTGGTATCGGTGTTGGTCATAGATTGAACGGATACCGGAGCACCACCACCTACCTTTACTCTGCCAACCATAAGCGAGCGGCTTTTTCTTCTGTTCATTTCTTTACCTACCCATACAATATATCTATAAATCTATTGCGCTGGTCAAATACAGGTGCGAATTTATGCCAAAATAACTTATGCGTTCATCACGTTAGCGGCATGTGTTTCTGGACGGCTATTGCCCAGGCACATTTTTAGAGACAAAAATACTTAGGATATCGTTATAGGTGATTACAACCATCAGTAAGAGCAGCAAGCCTAATCCAACCAGGTGAATAAAATTTTCTTTTACCGGGTCAACAGGTCGACCCCTTAGTTTTTCCCAGAATAAAAACAGGATCCTGCTACCATCAAGGGCGGGAATAGGAAACAGGTTAAACAGACCCAAGTTGATACTTAGAAAAGCAGCCAACTGCAGCAGGAAAAAGAACCCAACCGAAGCGGCCTTGCCTATTTCGCTGACAACCCTTACCGGGCCCCCAAAATCAGCAGGAGCCTGACCAAAAATCATTTGAGAAAGAAAATCAAGGATCATCAAGGTAACCCGGCCAGTCCAAACCAAGCCCTGACCTAGCGATTCGATTAGGCCAAGTTTACGGGTACTCTGTTCCGGAACGATGCCAATCTTACCGGTGCCGCTCTCGTCTATGACCGTATGGATATTAAACTGCTGTTCAGCCCCGTTTCTAAGCACAGAAACACTAATATTTTGTTCGGGCCTCTCATCGATCAGCAGAACCAGTTGATCCCAGTTCTCAATCCTCTCGCCGTTAATTGCCAGAATTTGATCTCCAGGCCTTAAACCAGCTTGGAAGGCAGGATAATCGGGTGGGGTTTCACTGATTACAGTAGTAGCCACGGGAATACCCTGAAAAGCAAAGACCAGAGCAAAGAGTAGTGCAGCCAGCAGAAAATTCATAAAGGGACCAGCAAAGATAACGGCAATTCTCTGGCTGATAGTTTTCTTATTAAAACCCCTCAGCTCATCTTCTTCGTCGGTTTCCCCGTCAGATTCCATGCCAGCCATCCGGACAAAACCACCCAGAGGCAGCAACCGCAAGTTGTACTGGGTTTCTTCCCCGGTTACCCCGGCCACTTTGGGTCCAAACCCGAGACTAAATTCCATAACCTTGATGCCAACCATTTTAGCAACAATAAAATGGCCAAGTTCGTGAATTAAAACCAGTAGCCCAAAAACGAAAATTGAAGCTACAAACGTCAGCATTTTAACCACCCCGGATTTCTTTTAAATCAAAACCTAAGGAACTCTCCAGCAATTGCTCTCGACCAGATATCTGCTTCCATTATTTCGCCCAGATCAGGATTGTTTATACTAGTGTGTTTTTCCATTACTTTTTCCACCACTATGGGTATACTCAAAAAGGGGATCCTTCCCTGCAGAAAGGCATGAACTGCCGTTTCATTAGCCCCGTTTAAAACGGCAGGCATGGTACCCCCGGTCATCCCTGCTTCATAGGCTAGTCGTAGGGAGGGAAATTTTGCGGTGTCTGGAGCTTCAAAGGTGAGTTTTTGTAACTTTGTCCAGTCAAGCCTGGGAACTGGTCCTAGTACGCGCCGTGGAAAGGTTAAAGCATACTGGATCGGCAGACGCATATCAGGTAGCCCCATCTGGGCGATCACTGAACCATCCTTGAATTCAACCGCTGAGTGAATAATGCTCTGCGGGTGAACAACTACCTCAATCTGGCCGTAACCTACACCAAATAACCACTTTGCTTCAATTACCTCAAGGCCTTTGTTCATCAAAGTGGCTGAATCTATGGTAATTTTACTACCCATGCTCCAATTAGGATGTTTCAAGGCCATCGCTACTGTTACTTTTTCAAGTTCTTCTCTGCTTTTGCTCCGGAAGGGGCCGCCCGAAGCGGTGAGAATAATTTTTTCAAGTTCTTCTAGGCAATGTCCATTGAGGCACTGCCACACGGCAGAATGCTCGCTGTCTACCGGCAGAACGGACTTATTCTTCCTGGCTGCCAAATCCATTACCAACTGTCCGGCAGTAACCAGGGTTTCCTTGTTGGCCAGGGCCACATCCTTGCCGGCATTCAGTGCGGTGAAAGTGGGATAAATCCCTGCCGCCCCGGCTACGGCAATGATGACCAGATCTGCTTCCGGCATTCCGGCAAGGCTTTTCATCCCTTCTCTACCCCAGTCCAGTTCAAGTCTAACTTGTGCTGGCAATTCTTTTCTTAAAAGGGACAAACCTTCTTGATTCGCTAAAGCAGCAGCGCGGGGCAGGAATTCTTTTATTTGGTCAGCTAAAAGGCGCCAGTTATCTCCTGCACCAAGTCCAACTACCTCAAATTCCCCTGCCAAGTTCCGGATTACATCCAGGGTTTGTGTACCTATCGAACCGGTACTGCCGAGGATTACAACTTTTTTCATTTACTTGACTCCATTATTTTTTAGACCAATAATTAATTTTGCAGTGGGCCTACCGCCTTTATAACAGCCTTAACGGCAATTAAGATAATAGGACCCAAAATAAGGCCGGCCAGGCCAAGCGTTTTAAGTCCCGCATACATGGCCAGAAGAGTTTCCAGCGGGTGCAGGCCGAGGTTGGCTGAAACGATCTTGGCTTCCATAACCTGCCTTACAACCAGCACTAGACCATACAGTATGGTCAATTTGACGCCGAAGGCAGTGGCACCCGTGGCAAAAGACCAGATTATCCAGGGAACATAAATGGTGGCTGGCCCCAGGACTGGAATCATATCAAAAAGGCCAATCAAAAGCCCCATGGTGAGGGCATAGTCTGCTCCTATCAGAAAAAGTCCGGTAACACTGAGAACGATCGTAATCAGTACCAGCACCACCTGCGCTCTGAGATAACCCATGAAGGCAGCGGATATCTCATGCAGAATGGCAACTGTTTTTTCGCCCCAGGGTGCAGGTATATACCGGATCAGCACCCCAATAATCAATTGCCGGTCACGGGCAAGGAAATAGGTGGCCAATAAGCTGACGAGCATGATGGCAAGGGTGCCGGGTACAATCGAGATAAAGGCAATAATTGCGTCTGCCGACCTGGTAATAAGACTCTGTAAGTTATCAGTCAGGATGGAAATGTTCTGTTCTAGGGACGAAGTGACCCCCGGAGGAAGTGTGATGTAGAAGGCTGTTATTCTTTCAATGAAAACCTGGTAATAGAGCTTTATTTCCGCCACTACGCCCGGCAGCGAAACAGAGAGCTGAATTAATTCAGCAACCAGTTTGAGAATTATAGCTGAAAAAACTATGCCGATGCAGCCAAATACCACAAATATAGTAAGTAGTACCGCAAAACTACGGGGTATGCGTGACCGGTTCTGGATTAACCGTATTAAAGGCTCCATCAGTGCGGTAAAAAAAAGAGCGATGATAAAAGGGACAAAAACTGGAAGTACGTAAACATAGGCTGCCATAAACACCAATATCGCCATGGCGGCGTAAATAATAAGCAAGATTGGCTTTGGCAACGTTTATTTCACCTCAACTCAACTTATAAAATAAATAACAGTACGAAATAGTATACCAGCGGCGCGGTAAATAACGAACTGTCGATCCGGTCCAATATTCCTCCATGACCGGGTATCAGCATGCTTGAATCTTTTATCCCGGCCTGCCTTTTGAAAGCTGATTCAAGCAGATCACCCACTTCAGCAGCCAGTCCCACCAAAAGGCCCAGCAGCAGCATTTTAGGGATAGATAAGAATGGATATATGTATGCAAACAAGCAGCTTGTTAGCACACTTCCAAGCAGTCCACCGATGGCTCCTTCCAGTGATTTCTTGGGGCTTAATACCGGAGCGATTCTCCTTTTGCCAAAAGCCGTACCCACAAAATAGGCGGCGGTATCGCAAGACCAGGTGCAGGCGAGCATAAATATTATCCATATCCAACCATCCGGTAGAGACCGCAGCAGGTACAGGTAAGTTAAAAGCCCCACATATAATGTAGCCATCAGAGTACCGGCTCCGTCAAGAAGAGAGTATCGTGGGTAAAAGGTGACCGTCGCGATCAGGTGCAAGAAGAGAATGATGGTAATAGTAGGTCCAGGGTAACCATCACTGTATAAATAAGCTCCGCTGATCAGGATTAGACCGCCGGCTACTGCCAGCCATAACAACGGGTTCAAGCCGAGCTTGGCCAGAATTTGCATCATTTCCTTTATTCCAAGCATGATCAGGACGCAAATTAAGAGAAAAAGCGGGATTCCGCCATGCCAAACCGCAAGTACAACCAGTGGGATACCCACCAGAGCACTTATTATTCTTTGCAAGAGCACATTTTCACCAACCCGTCGGGGTTGTCCCCATTGTTATTTTAAGCCTCCAAAACGGCGTTCCCTCCGCTGAAAGTCTAAAATCGCTTTAATCAGATCAATCCTGCGAAAATCAGGCCACATAACCGGAGAAATACAAAATTCTGTGTAGGCAAGCTGCCATAGTAAAAAGTTACTGAGCCTCAAATCCCCAGCCGGGCGAATTAATAAGTCCGGGTCTGGCTGCCCGGCCGTGTAAAGCCGTTCAGAAATAGCCTGTTCTTCAATATCGGCCGCGCTTAATGTACCATTTAAGACATCTGCAACAACAGACCGGACTGTATCTACTAGCTCCTGCCGTCCCCCGTAATTAAAGGCTACGTTTAGGATCAAGCCGTCATTGCTACATGTGCGTTCCGCCGCCATTTTGAGTGCTCTGATCGCTGCAGGCGGCAGTTCTTGCAATCTGCCGATGGGGTTTACCCTTACCCTGTTTTCATCGAGCTCCTCAATTTCCCGGTTAAAATACTCCACCAGTAGGTCCATTAAAATGTTCACTTCTTCACGGGGCCTCTTCCAGTTCTCCGTTGAAAAAGCGTAAACCGTTAATATTTGCACTTCTAATTCGGAACAGACTTTCACTATGTCCCTGAGTGACTCGACACCCGCACGGTGACCAAAGGAGCGCGACATGCCACGCCGCAAGGCCCATCGGCCGTTACCGTCCATAATAATGGCAATATGCCTGGGCAGTTTTTTCCTATCAACCTCGTTTGTTAGTCTATCAACCTCGGCACCTTTTATTTTATCATTATTTTTCTTACGCAAGAAACCGAAGAACTGCTTGAACATTAAAAAATTGTCCACCTCTCGGGACCACCCTTACACAATAGCATATATAAACGACCCCCTCATTTGTGAGGGGGTCCAGCCTCTACTCTTCAACGATCGCGCCTGTCGGACAGGCATCAGCACAAGCTCCACAGCTCTCACATTTAGCTGGGTCAATCTTGTAAATATCACCTTCACTGATAGCTTCAACAGGGCAGGAATCTATGCAGGCGCCGCAAGCAAGGCATTCATCTGTAATTTTGTATGCCACTTCTTTATCCACCTCCTTTCATCCCTTCCTCTAGAACCACAGTAATCACCCCTCTATATAACGAGACCTTATGAAAGCGCACCACCCTTGGTTTTCCCTCCGGCGACGGCTTATCAGGCCGGGTGAACACAATACTTACCTGGTACCCGCTATCCTTACATATCTGAAGCGCTTCGTCTAAGTAAAAACCTGTTATATCAGGAATAATTTCCATTATACCTGCATGATTTCCTGTTCTTTAATGGTCAACAGTCCGTCAATTTCCTTAATCAAGCGGTCCGTCATTTTCTGGACATCGTCCTGGTTGCGCTTTAACTCGTCTTCGGAAATCTTTCCTTCTTTTTGGTAGGCTTTCAGGTGTTCATTGATGTCCCGACGGATATTTCTGATCGCCACCCGTCCCTCTTCAGCCTTCTTTTTGATTACTTTCATTAAATCTACTCGTCGTTCCTGGGTTAGCTGTGGGACGGCCAACCTGATCACCACACCGTCGCTGGCTGGAGTAATACCCAGGTCGGATTTCATGATAGCCCGTTCAATTTCATGAAGAGAACTTTTGTCCCAGGGCTGAATGACCAGTAGTCTAGCTTCGGGTACAGAGATATTGGCAAGTTGGTTGATAGGTGTCGGAGCTCCATAATAGTTTACCATTATTTTATCCAGCAAAGCCGGCGTAGCTCGACCGGCGCGAAGAGAAGCAAATTCTTTTTGAACCACCTCAATGGTTTTTTTCATACTGCCTTCTGCTGCTTTGACTATCTCCTTGACCATCAAACTCACCCCCGATGTAAGTTCCTATTTTTTCGCCAAAAACAACTTTCTTGATGTTGCCATGCTGGTTTAAATCAAAAACGATAACTGGGATTTTATTATCCATGCACAGGGATGCAGCAGTTGCGTCCATAACACCCAATCCCCGGTTGATCATTTCAATAAAGGAAAGATCATCAAATTTTATGGCCTCGGGGTGTATTACGGGGTCGCAATCATATACCCCATCTACTCGTTTGGCCATTAAAATAACTTGCGCCTCGATTTCAGCAGCCCTGAGAGCCGCAGTGGTATCGGTAGAAAAGTAAGGGTTGCCGGTACCTGCCGCAAAGATTACCACCCGGCCCTTTTCCATATGCCGGATTGCCCGCCGCATGATATATGGTTCGGCTACCTCTTTCATTTCTATCGCCGTTTGAGTGCGGGTATCAACACCGTGTGTTTGCAGCGCATCCTGCAGGGCTAACGCATTCATGACAGTGGCCAGCATGCCCATATAATCCGCCGTAGCCCGATCCATACCCTTAGCGCTACCTGCCACACCGCGCCAGATGTTGCCTCCACCAACCACAACAGCCATCTGGACCCGGTGCCCGACCACTTCTTTAATCTGTCTGGCAATCGCGTTGACCACATCCGGATCAATGCCATAGCCAAACGAGCCAGCCAAAGCCTCACCACTTAATTTTAGAACCACACGCCAGTATTTAGGAGCAACCATAGCAGAAAAGAACCCTCCAGTCTTACCAGAGTTATTCTACAATATCAGCTGGAAATCCTTTTATAAAATTTTACTTGCAGACATTTCGTGTGGCCTCTGCCACCTCGGCTGCCAGGTCAGACTGCTTCTTCTCAATACCTTCACCTAGTTCATAACGAGCGAACCGTCTGATGCTGATATTTTCGCCAATTTTTGAGATCTTTTCCGTCAGAAGCTGCTTGATGGACATATCTGGATCCTTGATAAAGGGTTGTTCCATTAGGCAGACTTCCTTGAGATACTTTTCTATACGTCCTTCAACCATTTTTTCAACAATATTGGCGGGTTTGCCTTCATTCAGTGCCTGTGCACGCAGTATAGTCTTCTCATGTTCCAGCGCTTCCGAGGGGACTTCTTCCCTCTTCACAAACTCAGGCTTGGCAGCTGCGATCTGCATAGAGATGTCTTTCACCAATGCCTGAAATTCATCAGTTTTGGCTACAAAATCAGTTTCGCAGTTCACCTCTACCAGAACCCCAATGCGGCCACCACCGTGTATGTAAGCTTCCACGAGACCTTCGGCGGCTATTCTGCCGGCCTTTTTAGCTGCAGCAGCGAGTCCTTTTTCCCTTAAATAGTCGGCGGCTTTATTAATATCGCCACCGTTTTCGGCAAGGGCTTTTTTGCAATCCATCATACCCGCGCCGGTGCGCTCACGAAGTTCTTTCACCAAATTAGCTGGTACAGACATAATGACCCCTCCTTTAATTAGTATAATTACCTGTAATTATAAGTATGTCCAGGATTAAACTGTGTAATCCATATATTACAAAAACCTCCGGGCAGAAAAAAGGCAGGGGTAACCTGTTAAGACTAACCCCCACCTCGCTAACATACTTTTATTCTGCAAGCTGCTCGCCTTGTTTTCCTTCAAGAACAGCCTCCGCCATTTTACCGGTAAGTAGTCGAACCGCTCTGATAGCGTCGTCATTGCCGGGTATGACGTAGTCTATTTCATCCGGGTCGCAGTTGGTATCCACAATCGCGACAATAGGAATGCCCAACTTGCGGGCCTCAGCTACAGCAATGCGCTCTTTACGCGGGTCAATAATAAAAAGTGCTGCGGGAAGGCGCCTCATTTCTTTGATGCCGCCTAAGAATTTCTGCAGTTTTTCCTGTTCATGCATCAATTCGGCGACCTCTTTTTTGGGGAGCACCTCAAGAGTGCCGTTAGCCTCCATTTTTTCCAGCTCATGCAACCTGTCAATCCGTTTCCTGATGGTCTGAAAATTAGTTAACATGCCGCCAAGCCAGCGTTGATTTACAAAAAACATGCCGCAGCGCTCCGCTTCTTCACGAACCGCTTCCTGAGCCTGCTTCTTGGTACCGACGAACAGGATATTGTCGCCCTCAGTGGAAAGCTGTTTAACAAAGTTATAAGCTTCCTCAACCTTTCTGACGGTCTTCTGTAAGTCAATAATATAGATGCCGTTGCGATCTGTAAATATATAGGAGGCCATTTTGGGATTCCAGCGACGGGTCTGATGCCCGAAATGAACCCCTGCTTCCAATAATTGTTTCATAGATATTACAGCCATTAATTACACCTCCTTCCCATGGTTGTGTCCTCCGCTGTCTTCATCTTCCGCAGAACCCAAAATGGGCACCTCTGCAAAAATCCAACAACGTGCGTATTTCACACCAAGCTGTATTTTACCATAGTTGTTTTTTTGTTGCAAGCTTCTTTCTTTTAAAAAAAGAGTAGATCCCTTTGCGGTTCTACTCTTTTAAAACTGTTTTTTTGTAAAATACAAAATCATACATTCAGACCAATGCTATCTTAATGCTGCCTGATTTTTTCAAGTTCTTCAAGGAGACGTTCGTTAAGAACGCGTATATATGTGCCCTTCATACCCAGTGATTTTGATTCAATGACCCCGGCGCTTTCAAATTTGCGTAGCGCATTAACAATAACCGAGCGAGTGATGCCCACCCTGTCAGCAATCTTACTGGCAACGAGGAGTCCCTCCTCGCCTTCCAACTGCTCAAAAATATGCTGTACGGCATCCATTTCGGAATACGATAGGGTGCCCAGGGCAATTTGGACAGCAGCTCTTTTGCGAGCCTCTTCTTCCATTCTGTCGGTTTTGGCACGCAATATTTCCATTCCTACAACAGTAGCGCCGTATTCAGCCAGAATGATGTCCTCATCTGTAAAGTGAAGGTCGAACTTCGACAGGATTAATGTTCCGAGGCGGGTGCCAGCGCCAATGATGGGTACGGTGGTCGTTATTTTATTATTGAAAAGGCAACGTTTTTCTTCGAATACACAGGCATTTGCAGTTTGACAATAATTAGCATAAGTCTCATTGATTCTCATCAAGTTTTCGTTATAGTCTTCCGGAAAACCACCCTTACCTTCAACGATGTCCTTCATAATATCGCAGGTCAAGTCCTTAAGGTAGGCATGTCCAACAACTTTTCCGCTGCGATCCAATATATATACTGCGGCTTCAATATTTTCACTTAAAACATTGGCAACCTCGTAAAAATCAACAGCATTTCCCGCTGATTTTTGCAAAAGCTTATTGATTGCCCTTGTTCTTTCAAGTAGCGCTCTCATGATGTCCCTCTTTCTATGTCACAAAATGTATCGGCTTAAATCCTGGTTTTCTACCAAATTGCCTAATTTATCGACAATATCTTTAGGTTCCAGGTTAATATTTTTACCGGAAAGTTCTGGAGCCTCAAACGAAATATCCTCTAATAGCTTCTCCATTATGGTGTAAAGCCGCCGTGCGCCTATATTCTCAGTTTGTTCATTAACAGTATAAGCTATATCGGCTATTTCCACAAGCGAATTTTGCGAAAATTTAACTATAACGCCTTCTGTGGCTAATAATTCAGTGTATTGCTTGATTATAGCATTTTGCGGCTCTGTCAGAATTTGTTGAAAATCTGCTCGAGTGAGGCTCTCTAATTCGACACGGATCGGGAAACGGCCCTGCAGTTCCGGTATCAGGTCGGAGGGCTTGGACGTGTGGAAGGCACCCGCTGCGATAAAAAGGATATGGTCCGTTTTGACCGGGCCGTATTTGGTGACAACAGTGCAGCCTTCTACGATAGGAAGGATATCACGCTGCACACCGCCTCTGGAAACATCTGGTCCATAACCTTCTTTGCCGGCAATTTTGTCGATCTCATCAAGGAAGATAATACCATCTTCTTCTGCGCATTTTACAGCCTTGGTAGTAACCTCGTCCATATCAATAAGTTTCTGGGCCTCCAACTGGGTCAGAATAATGCGGGCTTCCCGTACAGAAACTTTACGTGTGCGCTTTTTCTTGGGAATCAACCCACCCAGCATATCCTGCAGGTTAACACCCATTTCCTCCATACCAGACCCTGTAAATACCTCCAGCATGGGAGGTTTGTTGTCCTCAATCTCAATCTCTAGAGTTTCGTTTTCCAGTTCCCCTCTTTCAAGTTTTTCCTTTAATATTTCTCGTTCGAATTCAATCCTCTTTATTCTGGAGTCTTGTCCTTTATCAATTTGCTCAACTGGTTTGGAAGCTCCAAAGATCATTTCCAGTGGGTTGCGTGACGGGGTTTCTTGGACCGGGTAAGGAGCCAGAATTTCGATAATCTTTTCATCCGCCTGTTTTTTGGCCCTCACCTCGACGGTTGATAATTTCTCATGTTTGACCATGCGAATGGAGGTTTCAACCAGATCGCGGACCATACTCTCAACGTCCCTGCCTACATACCCCACTTCTGTAAATTTGGTGGCCTCAACCTTAACAAAAGGAGCTTTGACAAGTTTGGCCAGGCGCCGCGCTATCTCTGTCTTGCCTACACCAGTTGGTCCGATCATTAGAATATTTTTCGGGATAACTTCATCCCTGAAATCAGCAGCCAGTTTTTTACGGCGAAAGCGGTTGCGCAGGGCAATGGCTACCGCCTTCTTGGCGTTTTTCTGGCCAACGATATACTTATCAAGTTCTTCAACTATACGACGTGGCGTTAATTCTTCCATGTCTTAATCCTCCAAGGTGAAAAATTTAGAACCATTAGGCTTCTTCGACCGTAATATTATCGTTCGTATAGACACAGATTTCAGCAGCAATGAGCAGTGCTTGTCTGGCTACCTCACTGGCCGGCATTTCAGTGTGCCTGGTCAAGGCACGGGCTGCCGCCAGGGCGTAAGGGCCTCCGGAACCGATGGCTGATACCCCGTCGTCAGGCTCGATGACCTCACCGCCCCCGGATATTATCAGGAGGTCTTCACTGGAGGCTACAATCAGCAGGGCCTCAAGCTTGCGCAGCATCTTATCGGTCCGCCATTCCTTGGCCAATTCAACCGCCGCCCGCGGCAGATTGCCATGAAATTCTTCCAGTTTACCTTCAAATTTTTCAAAAAGAGTAAAAGCGTCGGCCACCGAGCCAGCAAATCCCGCTATAACCTTATCTTTATAGAGGCGCCTGATTTTACGGGCGCCTTTTTTCATAATTGTATTCTCTCCGAAGGTAACCTGACCGTCGCCGGCAACAGCGGTTTTTCCGTCTTTTTTAACTGCGACTATAGTTGTGGCATGAAACATTTTGCTTCTCCTTTTCACCGTTAAGCTTGATGTAAGTGATACTTACTCTTTTGCCCGGGGATGGGACCTCCTGTATACTGTCTTTAACCTTTCTCCTGTAACATGGGTATAGATCTGGGTGCTGGAAAGAGATGTATGTCCGAGAAGTTCCTGTACTGAACGAAGGTCCGCCCCCGCATTAAGCAAGTGAGTCGCAAAAGAGTGTCTCAGTGTATGGGGGCTAACCTTTCTTTCAAGGCAGACCTGCTCCACATATTTATTCAGAATTTTGCGCATACCTCGTCCTGTGAGCCTTTCACCCCACCGGTTAAGAAACACTGCGTTGGTGATTTTGTTCGCTCTGGGCATTACTGGACGGCCATCTTCAAGGTTGGGTTGATTCTTGTTTTTGACATGGAAAGCATTTGCCAAAAGCCTCTGACGCGACTCGGTGAGATACCTATGCAAGGCTGTAATAGCCTCTGAGCCAATGGGCACCAACCTCTCCTTTGCTCTTTTTCCTAATACCCGCACATAGCCCGAGCCAAGATCCAGGTCGGCTAAATCAAGGGATGTCAGTTCATTAATTCTGAGACCTGCTGCGTAAAGTGTTTCTAGCAGCGCCCGGTCCCTTACACCTAGCGGGTTGGTTAAATCAGGCGCCTCTACCAGGCGGGCGGTCTCATTTTCGTACAAGAAGGAAGGCAAACCTTTCTTAAGTTTGGGACTGGCGACCCTGGCGGCAGGATTGTCTTCAACAATATTCTCCCGCTTCAGGTAGCGGTAAAGAGAACGCCATGCTGCAAGGTGTCTGGCCATGGTGGTCCGGGCCAGCCCTTGTTCCTGCAACTGACCCAGGTAGAGCCTAAAAAGCCTGTGGTCGAGATCCTTTGGTTCAATAGCATGATCTTCTTTTTTCAAGTAAGAGGCAAAGAAATCCAGCCCCCGGAAGAAGTCCTTCTGGTAGCTTTCTATAGTTCTGGGAGATGCGTTCTTTTCCACTTTTAGATAGACTAAAAAATTATCAAAATGACAGTACATTCCTGAAAACCTTCTCCCGGCAGGGTAACCTGTTGGTATTAAATGGCCTTAAACTGGTGCATATGAATATTTAGACATCCTTAATTAACGCTGCAAGTGATTCCAGTGATCTTTGGGCGATTAACCGGTACCTCTCCTTTTTATCCCGGATTTTTATGTCCAGTGGTGGGAAAAGGCCAAAAGAAATATTCATCGGTTGAAAGTGAGCCGGATCGGCGGAGGTGATATAATGGGCAAGCGAACCGTGACCAGTCTCTCTCGGAAAGGCCAGCGTCTCTTTCCCTGCGGCCCTCCTGGCGGCATTAATCCCGGCGACTAGACCTGACGAAGCTGACTCCACATACCCCTCAACTCCGGTAAGCTGCCCGGCAAAGAAGAGCCCAGGCCTTTTTTTGCTTTCGTAAGAAGGATTTAACAGTGTTGGTGAATTGATATAGGTATTCCTATGCATAACTCCGAGCCGCGTGAACTCTGCCTTTTCCAGTCCAGGTATGAGACGGAATACTCGCGTCTGCTCGCTCCATTTTAATCCTGTCTGAAATCCAACCAGGTTGTACATAGAAGCGTCTGCATTCTCCTGCCGCAACTGGACCACGGCAAAAGGTCGCTTGCCTGTTTTGGGATCATCTAAGCCTACCGGCTTTAAAGGCCCGTAAAGAAGAGTTTCCTTTCCCCGGGCTGCAAGAACTTCAACGGGTAGACATCCTTCAAAGTGCGTTTTCTTATCAAACTCTTTGCGGGGAGCTTTTTCTGCCTTGACCAGAGCATCCCAAAATATTTGGTATTGCTCCGCGTCCATTGGACAGTTTAAATAAGCAGCCTCACCCTTACCGTACCTGGAAGACAGAAATGCTTTATCCATATTTATAGATTCACCGCTTACGATAGGAGCAACAGCATCATAGAAATAAAGGTATTCCTCTCCACTGAACTGCTTGATGCTCTCAGCCATTGCTTCCGAGGTCAGCGGCCCTGTGGCCAGGATTACCGTTTCATCCTCCGGGATGGCGGTTATCTCGGTACGGCAAATTTCTACCAGGGGGTGCTGGTAAAGCGTCTCAGTGATACAACTGGAGAACAGTTCCCTGTCAACCGCGAGAGCGCCCCCCGCCGGCACCCTGAATTCGTCAGCACAGCGCATGATCAGGGAACCCAGTCGTCTCATTTCTTCTTTTAAAAGGCCAACAGCATTCTCCAGGCTGGAAGCTCTTAGAGAATTGCTGCAGACCAATTCTGCAAATAAACTGCCCTGGTGGGCCGGTGTCTGTTTGGCCGGCCGCATTTCGTAGAGTTTGACTTTTATCCCGGTTTGGGCTACCTGCCAGGCCGCCTCCGAACCTGCCAGGCCGGCCCCGATGATGGTGACAGTTCTATCCCGCATATATGCTCCTGCTTATAGTGGATTTATAGTTAATTCATTGAGATCGGGTTCTTATTATTACTGCTCGGTAACAACATTTGTGTCGCCCTGCGTTTTCCGTGCAACTGTTGTTTTTTTACTGGCCTTGGATTCTTTTGAAGTCTTGCTCGCTTTTGGAGTCTTGGTATTCTTAGAAGTCTTGGTTTCTTTTGGAGTCTTGCTCTCCTTGGAAACTTTGCTCTCCTTGGACGCCTTGATTTCTTCTGGGTCCAGTCCTTGACTACAGTTTTCATTGATACACTTCAGGGCTATATTTTTGCCCGCGGCCTTTTTTTCCACCATCAGGTCCCCGCAATGGGGACACTTAGTCGTTGAAGGCTGATCCCAGGTAACAAAATCACATTTGGGGTACTGGTTGCAACCAAAGAACTTCCTGCCTTTTTTGGAACGGCGGATTACCAACTCTCCTTCACAACGGGGACATTTCACGCCGGTGGGTTCCAACAAAGGCTTAGTATTGCGGCATTCGGGAAAACCGGGACAGGCCAAAAACTTGCCAAAACGCCCGAATTTCTTAACCATATTTCGCCCGCACAACTCACATATCTCTTCCGTTACTTCATCGGTAACCTGTACATGGCCGATTTCTTTTTCGGCCTTTTCCAGGGTATCCATGAAAGGCTCGTAAAATATCTCTAAAACCTTAACCCATTCCAGGTCCCCTTCTTCAATACTGTCCAGCTTTTTTTCCATCCCGGCAGTGAATTCAACATCAATAATATCCTGGAAGTGTTTTTTCAAAAGGTCGATGACGATTGAGCCCAGTTCAGTCGGGTATAATTGTTTATTTTCCCTTACTATGTAACCCCTTTTAATTATTGTTTCTACAATGGGAGCATAGGTACTGGGCCTGCCAATCCCTTTTTCCTCCAGGGTTTTTACCAGAGTGGCGTCGGTGTAACGTGGTGGTGGTTGGGTGAAATGCTGTTTTTGTTGTAGTGACCTGGCTTCAACTTCTTCACCCTCCGCCAGTTCCGGGAGAAGTTTTTCCTCGTCGCTTTCCTCGTCATCCTTACTCTCAATATAAACCTTCATAAACCCGGCAAATTTGATGATTGAACCGGAAGCACGGAAAATATATTCCCCGGCTGTAATATCTACACTGGTGGTATCAAAGACAGCAGGGCTCATAAGGCTCGCCAGATAACGTGACCAGATTAATTTGTAAAGCTTATACTGGTCAGTGGTCAGGTACCCTTTTATTTGCTCCGGTTCATGGTTAATCGAAGTGGGCCGGATAGCTTCGTGCGCATCCTGGATTTTGCCTTTGGCTGTAGACTTGAGAGGTTCTTTGCCGATATACTGCCCCCCAAAACGTTCCTTGATATAGCCATGGGCTTCCTCCCTGGCCACTTCGGATACACGGATTGAATCAGTACGTATATAGGTAACCAGGCCAGACGTCCCCTCTTTGCCAAGGTCCAGTCCTTCATAAAGCTGTTGCGCTATAATCATAGTTTTACGAGCGGTGTAGTTCAGCTTACGGTAGGCCTCTTGCTGCAGGGTACTGGTAATAAAAGGTGGGGCTGGACGTCGTAACTTTTCTTTGCGGGCAATTTTGCTGATGATGTAGTGAGCTCCCTTGAGCCTTTCCAACACCTCTTGCATTTCGACACTGGATTTGATTTCAATTTTTTTGTTCTGTTTTTTAAAGAGCTTCCCTTCAAAGGGGCTGTAACCAGTCTTAGCAAAAAGACCTGTTAGCGTCCAGTATTCTTCAGGTTCAAAAGCAACAATTTCCTCTTCACGGTCGCAAATCAGGCGTACAGCCACCGATTGAACGCGGCCGGCGCTTAAGCCTTTCTTTACCTTACGCCACAGTAACGGACTCAGGTTATAACCAACCAGACGGTCAAGGATACGCCTTGCCTGCTGGGCGTTGACCCGGTTGTAATCAATCAGCCGTGGATGGTTCACAGCATTTTGCACAGCCGGTTTGGTGATCTCGTTAAACTCGATCCGGCATAGCTCCCCCTCGCCCATATCCAAAAGTTTTTGAATATGCCAGGCGATAGCCTCGCCTTCCCGGTCAGGGTCTGACGCAATCAGCACCTGGTCGGCTTTTTTAACGGCTGTTTTCAATTCCTTAATTGTTTCGCCTTTGCCCCTGATCGTAATATATTTAGGGCTGAACCCATTTTCAACATCGACTCCGAACTGACTTTTCGGCAAGTCACGGATATGGCCCATAGAAGCTTTGACAAAATATTTTTTACCCAGAAACTTGCTGATGGTTTTCGCTTTTGCTGGAGATTCCACAATCACGAGTATTTTAGACAAAAATGTACACCTCGTTTATTGCATGGTTATTATTGCATTAATTATTACGATATTTTTTATAATTTATCCCCTTGAAAAACTGTTTAGAACAAAATCTCGGCCTGTCCTGATATAAAACTTACCTGGAAGCTGCCGGGTCAAACCCTTTATTTCCAGGTACATTAATGCAGCCATCGCCTTTTGAGGCAACAGGTTAGACCTCGTAATCAATTCATCCAGGGAAACCGGATCTAATGATAGCAGGCCGTATAGTGTTTCTTCCTCACAACTCATTTTCATCTTACCGGCACTGGTATTGTCCTGGATTGGGAAAAGTTTTTCCATACCCAGTTCATCCAGCACATCGCCAGCCCCTTCTATGAGTCGTGCGCCCTGCTTAATCAGCCGGTGCGGTCCCCTGCTTAAGGGGTTTACCACATTTCCGGGTACAGCCATTACATCGCGACCTTGTTCAAGAGCAAAGTCAGCAGTAATCAAAGCCCCACTCCTCTCAGCTGCTTCAACCACCAGGGTTGCCTGTGACAGGCCGCTGATGATACGATTGCGGACAGGAAAGCGCCAAGCCTCGGGCTGAGTGCCGGGTGGAAACTCGCTAACAACCGCCCCATTATCAATAATTGCTTCCATGAGCTGCTTATTCTCTTTGGGATAAACAACATCCGGACCGCAGCCCAGTACAGCTATGGTCCTGCCACCTTCCGCCAGAGCCCCCCGGTGTGCTGCAGAGTCAATACCTCTGGCCATCCCACTTGTGATGGTAATGCCCAAGGCAGTCAGGTCTTTGGCCAACTTTTCAGCTACCACCAGGCCGTATGGTGAGGGCTTTCTAGTACCAACGATAGCGACGGAAAGTTTATCCGTAGCTTTCAACTGGCCTTTGTAGAATATTACTGGAGGAGGATCATAAATTCCCAACAGGTTCTCAGGATAAGCGGGGTCGCTGTGGCATACATAGCTTACACCCATGGAGTCGAGTTTACCAGCCTCTTGCTGTGGATCAAGCCGCGACCTGCGTTCAGCCAGTCCGGTGGCTCTATCTCCTCCCAAACCTGAAATGACGGAAAGGTCTTTGATACCTGCCTCCCAAGCTGCCCGGGGTGACCCAAAGTGTTCGACCAGCGACCACAATCTTTTCCCAGCGCCGGGCATTAAGTACTGCCACCCTAACCAGTATAATCTATCCTCCAAAAAAGTGTCTCCCCTTTTAGTCTGTTTCTTTTAATCCACTTCTTTTCGGGGTTAGTATGATATGTTCCTGCACTTTGGAAAAATTTTCTGTTGGCTTGGCTGGAATGAATTTGTGCAAGTTACCCTTCAGGATACACTCTTTCTAAAAGCTCTGCAACAATTTTCGTTGCTCCGTAACCTGCCACAATGTGCGAGGAGAACATTATAGCGGTCAAAGCTATAAGGTAAATCCACAAATAAGGTTAAGCTACTGTTTATAATATTTTAAGGAAATGATCATAATTAGATGTGATAATTTTCATATTAGAGAATTAGTTTATATTTAAAGTGAGGAGTTGTCAAATAATGCAAGATGAATTCACATTAGAACTAAAAGATTCTCTTACTATAGTTATTGGTTACACACAATTACTTCGAAAAAAATTATCTGATGAAAAACTAATACAATATTGCGATAACGTGATTGTAGAAGCCTGGGAGATTTTAA
>JAQVOH010000068.1:0-3351 GCA_028702695.1 Desulfotomaculaceae bacterium
TCTCCAAGTCAGGGACCACGACGGAACCAGCCTTGGCGTTTGGGATATTGAAGGAATACATGGAAAAGAAATACGGTCGGACAGAAGCCAGCCAGCGAATCTATGCAACGACTGATCAGCGTAAGGGCGCCCTGCGGGAGTTAGCGCTTCAAGAAGGGTATGAGACCTTTGTCATACCGGATAATATTGGCGGAAGGTATTCCGTGTTAACCCCTGTGGGACTCCTTCCCATGACGGTTGCCGGCATCAATATCGACGAGGTGATGGAAGGGGCGCGGGCTGCATCCAGGGAGCTGCGGGTGAATAATCTGCAGGAGAATCACTGCTATCAGTATGCTGCCATTCGGAATCTGTTCTATGACAGAGGATTGGGCACAGAAATCATGGTCAGTTATGAACCCAGGCTCTTCTATTTCGGGGAATGGTTCAAACAGCTCTTCGGAGAAAGTGAAGGTAAGGATGGTGTAGGCATCTTTCCTGCTGCTGTGAATTTCACGACGGATCTACATTCCATGGGGCAATACATACAGGAGGGACCAAGACAGCTCTTTGAATCCATTCTGAATGTTAAAACATCGCAGGAAGTGATGCTGATCAAACGAAGTGAAGCGGATATGGGATTTAATTATTTAGATGGATTGCCATTGAGCTTTGTCAATCAAAAAGCGATGGAAGGAACGATGGCAGCGCACCTTGATGGCGGCGTCCCGAATCTAGTGATAAATATCCCGGAGATCTCTGCCTACTATTTCGGTTATCTGGTCTATTTCTTCGAAAAGGCCTGCGCCATGAGTGGCTATTTATTAGGGGTAAACCCCTTTGATCAGCCTGGCGTGGAGGCGTATAAGAAGAATATGATGCAGTTGTTGCGTGAGGGAGAGTAAGGCCCCTGCCCAATCAGCATTACCAGGGGGTTCATATAATTTATTGATTTATCCAATATTTGCAAGTATAATGGATTTAATTTTAACAATGGGTGGCTAGGCAGGAATGGGAGCTTTAATTCACATTGACCAGGAATGTATCAAAGAACAGGCGGCTAATATCTTAAAAGATTTTCCGCAAATTGCGGGCGCCTATTTATTTGGCTCGTGCTTGGGGGGTTGCAGACCAGACAGTGATATAGATATTGGTCTGGTATTAGAGGATATTGATATTAGCGAAAGAGAAAGAGCACAATTAGAGGCTTCCATAAGGAATTCATTTTATCCGGTCAATGGCCATACCTATGACATAGTATTGCTTGAACTTAATAACCCAATTTTTTGTTTTAAGGTTATTAAGGAAGGCAGGTTAATTTATATTAGAAATATTGACAGGATTACTGATGTGATGGAAATTGTCAGCAGGCGTTATGCTGATTTATATCCCAGGTATAGAAGGGCTCTTCAGGTAATCATTGATGAGGTAATTGCTGATGGCTGTTGATCAATTACGGATTTCAAATAAAATAGCCTTTATTCGCGAACAAATTACAAGTATCGCAGATTTACTAGCTAAAAATAGTAAGGAATCAATTCTTTCTGACCCCTGGCTAATCAAAGGAATAAAGTATGCTCTTCAAACATCAATTGAAGCTATGATTGATATAGCATACCATCTATCTGCACATCAGTTTAACCATGCGCCGGCTGAAGCTAGAGATGCCTTTAGAGTGCTTGCAGATGGCGGGATAATTTCTCATAAAGATCTCATTGTCTATGGGGCAATAATCGGTTTTCGCAATCGTATTGTACACGGCTACCAGGAAGTCTCTGCAGATCGGGTATATGAAATTGCAAAAAATGAACTCGGAGATTTTGATAAATATATTCGTCAGATACTAATGTCTGGGGGACGTGGTTGTTGACAATAGTTCATCCCGCGACGCTCAGCCATAAATCAAGGCTTGATTCGACACACTCGGTAACCAGTTTTGTAAAATCTCCATAATTTCCAGTCGTATGTGCCAAATCAAGCGCATCATAATATTGCGGCCGCATTTCTTTTTTGATGATCACCGGCGGGTAGCCTTTTTTCATTAATTCAAAGTTTAACAGCAATCGTGCCGTTCTACCGTTACCGTCTACAAAAGGATGTATCTTTACAAATTCACCATGAAGTAGAGTTGCTCTTTCAATGGGATGAAGCTTTTGCCAATGGCCGTTACAATCCTTCATCAACTGTTCCATCTGCTCTTTAATAAGATAATGCTCTGGTGGTCTATGCTTTGCGCCGCTAACGATAACGTTCTCGCTACGATATCTGCCGGCATTCTCATCATCAATATTTTTCAGCACCAACCGGTGAAGGTTTTTTGTATTCCACTCGGTTAATGGTTCATTATTTTGCACCAGTCCTTCAAGAAACAATATGGCATCCTTGTGGTTTATAACCTCCAAATGCTCACGTATCGATTTGCCGCCAATGGTAATCCCCTCAAGTACCACCTTGGTTTCAGAAATTGTAAGCGTGTTGCCTTCAATGGCGTTTGAGTTATAAGTCCACTCCACCAGCATATTTTCTCGCAAGGATTTTAGTGTATACTTGGGTAGTGGTCTGCTCTGATCGAGCATATGTTTCTTTCTATTAATTAATTCAAATTTCATATAATAAAGCCTCATTCTTGTGTTTTTTAATGATGCCCTTTATGTAAGTGGTATAATTTTACAGTTTATATTTTACTCCGAGTTTGGAATATTATCAACAAAGTAATTGGCTTCTTAAATCCTTTCTTGTAACTTCAACTGTTTCAAGGTAATCTAATTGAAGATTCAACGTGGTTTGAGAAAAAACCTTTTCAATTATAAGGAGGAGATACAAATGAAAGTAGTTGCGTTTAACGGAAGTCCAAATAAAGAAGGCAATACATATGCGGCAATTAAAATGGTTGCCAGGGAACTGGAAAGAGAAAATATAGAAGTTGTCATCATTCATGTAGGCAGCCAAGCAGTACGTGGCTGCATCGCCTGTAACCAATGTATAAAGAAACAAAATGAACGCTGCGCCATCAATGACTCTGTTAATGGATGGATTCAGGAAATGAAAAATGCAGACGGCATTATATTGGGCTCTCCTGTGCATTATTCAGCCATAGCAGGGACCATGAAATCATTTTTAGACCGTGCCTTTTTCGTGGCATCTGTTAATTCCGGTTTGTTCAGGCACAAGGTAGGCGCCAGTGTTGTTGCCGTCAGGCGTTCAGGGGGACTGCCCGCCTTCAACCAACTCAATAATTTTATGAACTATTCCGAAATGCTGATGCCGACATCGAATTATTGGAATGTAATATATGGTACAGCACCGGGAGAAGCTGAGCACGATGAAGAAGGAAAACAAATCATGAGGTTGCTCGGGAAAAATATGGCCTGG
>JAQVOH010000068.1:3451-14237 GCA_028702695.1 Desulfotomaculaceae bacterium
ATCATAGCGGCCTCATTTCGGCCCTGACTACCGAAAGTTCGGTGATATACTGCGGTGAACTCGACGCCTATATCCTCAACGCCACCCATACCGCGTCCTATTGGTCGGAATTGAAGATTTTATTCGGCTTGCACGGCTTTCCACCACAAGCTATTGATGAGGTAGTTAGCAAACATCCTGGCTGCAACTATAACCCGGATCGGAATCATGTTTTCAGCTTTGTCAAGGATGGCTACATTTTGGATATTGGCCGCTACCGCTTTCATTGCGTGGAAACCCCCGGGCATACTCCGGGGCATGTATGTCTTTACGAGCCTAATCACAAGGTTTTAATATGCGGCGACCACATTTTGGACAACATCACCTCTAATATCAGTGAGTTAGGGATTACAGATCCCCTGGGCAATTATTTGCGGAGCCTCGAGAAGATTGACCGGCTTGACATCCGTCTGGCACTGCCGGGCCACCGCCGGATTATGGCCGATGTCCATAGACGAATCAGCGAATTGAAAAAACATCATGACAACAGGCTCGATGAAGTCTTATCCATTTTGAAGAACGGACCGGCCAACGCCTACCAGGTCGCCGCACTGATGACGTGGGATTTCGCCGGGTCCTGGGAACAGTTTCCTCTGGCCCAGAAATGGTTTGCCGCAGGGGAGGCTATTGCGCACCTGCTCTATCTATATAACAAAAATCAGCTCCGGATCGTTGAAGTTGGCGAAAACCTCGCCTTTTCGCTGATCGCTTAGTACAGGGCAAGCACAGGGGTGAGTTTTTTTGAGAATGAGGTTATTTTGGCTGGGCTTATTGATACTTTGGTGTATTGCTATATTTTATTTTACCGAGCAGCCGGTATTTAATGACGAACATACCTTAAGGTTTATCTCTTTGTTGGGGGTTCCTGAAGCAATTATTAAGATCACGGACTTTATAGCCCGCAAACTTGCCCATGTCACTCTGTTTTTCATAACTGCATATGTTGCTTTGAAAGTTGTGAGACATTGGCGCTGGCAGTATCTTGCTGCATGGGCCTTTGCTACATTTTACGGGATGACGGATGAATGGCACCAGCTATATGTGCCTGGACGTTCTGGCAAGATGGGTGATGTGATGATTGACTCAACGGGCGCACTTTTATGTATCGCTATCATATATGTTTGGGATAAAATACATCAAAAATCTAACGTAGTGAAGCAGTAATGATAAAAATATGGTAAAATAATTCAAAGTCATAAAAAAGCAAGAAAATTTAGGAGATGTTGCCTTTGTCCCTGCTGATCTTTTCCATTCGTAACGCTTTTCGTAAAAAGGCTGTGGCTGCCCTGGCGGTGCTTGGGGTGGCTTTTGGTTGTGCCCTGATGACTTTTCTCTTTTCCGTGGCGACCGGGATGGAGAACCGCGTGGAAAGCACGTTCAGCAACCTGGCGGGCCAGATCACGATTACGCAAAAGGGCTCTATATTTGGCGGCCTGCTTCAGGGTATGGGCTCGTCTTCTATTCCAAACTCCTATATCGACATTGTTAAGTCTGTGCCGCATGTAGACAATGTGACCGGAATGATTACCACCATCCTGCGCCCGGCAGGGGCAACAATGGTTATGCCGCTGTTTGGGTATGGGTCCCATGAAACGGGGACGGATAGCGACCCTTTTGAAAATATCGTAGAGGGGGCCGCGCCGCTGGGTGATGATGAAGTGGTCATCGGCAAGAGCCTGCAGGAATACCTGACCTTCTTAAACGTTCATTATGAAATCGGACAAGCCTATGCTTTCGAGATCCCCGGCAGCGCTTCGCGCACGCTAAACCTTAAGGTGGTGGGTGTGTATCGCACCGGTAACGAGCTCTTAGACGGAGGTGCGAGCGGTACAGAGCTGCTGGCCCGGGATATCGGCCGCCTGCAGCCCGGTAAATTGTCAGCCATCAGCGCCCAGGTTAAGAGTATGGAAAACGTCGAGGAGGCAGCCAGCCAGATAGAAGCGCGTCTGGCTGGGCAGAAGCCGGAGGTACAGGTCGCGGTGCCGCGGGAGTTATTGATTCCGCTGGGTAATGTGCTGCGAATCCTAAACCAGTTTTTCCTGGCGATCTCACTGGTTGCGGTAGCGGCCGGTAGCCTGTCGATTATGGTGGTGATGTTGCTGTCGGTGGTCGAGCGCAGGCGCGAGTTCGGCATTCTCAAGGCACTGGGCTGGACGCCGGGGAATATCACTTATATGGTATTGATTGAGTCAATCTGTTTGAGCCTGCTCGGTGCGGGCCTGGGGGTCGCCCTGGGGTACGGCGGCCTGGTTGCAGCGAAAGAGTACCTGGCCATTGATATCGGCGTCCTGAGCTATCAGGTGGTCGCATTGGTCTGTGCCTGCGGTGTACTGGTCGGAACGGCAGGGGGCCTCTACCCGTCCTGGCGGGCCAACCGGTCGTCGCCGGCGGAAATCATGCGCAGTGTTTAAATGGGAGGAGTTCTTCTTTGGAGGATATCGTAATTTCGCTTAAGAATGTAAACCGTGTCTATGGACGGGGCCCATCTGCAGTCAAGGCTCTGGATATCAGGAGCCTGGACATCAATCGGGGCGAGCTTGTGGCTGTGACCGGCCCGTCCGGGTGCGGCAAGACGACCCTTTTAAATTTACTGGGGGCATTGGACAGGCCCAGTCATGGCAGCATCGTGATGGCAGGCAAGGATATCACAGCTTTGGGTGAGACGGCTCTGTGCCGCTACCGGCGGGAGCAGGTGGGTATTATTTTTCAGGCCTATTGCCTGTTGCCCACCTTGAGCGCCTTGCAGAACGTGCTGGCGCCGGCTTTGCCCTTCAATAACGGGCGGCATACGCGCGAGCGGGCACGGGAACTGCTGCGCCGGGTGGGTCTGAAGGGTGCGGAAAAGCGGCTCCCCGGCGAACTATCCGGCGGCGAGCAGCAGCGGGTGGCCATCGCCCGGGCCTTGCTCCTGGACCCGGAGTTGCTCCTGGCGGACGAGCCTACGGGGAACCTGGACTCGGCCAACGGCGCGGGCATCATCGAACTGCTCAAGGATTTGCATGAAATGGGAAAAACAGTACTGGTGGCCAGCCACGACCAGCGGGTGGCGGACGCCTGCCACAGGATTTTGCGGCTGGCCGACGGCGCCCTGGCATGAGATCCCCCTGCTTCCTAGACGTTTATAATTAGCCAAATTGGGCAATAAAATAGGATGATAAACCTTACCACAGGGAATCTTCTGAAAAATCCATACCCTTGCAGGAATAAGTACCCAGTGAGGGCGAAATAATGTTTATATTGGCTTGTGAAGGGAGAAGATGCAACTATGATCAAAAAAATTCTGGTGGCTTATGACAACGGAAACAAGGCTAAAAAGGCTCTGGAAATCGCCATCGACATTGCCAGGGGGAGTCAAGCGGAGATCCATATCGTGGTTTCGGCAAAGATGCCCGATTATATTTCAAGCGTTGCCGATTTTAAGATGCTGCAGGAACTGGAGAGTAAGAGTCGCGAATATTTTGCGGAGGTCATGAAAGAGCCGGAGGAGAGGGTCAAAAAAGAAGGTATCCCGGTTTTTTCGGTCGTTCTTGACGACCGCCCCGGCGAGGCGATTATTAGCTATGCGGATAAGGTAGGTATAGATCTGATTGTCATGGGTTCTGCCAACCGGGGGAAAGTGGAGAGATTTCTGCTGGGTCTGGGCAGCGTTTCCAACTATGTTCTCCAACACGCTACCTGCCCGGTATTGATCACGAAGGACTAGTAAACCAGAAGGAAGCAGGGAGCAACGAGAACCGTCCCCCCTGCTTCCCCTTTAATTGAGCAGTCAGGAGTGGAAATATAAGTGTCAAAGGTGATCACCGTAGGAGATGTATACCAATTAATTACAACAGAAGCTAAAACAATTGATGAAAATGCTCCGAAGCAAGAGGTCATCAGTGTATTTCTATCAGGCTCTAACCTAACCCACTGCGTATATGTTGTGAATTCCCTTGGGAAATTGCAGGGAATCATCACTATGAATGATATTATCGATAGTATTGCTTTAAAGATAGGATATACACCAAGGAGTTTGAATGTCATATCAGTGCCTAAACTTTTTGAGCTGTCTCCATTTGGCACTGCAAGTGACATGATGAGGGCGCCTGTTTATGTAACAGAACAATCAGAATTGCAAGCTGCCCTAAAAAAAATGGCTGACCATAATTTATCTGAGTTACCTGTTACGGATGAAGAAGGAAAAGTAATTGGTGATTTGAATGCCTTTGAAATTCTAAAATTCATATAAATGGAAGGCTAGAAGCCGGACTCTTTGATGAAGTTTTCCAGCTTGTCCAGGTCTTCATCGGTAATCCGCGTCTGGGCTTCTCCCCCCAGTAACAGCCGTCCTTCGAGCTGCGCCAGTTTCACTTTTTCCTGCTGCAGTTTTTCCGTCCGGCCGCTGCTTTTAAAAAAGTTGATTAATTCCAGACACTGGTTACGGTCAAAGAGCAGTGCAGATTTAAGACCGGCCGGGGCGCTGTCTGCTTCGTCCCAGCGTGCCCGGTAAGACTCGATTTGACCGCTTTCCTCGGCCAGACGCAGGGCCACCCGGCATAAGGCCTCTTCCTGGGCGCCTTCGCGATACTCCTGGCCGATGATCTCTAATACAACCGTAACCGGCAGGCTCCCCTGGCTTTTTGTCTGCCCTTCGGTGGGGGAGGGGCGAGTTTTTACCTCCAGGCCACAGTCTCTAACGGGCAGATCTTTTCGTTCCTGATTTCTTCCAGGCATACTGGAGTCTTCCATAGGTTTACGGTGGGCGCTCCTTCGCCTTGCCGTCATTTAACCACCCCCATGCAAACATTTATTAACATTAAAATAGCACTTATACAGACTGCTTGGCAAGGGGAAAGAGAGGAACCGTCCCCAATGCTTCCTTCCGCTTCCGTATTCATTATTCTGAATACACTAAACATTAAAAATACTTTGTAACATTATGAGCATATTCTTCCTGAGGAAACCCATATTATTTATAATAAAGACAGCTTTGTAATATATAGACAAACACATAACGCTGGTTTGAGGGTATTAGTGTATCACGTATACAGTATTATGATATTCAAAATACACAGAAAATAATAAAAACTTTAACAACCACGTATATACCCAATATTAATTATGTTATAATTGTAAAATGTTTTTCTGTACATAACCTCAGGCTAGCTAATTGGTTGGTATGGGTCAGGTGTCCCTTATACTGCTGGAAAATGGTAATTGCAGGCAGTGTAATTTATGTAACTATTATAAAAAAAACTGTTGGAGGTGAGTGAAAAAAAGCTAACAAACAACTAAATTATTAATTACATGACTTTATTATGAGGAGGTATTAGCGTTTGAAAAAAACAAAATGGTTTTTACCGGCTTTACTTATGATTTTGAGTCTGGCCTTGTTGGTCAGCGGCTGTGGTGATAGCAGTTCACAGAGTGCGGATGGTGTTAAGGTTGGGATTATCTTACCGATAACCGGCAGTGAGGCCATGTTTGGCACTATGGAAAAGAACTCCTTTGAAATGGCTTACGAGGAACTGAAGGCTGCCGGCAAGACCACCGTGGGCGGCAAAGAAATTCAGCTCCTGTTTGAAGACGACCAGGGCAAGCAGGACGTCGCCAAATCGGCAACCGAGAAGCTGATCAATCAGAATAAGGTTGTCATGCTTAGCGGTGGTTACAGCAGCGCCTGTACCAACGTCATTGCCGGGTCCGCCCAGGCCATGACCACCCCCTTCCTGGCGGTAACCGGTTCTTCCGATGAAATTACCAAAAAGGGCTGGCAGTATGTTTTTAGGGGCACTGCCGCACCTGCCACTAAGTATACCGGAGCCTTCTGGGAAATGGCTGACCAGGTGATCAAACCCAAGAACGTAGCTGTTATTTATGAAAACACCGATTTTGGCCTCTCCTCGGCGAAGGGCTTCAAGGAAGATTGTGAGAAGAGGGGTGTCAACATCGTTTTTGACCAGGCCTACGAGCACGGCGCTTTAGACTTTAAACCGATGCTGGCCAACATGAGAAGCGCCAATCCGGATATGATTTTCGCCGTTTCGTACGTGATGGACGCGGCCATGATTGTCAAGCAGATGAAAGAGCTTGATTTCAGCACCGATCTCTTTGTCGGCGGCGGGGCCGGCTACACCATGCCCGAATTCAAGGACAACGCCGGAGACGCTTCGGAGTATATAACCTCGACAACCCTGTGGGTGCCCAACGTAGCTTGGCCGGGTGCGGGAGAATACTTTGAAAACTACAAGCAGAAATACGGCAAGGAGCCCGATTATCATGGCGCGCAGGCCTATGCCACCATGTACGTAATCGCGGATGCCCTGGGCCGTACCCAGGAGCTTACCAACACCGGCATCCAAAAAGCCCTCAAGGCAACGGATATCGATACCATCATGGGTCCGATCAAGTTTGAAGACTGGGAAGGCTATACCAACCAGAACAAGCCCATTACCTACGTCGTGCAGTGGGAAAAAGGCAACCTGGAGGTCATCTGGCCGGAAAACGTGAAATCCGCAGACTACACTTTCCCTGTTCCCACGTGGCGTGAGCGGTAGCTTGCAGCTGAATACGGCTGCTGTAGAGCGGTAGTGAAGCACACTTTTTGAGTTTTCAATAACCTGGTTTTGGTAAGGTTGCCTGCAATAGGTGCAACCTTACCAAAAACCTTGTTCAAGTTAGTTCCACATTCCGCCGGCATGTCATCTCACCTGCATTTATCTCCCATTCCGCAAAGGTATCCGATTATAGCGTGTATTAATATTGACAATATAATTAAGTAAAAAGGAAAGGTTTCTTGGCAGTCATTTCTGGGATTGCACCGGGAAAGCTACGCGCCAGGTTTATAACCAATGGGACATGCGGTCTTTCGCTGGGCAAGCCAAGAGGTGACGCTGACTCCTGTTTAGTCGGCAGGAGAAGGATCTAAATAAAGCTGATTTATTAAAGGTTCTTGAAACTAGGTAAACGAATGGAACTATTTGGTCAGACCGTCATATGCGGCGTCCTGCTTGGCGGGATGTACGCCCTGATTGCCATCGGCATGACCTTGATCATGGGTGTGATGAAAATTGTCAACCTGGCCCACGGCGCCTTGGTAATGGTGGGCATGTACGTTACCTATGTCTGCTTTACTGAATTCGGCATCGACCCTTATATCGGGATGTTTATTGCCATGCCGGTCCTGTTTTTGATTGGTTGCTTAATTCAAAAGTATATGATCAACCGCCTGGTGGAGGTTGACTCGATCCTTCCCGAGAACCAGGTTTTGCTGACAGTCGGGATCATGCTGGTATTAACCGAAGTGATGCGGCTGGGCTTCAAATCGGATTACCGTTCCGTCGTAACTGGTTATTCTTCCAACACGGTTTTTATCGGTGGTATGTCCATCAGCATCGCGATGTTTATTGGTTTCTTTATCGCAATGGGTTTTACCCTGCTTTTGCATCTCTTCCTGAGCAAAACCGATATCGGTAAGTCCATCAGGGCGGTTGCCCAGGATCGTGACGCTGCTGTGTATATGGGAGTGAATTCTTCCAAGATCACCATGCTGACCTTTGGCATCGGCGCAGCTCTTGCCGCGGCCGGTGGGTCGCTCTTGCTGCCGCTTTTTTACCTGTGGCCTGACATCGGCCACCTGTTCACCGCCAAGTCCTTTATCATTACGATCCTGGGTGGTATGGGCAGCACCTTGGGCGCCGCCATCGGAGGCATCGTCCTGGGGATTGCCGAATCGCTGGGAGCCACCTACATCTCTATGGGCTACAAGGATCTTGTAGGACTGGTCATATTCCTGCTGGTGCTCCTGTTCCTGCCGGGCGGCTTCCGCAGTTTGGTTAGGAGGTCGTGATCTATGAAAAATTTTAATCTGGCGCTGAAAATACTGCTGGTCGTGATCGCTGTCATCCTGCCGCTGGTTATCAAAGCCCCTTACCAGTTGCATATCATCATCCTGATTTTTATCTGGGCCATTATCGGGACCTCTTGGAACCTTTTGGGTGGGTATACCGGCCAGGTTTCCTTTGGCCACGCTGCCTTCTTTGGGGTGGGGGCCTACGCGGCAGGGCTCTTGCAGTTCCATCTGGGTGTGTCTCCCTGGTGGGGCATGCTGCTCGGACCGTTTGCCGCTATGGTGATATCCCTGCCCATAGGTTTGATTGCTTTCCGGTTGAGAGGCCCTTATTTTGCACTGGCCATGTTGGCGCTGGGCGAGATTTTCAGGCTTTTGTTCATCAACCTGGCCTTTACCAACGGCGCCAAGGGTATTCTGATCATGCCTGAAATAACCTCGAAAATGTTTTACTACTACGTAGGACTGTCGGCCCTGGCGCTGACCATTGGGATCACTTACCTGATCGTACACTCGAAAATCGGCTTCTACCTGGTTTCCATCAGGGAGGACCAGGACGCTGCCACCTCCCTGGGCATACCGACCACCCTGTACAAGAATTTAGCCCTGCTGCCCAGCGCCTTTTTTACCGGACTGGCAGGCGCCCTGTACATGAACTACGTTGCTTTTATCGATCCCAATATCGTGTTCAACCTGTCTAATATTTCGGTAATGGCGATTATGGTGGTAATGCTGGGCGGTGTCGCTACAACCTGGGGTCCCACCGTTGGCGCGGCTATTTATATTATCCTGGGCGAAGTGTTCCGGACCACGCTGGGTTCGGCCAACGTCCTGGTGTTTGGTGTCCTGGTCTGCCTGATTATCCTGTTCCTGCCTAACGGGATCGTGGGTGAATTAGATATGCTGCGCGGATTTCTGGCGCGGAAAAAAGAGGGCGCCGCAGGGGGGGTTAAAATTTGAGTTTATTAGAGGCTAGAGATATTACCAAGAAATTCGGCGGCTTGGCGGCCGTATCCAACCTGAGCTTTAATGTCAATAAAGGGGAAATCCTGGGGGTCATCGGGCCCAATGGTTCCGGCAAGACTACGGTTTTCAACTGTATCAGCCGTTTTTTTCCACTGACTTCGGGCGAGCTGTATTTTAAGGATCAAAGAATAGATGAACTGCCGGCCCACAAAATCTGTGACATTGGTATAGGCAGGACCTTTCAGGTGGTGAAGCCCTTGAAGCGCATGAGCGTAGAGGAAAATGTGATGGCCGGAGCCTTCCTGCGCACGTCGAGCATGCATAAGGCCAGGCTGAAAGCCAATGAAATTATCGAATTCTGCGGTCTTGAAAAGTACAAATACCGCGAGGCCAAGAGCCTGCCCATACCGCTGCGTAAAAGGCTGGAAATTGCCAGGTCGCTTGCCACCGATCCGGAACTGCTGCTTTTAGATGAGACCTGTGCGGGCTTAAATCCCAAGGAATCCGAGGAGGCCATCGCCCTGATCAGAAAAATTCGCGATGCCGGCATGACCATTATCATCGTCGAGCACATCATGAAGGTGATGATGGGTATTTCGGACCGTATTTTGGCCATCAATTTTGGAAGTATGATAGCTTTTGGCAGCCCGCAGGAAGTATCGAACCATCCTGAGGTTATCAGAGCTTATTTAGGTGACGCCTATGCTTAAAGTAAAAGGAATTGACGTGAGTTACAAGGATGTCCAGGTGTTATGGGATTTATCCTTTGAGGTCCATCCGGGTGAATTAGTGGTCATTTTAGGCGCCAACGGTTCGGGCAAGACCACCACCTTGAATGCCATTTCCGGCTTGCTGCCGATTGGCAAGGGGAGCATTGAGTTTGCCGGCGCAGATATATCCAAAGTGCCGGGCTACAAAATCGCCGAACTGGGGATCGTGCATGTGCCGGAAGGAAGGCGCCTGTTCCCGGAGATGTCGGTACGCGAGAATCTGGAAATGGGATCCCTCATGGGTGAAGCGAAGACCAAGCGCAAAGAGACCATGAAAAAAGTTTTTGAACAGTTTCCCATTCTGGAGGAAAAGCAGAATCAGGATGCCGGCACCTTAAGCGGGGGGCAGCAGCAGATGCTGGCCCTGGGCCGGGGGCTGATGGCCCTGCCGAAGCTGTTGATCCTCGACGAGCCCTCGTTGGGCTTGTCTCCCGTGCTGGTTAAACAGATTTTTGGGATCGTCAGTGACATCAACAGCCAGGGTGTTACCGTGCTCCTGGTTGAGCAGAATGTCAACCAGACCCTAAATCTCTGCCACCGTGCCTATGTGCTGGAAAACGGCAGCATCATCCTGCAGGGCAGCGGCCAGGAATTACTGAGCAACGCTCATATCAAGGAAGCCTATCTGGGAATATAAACAAAGAAGGAAGCAGGGAAGGAAGCAAGAGAACGTCCCCCTGCTTCCTTCCCTGCTTCCCAGAACCCTCCTCCCCCAATCACCGCGTGATCAGGACGGGGCAGCTAGCGAGGCGGCAGACACGGTTGCTGACGCTGCCCATCAGGTAGCCTTTAATCTCACCCAGGCCCCTGCTGCCCATAATCAGCAGGTCACACCCGCTTTCGACCACCATTTTGCAAATTTCATCGGCTGGATGCCCCACTCTCATTTCGCTGGAAATATTAATATCGTAAAGAGCAAGTTCATCCTTGGCCCGGCTCAATATTTCCTGGCCTTGCTTAAGAAACTCTTTCGTTAGATCCTGGTGTACGATGCCCAAATGGTCGGGTGATATGCTGGCATAGGATGGGAGCGTCGGAACGACATGCAAAAGGATTAATTCAGCCCCCAGTTTTACCGCCAACCCGGCGCCATGTAAGGCAGCCTTATCGGCCTGCTCGGAACCATCAACCGCGACCATAATTTTATTGTACAAGTTAACCCCCCTTTCCCTTTATATATTAT
>JAQVOH010000069.1 GCA_028702695.1 Desulfotomaculaceae bacterium
ACCACCCATAGAATAGTGCTGAGTGGGAAGAACCGGAACCAGATCCTTCGCCGGATCTAAACCGTTAAAGTTCATGGCGATATTGGATATCTCACGCAGGTTGTTCCATACCCACTTGCGACCCAAATGGCGGATATCCAACCACAGGTGCTGCGGCGCATACTTGCTTTGGATACCATAACCTGCTCTAATATGCTGGATCATGCGGCGGGAAACAACGTCACGCGAGGCAAGTTCTTTCTTCTTTGGTTCGTAGTCGGGCATAAAGCGGTGCATGTTCTTATCCAAGAGGTATCCACCATCACCGCGGGCCCCTTCTGTCATCAGAATCCACACCGGCGGCATGCCCGTGGGGTGGAACTGGACAGCTTCCATATTGCCAAGGGGAATAAGCCCGGTGTTGAGGCACATAGCCCCGCCGGTACCTTCACAGACAACAGCGTTGGTGGTAGCAGCGTAAATGCGTCCGGCGCCACCGGTACCAATAACGGTCGACTTGGCAAGGTATACGTTTATGTCACCTGTCCTCAAATCCCTGGCGACAACGCCCAGGCAGGTATCACCGTCGTGAATCAGAGAGATGGCTTCCATCCGGTCATGGACGGTAATCCCCATCTTACAGACGATTGTGTCCACAACGAACATCACTGTATGGCCGGTACCATCTGCGGTATAGCAGCAACGCCACTTGGCCACACCGCCGAAGTCACGGGCGGTAATCAAACCTTCTTTTTCCTTTAAGTCTTCTGTTTCAATACCACTGGCGTATTTTTTCTTACCGGCAACAACACGGTTCCAGGGAACTCCCCAGGAGTCCAACTGCCGGATCATGATCGGGACAGTATCGCAAAACGCTTTAGCGACTTCCTGGTCGCAGCCCCAGTCAGAACCTTTAATAGTATCCTCTAAGTGAATCCTTGGGTTATCACCCAAGCCCATCGCAATGTTCCCTAGAGACGCCTGCATGCCTCCCTGGGCGGCAGTGCTGTGAGAACGCCGCGGCGGAATCAGGCTGAGGATGATAACACTCAAACCTTGTTCGGCAGCCTCAATGGCAGAACGTTCAGCAGCAAGGCCGGCGCCAACAACAAGAACATCAGATATATGAGTATGTTTCGCGCTCATAGGGCACCTCCTACATGCGGGTACATTTTAGCTAACTGAGTGAACATATAAAGGGCGCCAAAGCCGATGACGATGATAATAACAGTAATTCCCTTTAAGAACCAGCCCATTTTATGCCGTTCAAACCAACCCCACTTGACTAGAATGCGGTACAGGCCGAATCCGGCATGATACTCTCCAACAAGCAGAAAAATTATATAAAAAATTAAATAGTATGAGATGTTGAATTGACCCCAGAAAGCAACACCTGGGTCAGCAACACGGTGAGCGCTTTTAACTGCTTCGATAGGCCACGTGGTCATGACTGTCCAAAGGTGCATACTTGCAAAAATACCTATCAATAAGGCTGTGATTACCTGTCCAACCCAGACCCAGGTATCGTAGTGATTGAGCATCTTGGTCAACCGCCAAGCGATCCTCAAATCACGCAGACGCATCGGCGCACGCCGACCGGCCATGAAAATGTGAAGCAGGATAACCAGTACGGTAGCCGGTATACCAATCTGGGCCAGATAATATTTATCCAACCCCTCTGACAACGTGTTAAACAAAACACCATTGTTAATATAAATCGTACCTACAAAGAGCATGTGCATCCATAAGAAACCTACCAGTATAATACCGGTAATCGATTCAGCGAGGTCAACATACAGGTCTGTCTTTCCATAAGACTTATTGAGAGTCTTCTGTAGGTTCTTCGCTAGCTCCATGTTACTCTCCTTTCCCCAAAGGAACAGATTGAGGCAAAATACCCCTAAACCTCACCAGCCATAGTTTTTTGTACGAGCTTTAAAAGCTCAAGCCGAACAAAATCCTCCCCAAAAGCACACTACACTACATTGCGCTGTGAGCTTGTTTAGCTCACCCAAAACCAAGACCTTGCCTACCGGTAAACCCGCGCCAATTGACACGCAAAAACTGAAAGCAGTAGTTATGGCGGGAATTACCATTTAGGCCATCTCTGCTAAGATAGCCTAAAAACTATTACCTCTATAACATCCCCCCTTTAAAAAGCAAAAATATTAATATTATCTTTATAGTAAATATGCAAAAGGGATGCCATGAAGAAAGGCTATCGTCTTTAAATGTTTCTAAGGTTGCAAAGGGCACAGCAACCTGGCTAAATTTAGATAATTAAGAAATTTTTATGTGCTTCAATTCTTATAAAAAAAGGTGATTGTACTTGTTCCATAGAAAAATAAAGGGCAAGCATTCTTAATTGTATTTATAATTTTTAAAAATTAGAAACAAGGAGTGGTTCGTTTTGGTCTTTTACTGTGACACCTGCGGCAAAGAGTTAACTGTTGATGAGGGCACCCTATCATGGAGTGATGACGATAACTGTATACGCGAGTTTCGGATCACCCACAAACATGACCAGGACCACTCCTGCGCCCAGAAGGATGTCGGATATGTTCATCTTTGGATTGTTGTCGGCATATCCGGCTTTATTAAATTCAACGAAAGGCTTACTGACTACTGGGCCAAAGGCTATACTCTAAAAGACCCTAATGGTTTAAAGAAAGCCCTTAGCCAAATCGGCGCCTATATCTGGGAAAAGTCAAAGATTCAGGCATGAGCAGTAGGGGCTGTCCCACGGCGCTTGATGATGCCGCAAATAAAAGGGCAGGCTAAATCATAGCCCTTCGTCGAGCTAATTTCAAGAATTCTCTGCCGATGTTCCTTATTCCTTTTGGAAGTAATAATAAATTTTAGTTTATTCTCAGGCCAAGCGAGGTTTCATGAACAGGGTAGCCAGGTAAAATAGGGCAGTTATTAAAACAATCGTTGCCCCGGTTGCAGTAGCCCAGTAATAAGACAATAACAGGCCGGCAACTCCCGAAAATATTGTTATCAATACTGCAACGATATGGTAGTGCATCATGTTGCCGGTTACATTGCGGGCTGCTGCCGCTGGCAAAATTAAAAATGCGTTTATAATCAGAATGCCTACCCATTGAATTGAAATAGTTACGACAATAGCCGTTGCCACGCAAAAAAGTATTTCCACCAGACGCACCGGGATGCCCCTGCTAAGAGCAATGGATTGATTAACGCTAATCAGCAAAAACCTATTAAACATTATGCTCCATAGAAGCAGGACCCCACCCAAAGCTATAGCCAGCAACAGCACCTCCCCGGGCGTAATGCTCAGGATGTCACCAATGAGAAACCGGGAGAACTTGGCAAAGCCTCCCCCCCGCGAGAGCAAGACGATACCGAGGGCTACCATTATTGCGGAAACCGAACCTATCACAGTATCGGTGGAGGACGTGGTTATAAGTTTCAGGATGGAAATGGCAACCGCCAAAACGACCGAAAAAATAAGCATAATCCACAAGGGGTCTTGAAAGCCCAGGAGCACCCCGATGGCAATACCGGTTAGCGAGGAATGGCCAATGGTATCAGAATAAAAAGCCATTTTATTATTAACAACCATCGTCCCCATAATGGCGAACATCGGACCTACCAACAGCACCGCCAGCAAAGCATTCTTCATAAACTCGTGGCTGGCCCAGGCAAATGGTATAAATTGGTTAACGAAAGCATACCAAAACTCCATTAAGCGGGGACACCTCCTGCGATATTGGGCTGCAACTGGTTTTGTACCGTGCTTTCACAATAGATCTGCCCGTAAGCTTTAAGCAGCTTTTCGTTGGTTAAAACCTCAACCGGAGCGCCTGTACAGAGCACCGTCTGGTTCAAGAGCACAATACGGTCGGCATAACGCGCCACCATGTCTAAATCATGGGAGACCAAAATAATCGAGAGGTCATATTGACGGCGCAAGTTGGAAACCAGTTGGTAGAATAACTCCTTGCCCCTCGCGTCAACACCTGAAACGGGTTCGTCCATCAAGAGCAGGTCAGGAACCGGGTCGAGAGCTAGGGCCAGCAGAACACGCTGCATTTCCCCACCAGAGAGGTCCCCCAACCGCCGTTTCAAAAGGTGGTCCGCCTGCACGTGGGCCAAACTGGCTGCAGCGCGTTCGCGCAGTTTCCGTGAATAGCCTAAGCAGACCGGCCGGGTAGATAAACTAGCTGCAAACAGGTCCATTACACTGACCGGCGCCCCCTGGTCAAAATCCAACCGTTGGGGGACATACCCCACGATTGGCTTTCTGCTCTTTTGCTCACTGGCGTCAAGAAATTTGATTGCGCCGGTATGGGGGATTTCACCAAGGATCGCTTTTAACAGAGTGCTCTTCCCTCCCCCGTTGGGACCGATCAAGGCTGTCAATTCGCCGCAGTGTATGTGAATATTGATATCTCTCAGTATTTCAGTTTTACCGATGCTCACCCCGAAGCCTTCCAGCTTTGTGCAGCATAGACCGCAGGCGTTATCTTGCATTGTCTCAATCATATTAACCATTAATTCTAATGCCTCACTTTTTAGCTACATTTACCAGGCAGCTTGCCCATCTCATCAGGCCGCTGCCTGCAAAGCGAGCAGTAACCAAATATCTCAAAGCTGTGTTCTTTAATTTCAAAGCTTTTTTCTTCGGCTATCCCCTTTTCATGCAGGGCCTTTAACGGGCAATAGTCTATTGCTTCCGCCGCTCCACACCCCAAACAAATTAAATGATGCTGGTGACTGCCACCCGGGTTTAACTCGTAACGGCTCTTGCCGTCTCTAAGACTAAGCCTGCTGATGATCTCTAAACCCTCAAGCACATTGAGGTTTCTATAGATTGTGTCCAGGCTAACATTTGGGTGTTTTTCAACTACTTTATGGTGAATTTCCTCGGCGCTTTGCGGCAGCCCGCTGCTGCTTTCCATGAATGCCTTCAGGATCTCTTGACGCTGCGGTGTAATTTTATAGCCATTGCGACGCAGTTGGTCAACAAGTTGTTGTTCATTCAAGAGACAACCTCCTAAATACTTATATTCTTATTTACTAGTTATTATTACTTATATCTCTTTCACTAGAGTTATGTCAAGATAAAACCTTCATGAAGAAATTAGCAACCTGCTCAGCGGGCAAAAAAACTGCTTCAAAATTACTGCAGCAGTTGTTCAATAATATATTTACTTGGAGGGCCTACTTATGATAACCCCTACCCACTGCTCTGCCTGCCTTTCATATAAATTGCGATAACCAATGCCCCGATGCCCTGCATGGCAATCTTAAACAATGCCTGGCCAAGGACCGCCATTGGGATGAAGGGCCAGGGGATAAAACCCATGCCAAGGGGGCTTAAGCCTAATATTACAAAGATGCCGGAATCTAAAACTCCTCCTACAAGACCAGACCACCACACCCGCCAAGCCATAGGCAAACGCAGTCGTGAATAAATTTCCGTGTCCGAAGACTCACTAACTGCAAAAGCACAGGCGGAGGCAATTACTATGGTCATTGGATCACCTAAACCCTTGGCTGTAATAGCAGACAAGATAAGTGCAAGGGCAATAAAATAATATGTTTTCACCTTGCCATAGCGGTTCTGAACCAAGTCACGGAGAATAAAGCTAGCAGCTATCGTGAATGTACCTGGCGAAATAAGAAACGGGCCAATATGCAGAGGGGCAATTTTTGCAGACAATAAGTTAGCCAAAAGAATGGTGAAAATATAAAAAATAATTGACAAGTTCTAACATCCTTTACTATTCAAGAATCATTTGGTACGTTTATTTTATTAGATTTAGGCCCTTGCCACGCAGATTTTGCAAGCACTCCTGAAGATATGTCTCGTTATGTTCTGGATAGATTACATTACCCAGCCTTGAGTCATCTTCAAAAATTTCTATCGGCCATGCTTCACAACGTTGCCCCCTATAACGCCAATGGCACCACTCCTCATTGACATTATATCCACGTCGCTGCATCTCTTTTACTACCAGCATGTGGTAGCGATATAGCTTAAGGGGGCTATGCACAAACACATAGTCCACCGTGCTGTGCTTGCGCCCCCAGCCCAAACCGCGCAGAGCGCAGCATTCGCGGTGCTGGCCGAGAAGTCTTGGCCGATCAAGGTGCACAATGAGTTGTTCTGCCCAAAGCCGCATTCACACAACCACCTTGTTACTGTTCTGGTTTTAAGATTGGCTTACCAGCCTCAAGCAATACCTTATTGCCTAACAGGAAAAAGCCTTGAATAAACAGCAGCAGGCCGGTTCCCATAAGTAACCATTCTATTTTTATGATGTCAGCTAGTGGTCCGAACACTAGCATTCCCATAGGCATCATAACGCTGGAGATCATCCCTAAAACACCAAATACTCTACCCAGATAATCCCCTTCTACTTTCTCCTGTAATAAAACCGTAGATGGTACATTAAAGATGGGCATCGAAATGCCAACCAAGACCATGATAGCCAAATATATCCCAAAATTAGGAATAACCCCAAGTGCAAAGGTACAGGCTCCAATAGCGAGGCATGACAGCGTCATTGTATGAACCTTGTTTATGAACCCACCCCAGGAAGCCATGAGGATACCGCCCACCATCATACCGACAGAAAAGGTGATCTCAATTGCCGTTAGCCGCCAAACATCATTACCAAAACTCCGTGTGACCTGTAGCGGCGTTAAAAATGCAGCGGGGGCGACTAAAACCATGAAGATTGCGCAAAAGAAAAAGAAGCTTTTAACATAGGCATGATTTTTGATATAGGCGAAGCCTTTACTCATATCGGCAAAATAGCTGGTTGTCTGCTTTTCCAGGGCTTTTGCATGAGCCGGCACATGCAAAAACAAAAGCAATGTCAAAACCGCTAGGATTGCCGTAATAACATCTATAAAAAATATTGTTTCAATGGTAGACAGCGTGAGCAGTGCGCCGCTAAGCATCGGGGATACCAGCATAACGAGTGACTGTATACTGCTGTTTGTGGCGTTCACTTTGGTAAGCTTGTCCTCCGGCACAAGTTGGGGAAGAAAGGCTCCTATCGCCGGCATTTGAATTGCTGTTCCAAGCGCGCGTAAGGCAGACATCACAAAGAGCAGCCAAAGCATTTGGTATCCCATAAGAAACAGTATGGCCAAAACAAGCGTTGCTATTGCAATAAAAGAATCTGACAGAATAATGAGTGCTTTTCGATTATAGCGGTCAGCCCATACCCCCGCAAACGGTGAAAGAAAAAAGGTAGGCAGGAAACCGCACACAATTGCTATCGTCATCATTACACCCGATTGTGTTTCTAATGTGATATACCACATAATGGCGTACTGCACCAGGGAAGATCCAAAGAGCGATACGTTCTGGCTAACCAAAAAAAGGATGATGTTCTTTTTCCAATTCATGTTCACCAACGATTACTATCTCCAATCAATTTTTAGTCAGAACTAATCATAACATAATCAACAATATTTTAAAGGCGCCAAGTAGATTTTGCTTGGCGCCTTTAATCTGATGCATCTGGGGTTTGATACTCTGGTTTAATGACAGCAAGTATTTTTAGTTAGAAGTCCTGGTTAGAGCTTCACGTGCAATCTTATCAGCTTGTTCATTGTATAAGTCCCCAGTATGACCTTCTACTTTATTAAATTGAATTTTAATTAGTTTTTTATATTTATTGATAAATTCTACGTAGCTTTTTGTTCCTTCTTTTTTAGCTTCCCACTCACCTGTTGCCCATTTTGCTATCCCTTGATAATCGTGATATACCACTATTGAATCGTAATGATTTTCAACAGCCCATGTTATGGCCTCCATTGCACCCAATAATTCACCGGCAACATTTCTCATGGATAGAATGTCCGGGTCGCAACCTTTTCCAGAAATTATTTCAGTTTCATCACTTAAAAGCACACAGCCATACGAGTACATGTTTTGGCTCTCTGAATAGCTTCCATCAACATAGGCTATTAAATTCCTACCAGATTCATTGTTCTGTGTATTTAGTGTTGCGTTAAATTTATTCTCCAATTCCAGATAGTTTTGTGCTTCTTTTAATGAAGTAAATCCCTTGTAAATGGCATTCTTATAACCTTTAACTTGTTGGGAACATTCTAACCATGAGTTAAAGATGCCCGTTTTTCGTCCCTGTTTAACTGCGTAGTATTTTGTTAATGCCAACAACAGCCCTCCTCTATTTATACTATAGCCTCTATAGAATGAACTTCAAACATCTCTCTCAATACTGGGGCTGCGATTTCTGGCGCCGTTGGGTTAATGTACACCCCCGTGGCAACCTCCACCCCGGCAGCCACGAGTAGTCTGGGGGTGAATTCCATATACCAGTGGTAACCCGGTTCGTAAAGGGAGTTGACGGGCGCTGTATTAATCATAAAGTTATAGGAAGGATTGCCCAGGGAATGAACAATAGCCATGCTAAGCTTTTTACAGAACCAGGCTAGTTCCTTTTCTTCCGCTTCTGTCAGCTGTCCAAAATGTTCTGTATGGCGTTTAGGAACAATCCAGGTCTCATAGGCAAAACGTGAGGCGTAGGGACACAGAGCTACAAAATATTCACCCTCGTAGACAATCCGCTCTCTGCTGTTGTGTTCTTGTTGCAAGATATCACAGATAAGACAACTGCCCTTATCTTTATAATATTGGGGCAGGCCAACATTCTCTCCGGGGTTGAAGGGAAAACCTACAATCTGACTATGACTATGACCCAGTGAGGCTCCGCCAAACAGGCCGCGGTTTTTATATATCTGTATGTATTTGATTCGCTCATCTTGGGCCAAAGCATTGTAGCGTAACTTAAACGTGGCAACAATCATTTCCATCCGTTCCAGATCTAATTCATGAAAGTCAGTATCATGTTGCGGGGCCTCAATTATGACTTCATGTTTTCCCAGACCGTTATAGCAGCGGTAGAGCCCAATATGTTTTTCCTCCAGTTCCCCTTCCAATTCAAATGCAGAGAACTTGTTTGGGATCGTACGAACCAACCAACCTGTACTATTAGGCTCTGCCTGTCCCTTTCTATAAGCGAATATTTCAGGTGGAGTAACCGCTTCATTTCCTTCACAGAACGGGCAGAACCCGGATGGCGCACCAGAAGTGTCCATTTTCACAACAGGAAAATCCTTCGGTTTTAAAGCCAGATTAGATGAGATTGATACCCACTTATTTTTGACATAATCTCTTCTGATTTCAGACATGGAAACATTACCTCCCTCTAAAATCTAACGTCTTCTCTGCTCTCCCGTATAAATACCATCATTCTTCATGGAATAGAATAATGATTATCACGGTGTTTGGACAGGCAGTTTTCTCCTAAAGAGCAATCCCTGCAAGTAAGAGTACCCTGGCAGGGTTTTCCGCGTGGCTGGTCATAGCTCCGTTCAAGTGGTACTTTACTCCACCCTATCACCGCTGTTACTGATTTAACCGGCTGCAAAAGGTGGTGAGACGTCACGGCAAGGCCGGCCTTTTCACCACTTATGCTGTCTATAAATTGCTGCTGGTGTTCCAGGGACCAGTCACCATAGCCTGGACTAAAACGAGCGGTCGGGTAGTAAGAGCTACGTCTGATATCCCGGACGCTAATAGCGTCAAGAATTTCCGTGGTATGTTCAACAGCTGCCGAGGCAATGCCATTATAGATAAATGCATCAGCAGCGCCGGCTGTTTGCTGCAGCTCAGCCAGGCGCTCGTCTATCCCGCGCCCCAGCGTGGCAGCCAACAGGGTGATTTTTTCACAGTTGACAAAATGAGCAGTTGTGCGAGGTCCTTCGATGACCAGACTGGCGTCATCGAGAATAACCCGGTCCGGGGTTATCCGGCGGATAGAGCATACCCGGATCAGCCCTTGCGGTTTAGCCAGATGAGTAATGGACCTTAAGTGGGTGTCGATTAATTTATCAATATTGGCAGGAAGGGAACCAGGCGCCGGCCCCAGATTAAGAAAAGGATAGATTTCTTCCTTAGACAGGATAAGGGGCAGATTAAGAATATTTATTTTCATAATTTAAGACACACGGGTAAATTCACGAACAACTTTCACTGCCTCCACCGCGTCGGCGCCATAGGCATCCGCTCCGATTTCCTGCGCATATTTGGCTGTGACCACAGCCCCGCCAACAATCACTTTAACCTCCGGCAACTCCTGCTTAAGCAACTTGATGACCTGCGGCATCTCAACCATAGTTGTCGTCATTAATGCGCTTAAGGCTACCACATCCGCCTTTTCCCGGCGGGCCGCTTCCAGAAAAGCCCCGGCTGATACACTTTTGCCCAGGTCTATAACACGAAAACCATGATTTTCCAAGAGGGCTGTAACGATATTCTTGCCAATGTCGTGGATATCACCCTTTACCGTTCCAATCACTATGGTACCGCGCTGTTCCATCGTTTGCATTGAGAAATTATCTTTCAAGTAAGAAAAAGCCTTTTTCGCCGCGTCCCCTGCCAGCATCAGCTGGGGAAGGTAAGCTTTGCCATCGGCAAAATGCTGGCCCATTATTTCCAAGGCGGGGATAATCCCTTTATTAATAACAGACAGGACATCACTCTTTTCAAGCAGTGTCTTAACCAGTGGTATGACAGCTTCCTGCTGCCCGTTATAAATAGCTTTTTGCAGGGCCTGGCCGGGATCAATCAGGTTAACCTCCTCAATCATCTGAGGCTTGGCCGGGGAGCCCAGTTTACCGGCTTGCTCCAGGTAGTTACGCGCGCCGAAATCACGCCCCGTAAGAAGGGCGCCTGCGATCATTGTTTCTCTAATCCTGTCGTCCAGCGGGTTGGCTATTGCCGCATCCAGCCCGGCCCCAATGGCTAAAGACAAGAAAGCCGCATTAAGCCAGGAACGCTGGGGCAGGCCGTGTGAGACGTTGCTCAACCCCAGGACTGTATGAACCCCCAGCTGCTCTTTGACCAGGTCAATAGCCCGCACAGTTTCTAAGACTAATTCAGGAGAAGTTGCCGCCGTAAGAACCAGACAGTCAATCATAACGTCTTCTCTTGGTAAACCATAAGATTCTGCAGCTACTACGATCTCTTTGGCTATTTGCAACCGTTCTTCAGCCGTAGCAGGAATACCGTTTTCGTTAAGAGTTAAACCCAATACCGCCGCCCCGTATTTTTTAGCCAGGGGTAAGATGGAGTTAAGGCTTTTTTCATCGCCGTTCACAGAATTAATTAAAGCCTTGCCCTGGAATTCCTGAAGCCCTTTTTCCAGAGCGGCAGGATTAGTGCAGTCCAGTACCAACGGGCAATCCAGGCTCATCTGCAACTGGCGTACAGCCTCCGGCAGAAGCAGGGTTTCATCGCCTCCCGCCAATCCGGTGTTGAGGTCAAGCAGCAGGGAGCCTGCATCCAACTGGAGCGCCCCTTCCTGCGTAATAAAACCCCAATCTTGCTGCCGCAAGGCTTCAGCAACTGCCTTGCGGGCGGTAGGGTTAATTCTTTCACCTATCAGGACAGGCAGCTCTTTGGTGCCTATAGACAACGCCCGGCTGCGGCTTGCCAGACGAGTGGCGACCGGTGTTTCCTGCAGCGGCAAGGGCGCTGGTTCACGTGATGCTAGAGCCGCCCCCATAGCCTTGATATGCGCAGGCGAGCTGCCGCAGCAAGCTCCAATCAGATTAACACCCAGGCTCCGGAAAGGTTCGGCGAAACGGGCAAAATCCTCGGGGGTTTCCTTAAAGACTGTTTCTCCGTTAATGAGGACCGGCACACCGGCGTTGGGTTCCACCAGAAGCGGCAGTCGTGTGAACTGCCGGTATTCTTTCATGACTTCCAGAAGTTCAGTAGGACCGGTGGAGCAATTAGCGCCGATACAATCGGCACCCATCGCTTCCAGTACGATAGCCGCCACCTGGGGGCTGGCGCCGGTGAGGGTCCTTCCTTTGGTATAGGTAAGGGAACATGCTACCGGGAGCCTGGTATATTTCTTAGCAGCAAAGAGGGCGGCACGGATTTCACCTAAATCAGAGAAGGTTTCCAGGAAGATAAAATCCACTCCGCCTGCCTCGAGAGCCCGGGCTTGCTGACCAAAGGCTTCTACCAGCTCTGTCCAGGGGAGGTCACCCAAAGGGGCGGGAAATTGTCCGGTAGGTCCGATAATTCCAGCCACGAAGGCCTTGTCCTGCACAACCTCACGCACCAGTTTGGCCGCCGTTTTATTTACTTCCTCCACCAGGTGGGCTGCGCCGTATTCCTTCAGTTTCAGCGCTGTACCACCAAAGGTATTGGTCTGGATAACCTGAGCTCCTGCTTGCAAATAAGCCAGGTGCACCTCTTGCACTTCAAGGGTATGGGAAAGCATCCAAAGCTCCGGGCTTTCTCCCGGTGCAAGCCCCTGTTTTGCAAGCATGGTGCCCATTGCACCGTCCCCCAGCAGGACTTGTTTTTTCAAGGTTGCAATAAAGTCAGTCATCCAAAGACCTCCTGTTTTACCCATTCTATTGAGATATAAGATGTATTCAATATTATTTGACGAAAACCGGCAGGTGTATTATTCTTGATTATATTTTAGAAGGACTAATATTTCTATAGGTAGATGTTTTTTTACCAAAGGAATTTGAATTTGACCCTTGTGGCAGTCACCTTTTAGTTCATTTAGATAAGGGCTCAGACCCCTTTTTTGCTTTTTTGTCATCTTGTGACTTTACTTTTGCTGCTTACTCAACTACAATTCTACTTAATTGAATTATGCAAAAGCCATGAAAGGAAGAAGTAGATCAGTTTTACGTCATTTAAAGAGAGCATCCGGTTGGTGAGAGGCTGCAGACGCACTGATTCGAATACATCCTGGAGCTGCTACCTGAATTTATAGTAGGGTTTGACGGGTACGCCCGATACAGCGTATGAGTGTGTTTGCACTCGTTGAGGGGAATTCTGTGAAGAATTTCCAATATCAGAGGTGGTACCGCATAATTCTTGCCCTCTGCGCCAACCATTGGTGCAGAGGGCATATTAATATTAAATTATTCATAAAGGAGTTTTGCAATGAAAATCTATGAAGAACTGGTAGCTCGTGGCTTGATTGCCCAGGTTACCGACGAGGAAGAAATCAAAGAACTTATTAATAGTGGCAAGGCAACCTTTTATATTGGCTTTGATCCAACTGCGGATTCTCTGCATGTTGGTCATTTTATGGCACTTTCCCTTATGAAACGTTTGCAGATGGCAGGAAACAAACCGGTTGCCCTGCTTGGAGGCGGCACAGGTATGATTGGTGATCCGTCTGGCCGGACGGATTTGCGTACGATGATGACACCTGAAACAATTCAGCACAATATTGATTGCTTGAAAAAGCAGATGGAACGGTTCATCGAGTTTGGTGAAGACAAGGCGATTTTGGTGAATAATGCAGACTGGCTCTTAAAGCTGAATTATGTTGAAATGCTTCGTGACGTTGGAACCCATTTTTCCGTAAATAATATGTTGCGTGCAGAATGTTATAAGAACAGAATGGAAAAGGGACTTTCCTTCTTAGAATTCAATTATATGATCATGCAGTCCTACGATTTTTATTACCTGTTTCAGCATTACGGGTGCAATATGCAGTTTGGCGGTGACGACCAGTGGTCTAATATGCTGGGCGGTACGGAACTGATTCGCCGTAAGTTAGGCAAAGATGCCTACGCCATGACAAATACACTATTAATGAACTCCGAAGGCAATAAGATGGGCAAGACGGCCAAGGGTGCTGTTTGGCTTGACCCCAACAAAACCTCACCTTTTGAATTCTTCCAGTATTGGCGTAATGTCAGTGACGCTGATGTGCTCAAGTGCATCCGTATGCTTACCTTCTTGCCTCTGGAACAGATTGACGCAATGGACCAATGGGAAGGCAATCAGCTCAACGAAGCCAAGGAAATTCTGGCGTATGAACTGACTAAGCTGGTTCACGGTGAAGAAGAAGCCCAAAAGGCCAGGAACGCTTCCCACGCTCTCTTCGCAGGCGGCACGGATGATTCTAACATGCCAACCACTGAAATTGCAAACGAGCAACTGACCGATGGCGCGATTAGTATTGTGGATTTACTGGTGGCGTGTGGTTTAACGGCTTCCAAGAGTGAAGCAAGACGTCTGGTGCAACAGGGTGGGGTATTTATTGATGATACGAAGGTTGAATCCATTGATGACAAAATTACTTTAGAACAATTGAAAAACAACGTCAAAATACGCAAAGGCAAGAAAACTTACCATAAGGCTTTGATGAAGTAGCAAAAAGCCTATGAGGCATAAATATATTACCACTTCCCCACCG
>JAQVOH010000070.1 GCA_028702695.1 Desulfotomaculaceae bacterium
CTTTACCTCGTTATATATATTTTATTTTCTTTAAAAAAAGCTTTCATTGACGATCTTGCGGTCCGGCAGAATAATTAATAAAACTCTAGAATTATGTAACAAATGGGCGGTTTTCCTGACGCCATTGGCAATGGTGTCAAGAAAACCGCCCATTTATCACCCTTATAGTAGGGATTTTATTGCATCTGAAAGGAGAACATCACGGTATTGGGCCTGTGATGCCAGGGTTTTGGCATCTGCCTGATACACTTTACGAAACTCCGAAGGAGAGTGTTGAAAGGTTTGCTTGAAGTGTTTGATGAGGTATTTGGGATCGGAAAAGCCGCATTCCAGAGCAATGTCAACAATCCGTTTCCCGGTGCTTAGCAGCAGCTTCGCAGCGTGTTCACATTTGCTGTAATACAATAGTTTCAGGAAGGTATCCCCGAATTTCTCTTTAATATCGTGGGATAAATGATACGGACTGATATCAATCTCTGCCGCCAGTTTTTTTAGCCCCGGATTCATCTGATAATCGCTGCTGACACGCTCAGCTATTTGTTGGAGTCTTTCCACCCGTTTTTCATCAAATGCCGTCGTCCCGTACCCCCAGCGCAGGAAATCAAAATTATATGTTAGATAGTTAAGCAGGGTTGTCAGGATGTTTCCAATATTTTTGCTATAGTCTCCACAGGGATTATCATTTAACGCCCGTACCAACCGGGCAATCTGTTCCCTTAGATTTTGATATTTTTCAGGCGCCTCCGCTTCATGGTAGGCCGAACAGCAGTAGATAAACAAATACCTGTCAGCTGGCAGGAGGTTCCGGTAAAAGCTGTCGTCGATATGGATAAAAAGGATTTCATTATCCTTGTGGCTTTTTATAATGCGGGGCAGTTCACCCATGTTTATGACTGCTATGTTGTTTTCACGCAGCAGAAGGTCATCGTTGCCAAGGCTGATACCTTTGCTACCGATTCTTATTAGTTATTATGAAATCCAGGGCCTGTTCATATATTTCCCGGTATCTAATTCTTTTACCAGTTGCCCAGAATGCTTCAAAGTCAGCGAGATATTCACCTTTATATAGGGACAGGATTTTTTGGCAAAGGCTTTTCCCCTCTACCGTATTCAAAACTCAGATCTTTATTAGGCGCTACAAAGAAGCGCATCTAGTGTCTCAGTTGATAATTAAAAAGTTAGTTACACTACAATGTCAGCCGCAGTGTATTGACCCCGTTAACAAACGTATGTACAATTTCACCCGCTGTGTTATGTATCATTACCTTGGCCAGGTCGTCCGCCGCAGTTGCCAGCGCATCTTCGCTGTTGCCGGGATAGGTGACGATTACCTCATAGCGGCTTAGCCGCTCTGAGAAACTGACACTTAAGTCGCACACACCAAATCTGGGAACAACGATATTGATCACCAGTTCCTCCGCAATGAGCCTTAGCTTCTTAGCTATCTTATCTGCTACCGCATGGCTGAAACAAAAATTGTCTATGCCGGCGAGCATTGCCACATAGTCAAAATCCCTTGATTCCACTTTATAGTGGAAGCTGCGGATCCTGTAGATAAACGCCTGTGTCTTGGGCTTTTGGGGGTTCTCAAATATCCCGGCCGGCGTCCCCTGTTCGTAAATCCCGCGCTCGTCCATATAAAACACCCGGCTGGAAATCTCTTTCGCAAAGCTCATTTCATGGGTAACAATCAACATCGTTATCCCAGTTTTTGATAAGCTGCGTATTACTGCCGTGACCTCGCCCACCATCGTAGGGTCGAGGGCGGAAGTCGGCTCATCAAATAAAATGACCTCCGGCTCCATTGCCAGGCAACGCGCAATCGCCACACGCTGCTTCTGGCCGCCCGATAGCTGATGGGGGAAATGACGCGCCCTCTCTGACAGCCCCACTGTTCTTAAAAGGTCCATAGCTTTCACTTCCGCTTCAGTGCGGGATTTCCCAAGGAGCTTTATTGGACCCGCGCAGAGGTTTTCCATCACATCCAGGTGTGAAAAAAGCCCAAAACTTTGAAATACCATCACCATTTTGCGGCGAATCCCGTCAATGTTCTTCCTGTTTATTTTCACGCCGTTAAAATACACTTCTCCGGCAGTGGGCGGGTCCAGGAAATTAACAGCGCGCAAAAACGTACTTTTCCCCGTACCGGAGAGGCCGATAATGGAGACGACCTCACCCTTTTCGATTTCCACCGTCACATTTTGCAGAATGACGTTTTCACCAAAGCTTTTAGTGAGGTTTTCCGTTCTTAGAATGCTCATCAGCGCACCTCCTTGTTAATCATCCTAAACAGCTTCTGAAACAGGTAGACGCAAATGCTTGTGACAATCAGATAAATCGCTGCCACAAACAGTAATGGGAAAAACGCGTCATATGTGCGACTCCGGATGATATCGCCTGCTCTCGTTAAATCCTGAATAGCAATATAGCCGACAATTGCAGTCGCCTTGACAAGCTCAATAAAGCCGGCACAATAGGCGGGCAGAGCTCGTCTGATCGCCTGTGGCAGTGTCACTTTTTGAAAAGCGCCAAAAGCGGTAAACCCTAAGCTGCGCGCCGCCTCTATCTCCACGATGTCCACGGTATCTATCGCGCCCTTAAGGTTTGATGCGACGCTGGCGCCCTCGACAAGTGCAAAGGCGCACACCGCGATCAATACCCCATTAACATCCGTTTTCCCAAATATGATGTAGTAGCTGATCATCAATAAAACCACCATGGGCAAGCCGCGGATCAGACTGCAATAAAGTCTGCCCAGACCGCTGATAAATCTGCTCTTGTGCATCAGTACAAAGCAAAGAACCCCGCCCAGCAATGTGCCAAACACTTGTGCAAGCAGCGAGATCGTTATGGTGACGCCCATGCCGTCCAGAATCATCTTCCAGCGGTTCTCCGTGATCAAGTTGCGCTGAATTCCGGATTTGAGCCATTCGATAAATCCGGCGCCCGTCTTATCCCTCGCGGCATCGACCGAAGCAGCGTCCACCCCTGCCGGTATTTTTAGCGTAATAATACCCAGCTGGTCGTCGTAAATCGAGTTACTGAACAGCACCGACTTTTTGCGCTCTTCGGTAATAGAAACGGATGTAACCGCTATGTCAACCTTGCCGCCGGTCACTGCAGGGATCAGGGCGTCGAATTGCATAGGATAATATTTCACAGTATAGCCCGCATGTGCGGCAAAACGGTTCGTCAGCTCGATGGCATAGCCTTTTAGCTCGCCATTCTCTCCGAAAAAATCAAAGGGAATATTCGTACCTACCATGGCAACATTTAAAACACCTTTCTCGCCCGAGTACACCAACTCCGGCATCGGCCCCTTGAGATCGGTCACGCCCTTAAACCAGCGGTTCTTCATCTTTTCAAGCGTACCGTCGGATTTGGCAATAGCCAAAAAAGCGTTAAACTCATCGATCAGAGCCTGATTGTCAAAACTCGCAAAGGCGCCCATGGGACTGACAAAAAACGAGGCAGGGATCTCAACAGCCTCCATGTCTTCATTACCCGGTTCACTGACCAAAACTCTAAGCGCGGACAAATCTGAAGCAAGCCCCGCGATCCTGCCATTGCGCACATCCTCAACCCCGGTGGGCAAATCCTGGTAATACGCCGGAATCGCACCGAACCTCGGCACAACTGATTCCGATACCGCGCCGATGATATTGCCCACCGTCTTACCCGAAAACCAGGTATACGAACGCCCGGGAACCGGTGTTTCCTGCTGGTGCTTTCTTACCACCAGCACGGTCTTGCTCATATAGTCGGGGTCGCTGAACAGGAAGCTCTCTTTCCGCTCGTTGGTTATATAAACACTTCCCCCGATATCCGCCTTTCCACTGGCTACATAGCTCATCATTGCCCCGAAATCCATATCGACAAATCTAATGTCCTTACCTAACCACGCGGCAAAGCGGCGGAGTTGCTCAATGTCAAAACCTGAAAATTTCCCGTTTTCCCCCGCAAAGGTAAATGGCGGATAGGTAGCCATAATGGCCGCGGTTAATGTCCCGTTTTCACCGGTTAGCGGGATCTCGGGCATGACCGCCTCAAACGCATAAGATTTCAGCCAGCGATCCTGCATCTCCTTGAGCGTGCCGTCCGCCTTTATATGCGCTAAAAATTCGTTGTATTGCTCAATGATATCCTGCCGCATGGAGAAAACGCCGTACTCAAAATCAAGCTCCGCAAGCGGGACGGGCAACGCCTGCAAGTCATCGTATTGACCTGCCTGCAGGCTTAGCGTGGCGGTGACGTCATCCATCAGCGCGGCATCCGCCTTGCCCAGCTTCACCGCTTCGATCTCCTCAACGGTATTATTAAAGTAAAGTTTCTCTGAAGCGTTGAATATCCTGTCGGCCACCCCGTCAAACAGTGAACCGGTCACAATCGAAAACCGTTTCCCTTTGAAGTCTTCGTAGGTCGCCGGCTCCAAATAGTCACTTGACTGGTTAGTGAAAACCTTGTCGCCACCGATAAAATCTTCGCTATGCGCCATTTCCGCCTGCGCCTTTGAACACCCCAATAGCAGTGCGGTAACCGCCACAAAACACAGTAAAACTATTGCTATGCCTTTCTTCATGTACTATGCTCCTTATATCTTAGTACCAGTATTGCAAACATCATATGTTGAATTGGCCAGTTATATCTGCATTATATAACCTAAGGGCTAACAAAACGACTAACAAAATGTGATTTTTGACACTAAAAGGTTGGTTTAGGTGCTAAAACAAAACCCGCCGTATCAATTTAATAAAAAAAGTGGCTGCTGCTCGACTAACATTAAGTTCGTCGAGCAGCAGCCACTACATGCCTTAGAGCAGGCTTGACAGTCTGTAGATAAACACAGCTGTTTCTGCCCGGGTTGTATTTCCATTGGGATTTATCCAATTCTAAGACTCCCACTTCTATAAGTGGGAGTTCCCCTTTTCTGCTTCGGTGGGGGTAGAGTCCCCCACCGAAGTCTCGATGTCCAGCTTTAGCTGGACGAGTTCACTATATTTCCGCTACCTTTTACCAGATCCATGGATATCAGCGTAGCTAAGGCTTGTTTGGCATACTGGGAAATCTCGGCGCTATCGGAAAACTGGTTCAACACCCCAAGTTCCCCCTCAGTTTTAATCATACCTTGCTGCTGCAAAATCCGATAGGCCAGTAGAAACATATCTTGCCTGGTGATGCTTACTTCCGGATGGAAATTGGCGCCATCAATGCCGGTAGTTAAACCTAAAGCCCTGGCGATACCAATTTCTTTGTAATAATATTTATTTTCCGCTACATCGCCAAAGTTCCCTTCCACATCCGCCGTTAATCCCAGCAATCTCACAATTAAGAGCATATAGTCAGCCCGTGTGATCTGATTTGCCGGGGCAAAACTGGTATCACTGATGCCTTTGATGATGCCTTTTTCCGCCAGAGCCATGATTGCTTCCCTGGCCCAGCTATAGTTGGCGATATCCGTGAACATGGCTGCACCAGGAGTGACTGTTTCAGGCGTCACCGGTTCAGGGGTTTTTGGGGAAGTTTTCTTTCTTCCGCTATGGGTATTACTGGTAATATCCGTATAGCTTTCTGGTATTCAACCCTGACTACAAAGCCCTCCTCACTGTACACAACCGCGCAGGCGCTGCAGGGGGCATCGGTGGAAGCAATTGTAGGAACAACAACTACAGGGGTACCCAGGCGATCCGCAACTATCTTGCCCGTATCAATGGTTTTTCCGCCTCCAATAGCAACAACAAACTGTGCATGACATTCCCTTCCTAGATTGGCAAGGCGATTTATTTCCTTATCACAGCATTCCCTTTTAAATTCCTCAAGAATTAAGCGAAGCCCTGCAGTTTGTTCCGGCATCTTATCTCTCAGCATTTTCATGGCCGAAGGCGCCATAATACACAAACCCACTTCGCCAAAGTTTGGCAATTCACTTTTCAGACATTCAATAGCCCTAAAACCCTGCATGTAGCGCCCGGGAAATAACGTTTTAGTAATCATTCCTCCTCCTCCTATTCTCATATGTAACTGTCCCTCCTGAGTATCAAAATTTATTGCCTGCCCCTGTGACCTCACCTATATCCGCCAATAGATTATCTTGCAATGGTATGATGATTTTTCTCAATATTAGCCTGTATATTAGCATTATATAACCTAAGAACTAACAAAACAGCTAACGAAATGAGTCTAATCTAGATATTTTTTATCTTTTATATAAAGCTGCTTGACATTAAATCTTAAAGAATTTCCAAAGAATACTTGCACTCATATATAACATGTGTTATTTTACATTTTAAGGATGGTATAGGCATGGGTCCTAAGGTTAAATTTACCAGGGAACAAATTATTGATGCAGCCTTTGAAATAGCTCAAACAGAAGGAATTGACGGTATAACTATGAGGAAAATCGCAGAAAAAATGGGCAGTTCTGTAGCCCCCATCTATGTAAATTTTAAAAGCGTTGATAAACTGAATGAGGCTTTAATAGAAAAGGTTATAAGTATTAGTCGACAGCTCTTAATGGAAGAGAATACCGGCAACCCATTCCGTGATATAGGAAACGCAAGCCTTAGGTTTGCCATGGAGTATAGTGTTATCTTCAGAGATTTGGTTTTAAAAAGTGGCAAATACATGCGAGACTATGATGAAAAAATAATGCCGGCTTTAATTGAAGAGATGCAAAAGGACCCTGAGCTAAAGGGGTTCACCGTTGATGATTTAAAAACAATCTTATTAAAAATGAGGATATTTCAATTAGGACTTTCGATGATGGCTGCCAACAGCTTTCTGCCTAAAGAGTACAGTAAGCAAGATATGAGGGATATCTTATCAAGTACCGCTGATGATGTAATCATGTCAGCTAAAAGGAAGGGGTTTTACAATGAAGAAAAAAGCGATTCGTAATATGGGGATTTTTATCCAATTCTAAGACTCCCACTTCTATAAGTGGGAGTTCCCCTTTTCTGCTTCGGTGGGGGTAGAGTCCCCCACCGAAGTCTCGATGTCCAGCTTTAGCTGGACGAGTTCACTTTTATTGCTATGATAAGTGGGTGGTTAGGTGTTCTTGTAGATTCTGTTCTCATTTCCCAACCCAAAGGTGATTCTCTCGGTATGGGGATATGGCTGGTTTTGCCTCTACTGACTGCGTGTATCATCATTTTATTTTCAAGGGTAAGCTGGCGGGATCTCGGTTTTAGGCCAAATTTCAAAGGCAATATGAAATGGTACTTGGCCTCTGTCTTAATTTTTCCTGTTGTCACGGCAATCGTTTTGCTAATCGGGGCTGCAACCAATTGGATCGACTTGTCCGCGTTTAATCTCAAATCATTTATCTTCGCGTTTTTAAGTGCTTTGTTAATTAATTTTATTATTGATATCTTTGAGGAGACTGCTTGGCGTGGTTATCTGACTTCCCAATTAGTTAAATTAAATCTTAGTGCCTTAAGCTATATCTGATTGTTGCTGGAGTGTGGGCACTGTGGCACCTCCCTTATTATCTGGTGTTTTTGCCTGAGGCGGATATCGGGGCAGTCATGCCTGTCAGCCGGGCTGTTTATGTCCTTGTAGCTTTTACAACATTTTTATCTTGGACGATTATGTTTACGGAGCTTTTTAGGGTAACCAAATCGGTATGGCCTTGTGTGATTTTACATACGGTAGAGGATTCGCTGATAAATCTTTTGGTAATATCAGGTTATATCAGCATTGCAGCCGGTAGAGAAATTCTTATTTCACCGATCAATGGAATCATTACGTCAATTCTATATTTAGCCGTGGGAATCGGCATAAGAGCTTATAGAAGAAAAGCACACACAAAAGCTAAGAACTCCTGCAAACAGGGTAAATATATATTATGTCATTTCCTGGCATAGGCAAGAAAACAAACCTACTATGGCTATCAAGGGGCATAACCGTCGCCAGGAGCTCCTACAGGATTTCTACATTCCTTCTTATTTAATCATGGGTTATATTTATGAACATTTACTGGAGTATAACTAGTAATAGTATCAACCTTGCCATCAACCTCTTGAAAAAGATTAAGCAACCGGGGGAAAAGCCCCCGGTTGGTTTTGCTTATAGATTCCTCACAAACCTAATAAATCAATCAATAATTCTTTCTACAAAGTCCGTGTAATACCGCTGCATGATGACTGCAAATTGGGCCCTGTTTGCACCGGTTTGTGGAGAGACTAGATTGTTTCCAACACCTTTTATGAGGCCATTACCTACGGCCCACTGCATTTCGGCTATGGCCCAGTCGGAAATATTATCCACGTCATGATAAGCACCCAAGTCGTCTTTTTTACTTACATCGTATCCCATAAACTTGGAGTATTTGTGTAAAATGGCAACCATTTGCTCCCGGGTCAATATATCTTCAGGGCCGAAATATCCATTTCCATAACCGGATACAATGTTATTTTTCGCGGCCCAGGTTATGGCTTCTGTATACCATTTGCCTTCCTCCACATCTGCGAAAATATCCTCCGACATATCATCACTTTGAGAGAGCCGATAAAGTACGGCCACGAGCATAGCCCGGGTGGTATCTACATCACCGTCAAATCGTCCCTCGCCTGTGCCTTCCATTAAACCGTGTGCCGCACAAAACCATGCGGCTTCATCATACCAATCATTTTGATCCACATCATCAAAATAATCTATTTTTGTGTACTCTGTGTCTATGCCGACTCCCCCTTCGGGCATCTGAAAACTGTAAGTGCCGTCACTGTTTTTGGTAACCGTAAGCGGATTTCCGTTTTGGTCAAGGACAGTGGGTATATTGTTTTCATAACCCGGGTCAGGTTCTATCTTGATAAAGACAATGTCACCGGCCTTAGCCTGCTGACTGCTAAGTTTCATTTTGCCATTGGCTTTTTGAGCGGATTCGCTATTGCTTATTATAGAGTATTGGGTTGGTGCGGAAGAACCACCTCCGCCAGCGCCGCCACTGCTTCCGTCGTCGCTGACGATCTTCCAGGTTGCTGTTACGGTTACATTCCTGGCGGGCATGGTGAAGGTTGTGATTTGTGCATTGGCATTAGCAAAAGTCACATCTGTTGAAGTCCAGCCGTTAAAAGTATAACCCGAACGGTTACCGGCATTTATGGTGACGGTATCATTTTCGGCATAATCGCCTGCGCCGGCGGCGCCCGAGCCCACATCGTTCAGGGTAACCGCGTAAGTTCCGGGTACTACAATGGACGCATCCTGCAATTCAACATTTACCGTTACAGGCTTTGCCGGCATAGTGAAGGTGTATTCCCGGCCTGCTGTTACCTCTGTTGTTTCTACATTATTGCTGTCGGCATCAGTGACGGTAATAGCCTTGAATTGCTTTCCGCTTTGCACACTGTCTATATTTACCGTTACAGTGGCCCCTTCTTCAGCCAAAGCGGCCGGAGCAGTTGTCACCGTGGCTGTACCGCCTACCACATCTGCTACAGTTATTGCGTATTTAGTCGCCGGTATATCCCCGCCATACTCATTGATATCTTTGAAAGTAATATTATTCGCAGTAGCGTAGGTATTTGCACTTGAGCCGGTGACACCGTAGATAATTAAATCAGGTGAACATCCGGAAAATACTCCATCTCCAAGAGCGGTTTCCCCATTAGGGATTACAACTTCAGCTAAACCACCGTTATTAGCAAAAGCATAAGCATCAATTGCAGTAACGCTATTTGGAAAAACCACCTTGGTTAACTGATTATTGGAAAACGCATGCATACCAATTGCAGCAACACCGTTGGGAATAATTACCCCTGTCAAAGCGTTTGAACCAAATGCATATTGGCCGATGCTTATTAGTGTTTCAGGCAGGTTTACGCTTTTAATTCCCTTTGAATAAAAAGCCATATCCCTTATACCTGTGACCGGATAGCCTTCAATCTCATCTGGTATTGTAATATCCTGTAAAATCCCATCTGCAAAACCTGTAATAATAACTTTGTTGTCCTCGATGTCATAGCGGAAGACTGCTAATTCCTCAAAGTTTGCCACCAGCTTCCTGTTTTCTGCGGCTTTAAACATATATACCGGGTCAGTGCTGACTTCTGCATCATTTTCTGTCCAGTTAACGAATTTATACAATTCCCCAGGCACAGCTTCCAATGTTACATATTCTCCGGGATTATACACCCCGCTGCCATAAACCTGCCCTGCTTCAGTTGAATTTGCCTCAAGGGAGATTGTAAATAAATTCAGGTCTTCTATCTCGGCAATGTTAAACACCACTTCAGCGCTGTTTCCCAATGGCTCCGTGGCCGTCAAGTAGATGGAATGAGCGCCGCTGACATTTGCAGTCCATTCAATCCTGCCGGAATTTGCAGTATCCTTGATTAGCTTTAATCCGTGCTCCAATAAATTACTATATACATTTATATCTAATGTATCACCATCTGGGTCAAGTACTTCGTATGATATAGTAATCGTTTCCCCTCTTTTAACAACTCCGAGATCATTTTCATAAGTCTTTGGTTCTTTAAAAACAGGTGGTGCATTTGGTGCTTTTATACTAAACTCAAAATCATATCCTGCTCTTTCCCTTTCGAGGCCCGATTCCGGGTCCCTTAATTTTATATAAACGCCGTAGTCACTGACTGAAAGCCCCTCATGCTCCCAATAGTAGGTGTAGGCGCCGGGCTTGTGATAATTCTCATCCATCAGTTCATTCAGAATCACATTCTCATTATTTTTATCTTCTATAATCACTGTGGCTTCTAAACCACTTTGCCCTGCTACCGCACAGGCACCAAAGGTGACTTGTATAGCTGAACCACTGACTCCTTCTTTAAAACTGGGGGGAGTTGTTGAAAAAGCAGCTAATTCCGGTTTTAAAGCATCTTCCGTATATTCAACTTTAATTGTAAGATCAGTTGTTGGTTTGTCCGGGTCATTTGATATTAAATTAATTGTTTCCTCAAAAGTGTTTCCCGCCTCGCCAACCGGCAAATCCAACGGCATGGCTATTAGCTGGTTTTGCCCCGGATAAATGGTATATTCCTTTATAAATAAAGGCGAAACAAATGTTGCTGTTTCATCAGCCGGTGAAAACTCCACATTTAGCACTTCTCTGCCACTGTTGCCCAATTCAAAATAGGCGGCGGCTTCTTCTGTCCCCGGATTCACCTGTATAGTTGCTTCTGTTCCAGAAAGATTAAGTATCGGTTTTTGCTCATAACCGCCAATAGTATATTCGTTATCTGAAACGGCTTCGGTTGAGTGCATTCCATCAGTTACAACCACTTTAAATTTATAGCTTCCACCTTTAGGGAAGTTTGCGGCATTTAACTTATAAGAATACATGCCACTTGCATTATCAGGAATATCCGCGGCAATGGTATCCCATGTATTTCCACCATCAGAACTAACTTGTATTTCTGATAGCAAAGCATCTCCATCAGCATCGCCGGCATTCCATGTAATGTCAAAATTACCGGGAAGAGAAGCATTGGCAGGTCCAGTCAGGCTTACAACAGGTGCATTTACGGAATACTCGTACCTTTGAAATACTTGGTTTATGTTGCCCCCACTTTGTTTCCCTATTTCAATAGCTTTCACATTATCAGCAGGTAAACTGGCTATAAATGTAGCATAATATTTGCCGCCATATTCATAATCTGAGAAGAAGTATTGTGATAACACTTCACCATCAGATGCAAGTGTTTGAATTACATAACCGTTATTAATAAAATCACTAGTTTCATCGGCATAATCAGTATATTTTACAATCGGGTCAAAATAAAATTTTCTTTGGTTTGATCTGACATCCTCAATGCTCCCCGACAATAATAGAACTTCTGATTTTGCATTATCCAAAAATGGACTGATGCTTCGCAAGCCCATTTTTTCCGAGGCAGGTTTTGTTGCGTATTCTAATAGGGCATTGTATTCAGCCTCGGTCGGCCATGGTGCACTCGCATGATCATACATGATTGGTTCATTGGCCGGACTATATCCCGCAACATTATTAATGGGGGTACCATCATGGCCGTTGGCAGACAGAAGTTGAACTCCATCTGATGGATAAACATCCGAAAAACCTAAAGTGTGCATGAATTCATGTATGGTGGTGTGTTCTAGTGTTTGGCTGGGGTCAATTAAAACCGCGCCATGTACTGCCCCAAAAAACCCCCAGTTCATGCCAAACATACCCGAGTCTTGCAACCCTGCTGCTCCCAGAAAACCAGGTGGTGTCATACCTACGTAAAGGTCATATTTATCGGAAAAAAGTTTTTGCGTTCTGTCCAACTCCCGAAATATCCTGCTTAAATACATGTTATGGGTAGAAAATCTGGGTTTGGCTATAAACATAGGACTTTTTTCTACAAATTCTATGGGAGCTGGGAATATCTTTCTTATGAATTCCTTTTGATCACTTAGGCTGCCGTAAGATATAGAAGAGTTATTTTCCCATGCACCCACACGAAGGGGAACAAAGGCAAAAGTAAATTCCTTTTTAGGTACATAGAGTTGATGACTAGAAACCGGATCTTCTACATTGCCTCTAACCTGATATTCCTCCCGGGCTCCTTCGTCCTTATTGCGAACCACGGCTCTGATCCCTAAATGTTTACCTGCCAGATCCTGCGGACTGATTTTAATATAGGCACGGTGGGAGCCTCGAACAATAATATCCCGTTGGGGATCATATTTTTCTTGAAAGGCCTGGGGCGAAGTTTCTATTAGTGTTTTTTCAGGGTTATTGACATCATATACTTGAAGTTTTACACCTTTTACTTGCGCATATGGGTTCTTAAAGTACCCCCCAGAAACTTTAATCTCCGGAGAAAGATAGAGGGGTGCTTTATGGCCGTCAACTATATGTGCGGGGTTATCTATTACTTGGGTTAAATTCCATTTCAAGTCGAATGTTGGCAACTCTGTCATAGTTAGTTCTGTCCGGTCCGTTGATGTAGTGGATCGCGGATAGCTTATTTCTGCTATACCGTCCTCATTAGTTGTTCCGCCTAGGGTTTCATCGCATTTTGCCCCGCCCCAAAAAAGCACCTTCCTGCCTTCTAATGGTTCCCCCGCTGTATTGACAACTTTAACTTCAATAATACCTTTAAAATCCTTCAAATCGGGATAGGTATAATATTGGTACAGATTCTGATTAGTCCATTCTTTAGGTTCAAGTAATCCGTAAAGGGCCGGTGTAGCAACACCTATCTCTCGCTCAATGAGAAAATCGCCGCTGCCTGTTGTAAATGTTGCTATTCCGTCGGAACCGGTTGTTACCCAGTCTTCTGTGGGCTTAAAAATGCAATAAGGCTTATTAGAATTAGAACTATTTCTCCCCCAATAATAATAGATGTTTGTTGGAACGCCTGCCACCGGCTCTGTTATCAAATAGTTTTCAGCGGATTCGCGAATAACTTTTACATCCACCGTGGAATTCCATATATCCCCTTCAATGTATTTAGCCCAATATACATCATAATCATCATGTGAGCTAATTTGCCCCTCATAATCAACTTCAATACAAAGATAAGGTGTATCATATACTTGCACGCTTTTCGATAATGTCCTAATAAACTGACCAGGAACCTTTAAGGAATAGAAATCCACCTCAAAAGTAATATAATAAAAGATTTCGCCCCGGGTATCATCGTAATATTCTTCGGAAAAGGTGATGCGCGGTTCATCTGCTTCTACCAGATCAGGCTTTTCAATATAGATATCTTCCAGTTTAACAGTTGCTCTCAAATCCACATCACTATCTCTTATGGTAAACACTGCTTCTTTTGAATGTAGACCTTTAGCTATACAAAAAGGTGCACCTTCTTTTATAATTGGAGTAAATTCTACATCGCATTCATAGACATCTTCCCCTTCTTCTTCACCTTCCCTGGGAACATGAACTATAAATGTTCCTGTTACCTTCTCAAACTCATATGATGTTTTTAAATCGGACACTCCATATGTTGGAGGATCTTCTCCTGTTGGCGGGTCCTCACCATTGTCCTCTGTTGTCATCATTTGCATCATATTTGCGCCTGTTGGGGTTGGAACGGGCATTTCAGGTTCATCTGCAGTGTTCATATCATCCAAAGAATTGTCACAAACCCCATTATCAATATCATTACCCTGTTCTGCGTATACCGGTTCAAACCCCTAATTTTTGAGTCTACTCCCCTTATTCTCTTGTTTCCATAGAATTAATAAATATTGCTCACGGAACAGCGAAGCCAAAAACATCAATTCTTTATTGTGTACAACTAAGTCAG
>JAQVOH010000166.1 GCA_028702695.1 Desulfotomaculaceae bacterium
TAATAGGCGATACGCCTTAATCCATCAAGGAGGAAACTATATGGATCAATTATTTCAACTCCAAAGACAGATCCAGGATTTAAAACAGGAAGTAAGCAACATCAACCAGGTTGCCAGCCAACTGCAGAGGGCTGAGGCCAATAATGCCGCACAGCTCCAACGCCTGCAGCACAATGAGGTCATCTCGACCCAGCAACTGCAAAATATTCAGCAGATGTGCAACCGCATCAACCAGGAAGTCAACGTTATCAGCAATGTTGCGCAGCAGGTAGGCACCCAGAGGCCTTTTAGCAGCGGCCAATATGGCACTAGCATCGGCAGCCAGCTGGGTAGTGGTCAGTTTAGCAACATTGGCACAATGTCAACTGCCGGGATCTATAACCCGAACCAGTTTAGTTCTAACGGAAGCACCCAGATTACCCCTACTGATATGAGTTCGCTCACCCATTATTGGGGACAAGGCTTAAATCCCCAGGATATGACCGTTTCCAACCAGTATCTCAGCAATCAAAACAAGCAGTTTATACCACAAAGCTACGGGGCCGCCACTTACGGAACCGGGAGCATCCAGAACCTTCCTAATCAGTATAGTCCGGCCGGTATTTCCGGCAGCCAGTATATCCCGAGTTTCAGCACAAGCCTTTCTACACCCAACCAACAATATGGCATAAACCTGTCCACGCCCAATCAGTTTGGTACGGGCTCTTATGGAGCTCAATCCAGCAATATGATGGGAAATCAGTTTATGAGCAGCAGTTTCTAATAACCACCAGTGAAGGGGCCACTCAAGGCCCCTTTTAAATTTGTTCAAAACCTTAATAGGCCAGGATAATACATTTTAGCCCTCTTAACAAATTATTCCAATTTGTTTATAATTATCTATATAGTATTATTAGAGGGGGGTTGAACTTGGCAAAAATATTACGTGAGGGTGCATCTTACACCCAGCGGGATATCGTTGATTTGCTCGGGGAGTTTTCATCTTTCAAAGACAGAGTTAATAAGAAATTCAAAGATTTGGCGAGGGAATTGGAAGGTAAGCCCAATGAGCATGAATTGTGGGTAAATGTTTATCTGATATCCTGCGACTACTCCGAAGAAGTTGTTGGAAAAAGAATTAAGCAGCAGGAATCCCTGCAGAAGATTTCCTGACTAAAAAGGAGCAAAATAAATTGGTGATAATTAGCAGGCACTAAGTGGGCCTGCTTTTTATTCGCCCTTCATCTCCCCTTTCACATCGATAGTTTGTCCATCCCAGTTATCTATGTAAGCGTTTTCAGCGTAATATTTGGCAACAAAACTACCTACCTTTTGGGAGGTGTAATAATTAACCCCTCCGGCGATAAACATGCCGATAAACGGGATAATCCGAAAAAAGGATCGCTGCGAAGCTCTGATTCCCAATGCTACTAGCGCCTGCTCAATTAGTCTTTTAAAGGCACTTCCTGTAAGCTGGCTGATCGTCAACCTGGTCAGACCACTGCCGGCCGCACCGGCTCCGACCGATGTAATCAGGACCCACACCGCTTCCCGCGAGGTTCCGGATACATCCAGGTCACGATCGTATACCGCCGCCACTTCCAGGATTAATTCGGTAATAAAAAAAGCCATTGCAGTCATATCGAGAAGGGTTCCGCCAACCACGGCAACAAGCGTCCCGACCCCCGGAACAACTCCAGGCATGGCTGTCGCCCCACCGGCCAACGCACACAACCTGCTCTTTTTCTTTATTAATAACCGGCAAAGCTCCTCATTGCTTAAATTGGACTTTTTCTTCTTCAGCTTTTGGACGCGCTTTTTTATATCCATTTTGTTGATATGGTCAAATGGGTTAAATATCACCACCTAAAACATCTCCCCGGACCTTTTTTTATAATATTCATGGTTTAAGGGGCAAAATCCTACCCGGCTGCTGGAAACAGTATTGTTTTTTTGCTGCAGTCTTATCCCCCTAATTACAATCTTGCATCATTTATACTGATATGATAAGATAATAATCGATTCGAAACATCAAGCATGGGCCTATAGCTCAGCTGGGAGAGCGCTTGGCTCGCATTCAAGAGGTCAGGGGTTCGAGCCCCCTTAGGTCCACCATGTAAAACAAAGCCCTTAAGGGCTTTGTTTTTTTACCGGAACATGATTTGCGAAGCAAATGCAAATCATTGGACTATTACGCATTGTTCTGGATAACATATATTGTTGTTATAGGTTTTTGAATTGACGACATACTTGCGGGTACGGTTGTTGATTTTTGGGAATTGATATGGGGAAAAGAGGATTCGGCAATCGATCTAAAAATAAAGGAGAGTGATTATTAGTGAAAAAGCAAGTCAAAGACAATGTGTACTGGGTAGGTAAAGTTGATTGGGAACTTCAAAAATTTCACGGAGATGAATATTCAACCCACAAAGGATCAACTTATAATTCCTATCTGATTCAAGAAGAAAAAACGGTCCTGATTGATACGGTTTGGGCTCCGTTTGCAGAGGAATTCGTTGATAATCTGGCGAAGGAAATCGATTTGAATAAAATTGATTTTATCATCGCTAATCATGGAGAAGTTGACCACAGCGGCGCTCTTCCTGCTCTCATGAAGCATATTCCGGACAAGCCGATTTATTGTACGGCAAATGCAGTGAAATCTTTGAAGGGCCAGTATCACCAGGACTGGAATTTTCAAGTCGTAAAGACCGGGGATAAAATTGATATCGGCAATGGAAAAGAGCTTATCTTTGTTGAAATGACCATGCTGCATTGGCCGGACAGTATGGCGACTTATATGACTCAAGATAATATACTTTTCAGCAACGATGCATTCGGGCAGCATTTAGCCACCGAAAAACTGTTTAACGATCAGGTCGACCAATGCGAGCTATTCAATGAATCCATTAAGTATTTTGCGAATATATTGACTCCTTTCAACCCTATGCTAAGGAAAAAACTGGATGAGGTCACTTCACTGAACCTCCCGATCGAGATGATCGCGACAAGTCACGGAGTCATTTGGCGAGACAATCCGATACAGATTGTTGAAAGATACGCGCAATGGGCAAATGACTATCAGGAAAACCAAATAACCATCATCTATGACACCATGTGGAACGGTACAAAACTGCTTGCAGAAAAGATAGCTGAAGGAATCGGAATGGCCGATTCAGATGTGGTTGTAAAAGTGCACAACCTTGCAAAGAGTGATGAGACTGATCTGATTACCGAGGTTTTTAAATCTAAAACTGTCGTTATCGGTTCACCGACAATTGCAAACAGCATATTGCATTCAATGGCAGGGTTTATTCATCTCATGAAAGAGCTTAAGTTCAAAGGCAAAAAAGCTGAGGCATTTGGATGTTATGGCTGGAGCGGAGAATCCGTAAAAGCAATAAATGAATTAATGGCAAATGCAGGTTTTGAAGTTGCATCAGAAGGCTATAGAAACCAATGGAACCCTGATGTTGATGCACAAAAGGAAGCAGTAGATTTCGGCAAAAAAATTGCTATATTGTAAAGTATAGATATCATAAGCTGCCGATTG
>JAQVOH010000071.1 GCA_028702695.1 Desulfotomaculaceae bacterium
ACATCATCAATGATCAAAACTACCTGGTCACAGATTACATCAGGCCTGCTCACGCTAAACGCGCCTTTTAAGTTAGCTTCCCTGGCCGCACGTTTCAAACCAACCTGGGGAGGTGTATCAAAATCCTTGACCAGGCAGCCTCCGTTAACAGGCAGACCAAGTGCCCTGCCCACCTCTACCGCCAGCAGGCCTGCCTGGTTAAACCCTCTTAAGCGCAGCTTTTCCCTGGACAGGGGCACCGGTACAATAAGACCGGCCGACTGGTAGCGGGGTTCCGACCTGCATACCTCAACCATCAGGTCGGCCAGATGAGCGGCCAGACTGCGGCGCCCGGCATATTTGAAGCTGTGGATAGCTTCTTTTAATATCCCTTCGTAAGGTCCGCCCGCCCTAGCCAGGGTAAAGGGCCAGTCCCGTTTACGGCAGTCGTAGCAGAGGTGTCCGGCGCCGTTATGTAAAAGCTGCGCCCCTTTTTCAGCCAGGCGGCCACAACGGGAACAAGGCCGCTCGCGATGATAGCCCTCGATAGCAGCCAGACAGCGGCCGCAGGGATCTCCTTTTGGACTGGGCTCACCACAAAACGGACATTCCGGCCTGTGAGGGAAAATTAAGTCCAGCAGGTCTTTCCAGATGGTAAGCAAATAGTGGTCCCCCATCCTGTTGCCCGCGCCTGACACGAATCTACTTGACCAGGGAGACGGCAGCTGAAACAACCCGGTTCCCGCCGGCCTCCTTGGCTTTATCCAGGGCGCGCTGGCCGGCCAGCAGCAAGCCAGCAAGGTCCCCGGCATCACGGGGAAATTCAGCCAGGCCGATGCTAACGGTAATCCTCGTATTCACACCTTGCGCACGACGGAAAGCATGTTCACGAACTCTCTCTCTCAAACTTTCCGCCATATCCATCAACCGCGACCCCTCCGCACCGGGCAGGAGGAGAATAAACTCATTTCCGCCGTAGCGGGCAATAAGGTCATCCCTGCGGGTGCCTTCTTCAACCAGCATGGACAGTTCGGCCAGAACCCTTTCCCCGGCCTCACGACCGTAACGCAGGTTATAGGCTTTAAAACGGTCTATGTCCACCAGAACCATCCCCACCGGGTACCCGGCCTCACCTACACTTTTGCACATTCCTGCCGCCAGTTCGGCAAAGCTACTGAAACTCATCAGCCCGGTGAGGTTATCGCGAGAGGAAGCCTGTCCCAGACGGTCATGCAGGATGGAGTTCTCAACCGCCACGGCTGCCTGGCTGCACAGCACAGCCATGATATGCAGGTGGTTTTCGTCAAAGGCCAGGGGACGCTTTTCCCCCAGCACCACGACCCCCAGGGTTTCCCCTCCTGCACATAGCGGCGCTACAATCAACGAGCGCATCACCTGGCAAAGCCCCGTATCACCCCGGGTACGAGAGTCGAGCCTGGCATCGTAAATGATTTCGGCCTCCCTGTTGGCAAGTACCCACCCGGTTATCCCCTCTCCGGTGTACACCGCAGTGGAATTAAGTTGCTTAGAGTATGGACCGGTCATAGCTGCAGGGAGGTAAGTATCGCTTTCGCCGGACCGGAAGTAGGCTACCGCGCTGTGGTAAGTCAGAGCCTTCCTCGCGTTGGTCAAGACCTGCTCTAGGATTTTAATTGAGCCGGGGTTTTCTTCCAGATAACGAGCGGTTTCGTAAAATGCTGTGAGTTCCTGATTGGTGACCTGAAGGCGTACACTGAAGCGCAAGATGAGCTGCAGCCCCAGGACGGAAAAAAAGAGCATCAGGGCGCCGGCCATACCTACAAACGAGTGAATCATAGCAATCAACAGGCCCAGGGGCACGGTGAAGAGGTAGGTCAGCCCATCCCATTTGATCGTGTCAAGCCAGGCCAGGTGCGGCATGCGGCGCCTTTGCGGCAGTAAATAAAAATATACCATCAGGTGGTTAACCACAATATAGGTAACAGTAAAGGCCCCCAGGGGCAGGGCATTGGGCAGGCTGACCAGGCCCGGGACGCCTCCGCATAATAGGAAGGCAAGACCGGCCGCCACCACCGCCAGGACGTACTGCCCGGTGTTGAATAGGGTGGTACGCAGTGGGTTGCCCCGGTTGGCAATGCCCTGGCCGACGACTGTGGCCAGCCCGCTAATCCAAGCCGCCGCTGCCGGACCATAAATCAAAAAGGTTGCCATAATCAGGGTAAAGGAGCCAGAAAGCTGCCCGTGCGGAAAGGATACCGCCAGCCATTCGGCCAGCACTCCCAGAAAAATGATGACCATAAACTCCCCAGTCTGGTCTAAATCCAGGGACGGGAAAAGACGGTAGAGCTGCCATACCGCCAGGATTACCACCAGCCAGCTAATTGTAAAATGAAAGGTCCCTTCTTTAGGGCGCAATAAAATCCACCTCGCTGATTATTTCGACAAAACAGTGGATTTACCTGCGCTATAAGCTTCAAGTTGAGAAAATACGGGCGCGTTGAGCAAGTCACTGTCGGTCAGCCCTCTGGCGTCAAAGAAAAGCTCACCAGCAGGACTACTTTCCCCCGCCATATCATTCAGTTCATGGGACAGCGCCAGGTCGAAGGGATAGGTACTCTGCAGGCACACCAGCAGTTCCCGCGTTTGGTCACTGGACCCGTCGTCAACCACCACAATTTTCAGACAGGGCATCCCTCTGGTAAGACGAAAAAGCTTGCGTAAAAACCCCTCCACCCATGGCTCCTGATCTTTCATCATGATGATGAGCCTAACCACTTCATTACTGGATTTGCGGTAACACTCACCCAGTTTGCTCAAATAGCAAACACCTGCCAGCAACAACACTACCAGTGTCAGCAAAAGGACTTTCACTGGTTCACCCCCGGAGGTTTTTACTGCACCTTATGCAGCCCCGGACACGGTGGTGATTGATTCTATAGGTACCGGGTACCTAACTTATTTTCCTTCTCACGCTGAGACTGTTATAACCATATGCTAGGTAAAAAGGATTGCTAAATATGTTTCGTTTCAATCCCTTTAAAAAGAAGAAACCGGTCAAAAAACCCGTTAAGACTGCTCATGCCGAAGACGCCCGGAACGGCCAAATTGAAAACCAACTGAAAATCGCCCTAGGCGGCATTCTACTCAAAATAAACCGCCGTTCAACTTTCCCGCCTACCAATGAGCTTAGCGCGATCATACCGCGGGCTGAGATTCGTCGCAGGTACTACAGCAACGGCAGGCTCACCGCTGAAGAAGAAATTATTTTAAACAGCATTACCCTGGTTGACTCTCCTCATCATTTAGGAGAAACAAGCGGTCCTCCCGCAAGCCCTGCACCAAGTTCTCCAAGACTACCTGAAACACCTTAAATAAAAATGCAGGTGCGAATTCCTTCACACCTGCATTGAAGAATGCTATCTGGAGCAAAGCAACTACAGCCCGGCTCCTCTTCTAAGAGCTTCGGCTTTGTCGGTGCGCTCCCAAGGTAAGTCTAGATCGTTACGCCCAAAATGCCCGTACGCGGCAACCTGCCGGTAGATGGGGCGGCGCAGGTTTAATTCCTTGATAATACCAGCCGGCCTCAGGTCAAAGTGTTCGCGAACTAGGTTGACCAGGGTCTTTTCATCCACCTTACCAGTCCCAAATGTTTCCACAGCCATGGATACCGGCCGGGCTACGCCGATGGCGTATGCCACCTGGAACTCACACCTGTCAGCCAGTCCCGCAGCTACTATATTCTTGGCCACATAGCGGGCGGCATAGCTGGCGGAACGGTCGACCTTGGTGGGATCCTTACCGGAAAAGGCCCCACCACCATGGCGGGCCATGCCGCCGTAGGTATCCACAATAATTTTACGGCCGGTCAGGCCGGTGTCCCCCTGGGGGCCGCCAATGACAAAGCGGCCACTCGGGTTGACCAGGAAACGGGTAGCCCCGTCGACATATTCAAGCGGGATTACCGGCCTTATTACATGTTCTACGATGTCTTTTTGGATTTCTTCCAGGGTCGTCTTAGCATCGTGCTGGGTCGATACCACGATGGTGTCGACGCGCACCGGACGATTGTTCTCATACTCAACGGTCACCTGTGTTTTACCGTCGGGGCGCAGGTAGGGCAGCAATTTTGTCTTGCGGACCACGGCCAGCTGCCTGGACAATTGGTGCGCCAGTGATATCGGCATCGGCATCAGTTCAGGCGTCTCATTTACAGCGTAGCCGAACATCATCCCCTGATCACCGGCTCCGGTGGCTTCCAGAATGTCTTCAAGGTCCCGGCCGTCACGGACCTCGAGGGCCCGGTCTACTCCCTGGGCGATATCGCTGGACTGCTCATCTATGGCAGTAAGAACCGCGCAGGTATCGCAATCAAAGCCATACTTGGCTCGCGTGTAGCCAATTTCCCGTACCGTCTCGCGCGCTATTTTAGGTATATCCACATAGCAGTTGCAGGTGATCTCACCGCTAACCAGGATCAGTCCGGTGGTTACCAGAGTTTCACAAGCTACTCTGGCTGACGGGTCCTTTTCAAATATGGAATCCAGCACCCCATCTGAAATCTGGTCGGCAATTTTGTCGGGGTGGCCCTCGGTTACCGACTCAGAGGTGAAAAGTCGTCTGCTCACTTTAACTCCCCCCTTATGTAAGACTAGCCCATCATAAAATAAACCCCTGAGCAGAGGTTTGATAATGGGGGCCGTAGACTCCATCATAACGACAACATCACAGTAATTCTAACAAAAACGGGTAAACATTGTCAACAAAACGGTTTACCCCGACCATTTCATCATAAATAGACGCGCGACTGGGTCTCGACCTCAACCAGTACGGTGTGCACTCCAATTTTTCTGATGTTTTCCCACGGAACCACTACATCCCGGCCAGCGTTTAAGAGCCCAAAATATTTTTTTTCGCTTGATAGAACCAGGGCAAGCAACTGTCCGGTTGCCACGTCAATTTGGACATCTTTTACAGCTCCTAATTTAGAACCATCGATCAGGTTGACAATATCTCTTTGGACGAGTTCTGAAATTTTAAAAGCCATGCGGCTGACACCTCCTCCCCACACCTTATGCCGAGAGTTGGGATTTGGCGCCTGTCTCCTTTTATCCTTCTCAGCTATCCGCCCTGGAACCTCTGACTGCACGCCAGAAATACCGGACCTCGTCAGCCCCCAGCAGGAGGATGGCAGCCAGGTAAACCACGATGCCGGCCGTGCCGGCCAGCCCAACCTGGATAATCAATCCTGCGGTGCCTGGAACCCATCCGGCCAGGGCTTGGTTGGCCACATAACTTGTTGCAGCCATCAACCCGGCCGAGATTAGCACGGCTAGGCCGAATTTCAGTAGGCCACTCCGGTAAAGGCCAGGCAATTTTCTCCCCAGGAACACCACCAGCAGGCTCATATTGGCCAGGCTGTATAGGGAACTGGCCAGGGCCAGGCCACCCAGCTGCAGGGGCCTGATCAGGATTAAACTCATGACCAGGTTAAGTAGAACCGCCACAACGGCAATCTTTACCGGCGTACGGGTGTCCTGGAGAGAGTAAAAGACCCGCGTCAGCAGGAATACTCCCGCTTGACCCAGCAAGCCGATAGCGTAGAAGAAGACGGCTGCCGAAGTTATTTCTGCTGAACCTTGATTAAAAGCCCCTCTCTCAAAGGTCAGGGACACGATAGGTTTACTGAGAACCATCAAGCCCACACTGGCGGGAACAGTGATCAGCGCTACGGCTTTGAGCGATTTGGCCAGAATACCGGCTAACCCGTCCCGGTCCCCCGCCGCAGCCCGTGCCGACAGGGTGGGGAAAACTGCTGTACTCAAAGCCATACCGAATAAACCCAGGGGAAACTGGTTTAACCGGTCGGCATAACTAAGCGCTGAGAGACTTCCCTCCGGAAGCCAGGTACCCAGCACTACGTTAGTCAGAATAGGGGCTTGATTTATGGCTATGCCCAGTACGGACGGCAAAGCCAGGTAATAAACCTGCCGTACTCCAGGATGCTTGAGGTCAATGTGGAAATTCAGCCGGAAGCCGGACTTGATTAAGACCGGCAACTGGACCAGGGCCATCCCGACAGCGGCCAGTACCGTACCCAGAGCCAGCCCGTGGATACCGTAAAAGGAGCCAAGGGTAAGCGCAGCTATGATGATTAAAATATTATTGACTGAAGTGCTAAAGGCTGGCAACCCGAAGGTATTGTTGGCATTTAAAAGACCTGTAAAGAGGGAAGCCAGTCCTGTAAAAACCATCAGTGGCAGCAGAATGCGCAGCAGTTCCACGATCAACTGCCATTGCTCAACCTGATAACCGGGCGCCAACAACTTAACCAGTAGAGGCGCACCCAGGATACCGATTAAAGATGCCGCCAGGTAGAACAGGGCCACGACAACCATGATCGTGTTGAATACCTTCCAGGCCTCGTTTTTCCTCCCCTTGCCGGCGTACTCGACAAACACCGGCACGATCACCGTAACCAGCGCCCCGCTGACGATAGTGAACAGCATATTGGGCATTTTAATAGCTATTTGGTAGCAATCATAGGGCATGGAGGTACCGAACTGATGGGCTATCACAATATCACGCGCCAGCCCCAGCACCTTTGACATCAAGCTAAAAAAGGCGATCGTTAACGTCGCCTTAAAAATAAATTTCCCTGTCGTCATTTTTCAACACCGCATACTTCTTTCTATGCTAATCCAGCAAATCCTTCTTTTGGGTCGTGGAACGTTCCCCATGACGCTAGCACGGCTACGTCCCATTTCACTTTGCGTAATTTAAAGCTCCAGCAAACTTCTTGTTGCTACCTGAATTTTCTTGATTTCTTCTTGACTGCCGGCTTCCACGTATATTCTAAATAGTGGTTCGGTTCCCGAAGCCCGGATTAATACCCATGCTCCTCCTTCAAGCAGCAGCTTGACCCCGTCGACGGAGGAACTCCCGGTCACCTTTCGCCGGGCAACCTCCTCCGGCATGAAACTTTGCAGAACTCCCAGCACTCTTTCCTTCTCATCGGGGGATGTATGCACATCCAGGCGCTCACTGTAGAAGAGGCCGTACTCTTCGGCAAGCTCTTCCAGCAATGTGGTCAGGCTCTTGCCGTGTACAGCTACTATTTCAGCGGCCAGCAACCCCGCCAGGATACCGTCCTTTTCCGGAATGTGGCCCTGTATGGACAGACCGCCGCTCTCCTCACCACCCATTATTACTCCTTGCTCCAATATACACTGACCGATGTACTTAAAACCCACCGGGGTTTCGAACACCTGCAGCCCCCTGCGTTCAGCCATGCGATCCAGCAGGTGGGTGGTGGCTACGGTCCGCGCCGCAGGACCCTGCAGCCCCCGACAGGTGAGCAAGTGGTAGTATAAAAGCGGCAGGAACTGGTTGGGGGTAATGAATTCTCCGTTGGCGTCAATAATCCCAAAACGGTCAGCATCGCCGTCCAGTGCCAGGCCCAGCCGGGCGCCTCCTTCTACCACGATTTGACGCAGCTCCTGGAGGGACTTGGCGGTTGGCTCCGGCAGGTTTCCGCCAAATAACGGATCACGGTGACAGTGGATGCCCACCACTTCTGCTCCGGCCCTGGTTAATAGGTCTTCCAGGTAACCCACACCAGCCCCGCACATGGGATCTACCGCAATTTTCAGCCCGGCCTCACCGATGGCGCCCATATCCACCAGACTGGCCAGGTGCTCGGCATAAGCACCGTAAGGGTCAATAGTAATGACAGCGGCTTTGGAGGTCACTGTCCGACTGTCTTCGCCTGCTGTATCCGAGCCCTGAAGTTCCCTGATGTTGTCTTCGATTTCCGCGGTAATATGGGGCAGCGCAGGCCCGGCGTATTCCGGAATGAATTTAAAACCGTTGTATTCCGCTGGATTGTGGCTGGCGGTGAGCATCACAGCCCCTCCCGCCTGCTGCAGCCACACTGCCAGGGCAACTACCGGGGTAGGAGTCGAACGTGCGGTCAAGTAAACGGTTATGCCCTGTTCCGCCAGAACTGCGCCTATCTCAGAGGCAAACCGCTCAGACATAAAGCGGTTGTCGTAACCCACCACCACACCTCTTGCCGCCAGGTTGTGGGCGTTGATATAGCGGGCCACTGCCCGCGCCACCAGCCTCACGTTGTCAAAGGTGAAATCCTCGGCCAGAATACCCCGCCAGCCATCAGTGCCAAACGATATCTTCTTCATATTGAACCTCCCGGTAACTAAGTAATTGGCATCCCTGTCTTCATCACTATGCTTAAAGCCTGTTATGCAGTTCGCTTATTAAATATATTCCAATTGGGTAAGATATTCCAGTAGGGGATTCATATTCTGCCGCTCCTCCCAGTATAATCTATAAAATGTAGCCGATCAAACATGCCCAAAACTTTTCAAATAGTATTGGCAGGCCCGGTCCATCCTCTAAAAACTAAGTTTTCCGGCAGGAGTGGTGATTATACACACCCGGGCGCCTCTTGGCCGGGGGCAATTTTAAACAAGGAGGGGTAACTGTGCAAAAGAAGGAAGTTATACATATGTTAGGAGAACGTAAAAAGATGTTTGAAGACTACCGGGAGCTAGTCAGACGGCAACCCCGGTTGCAGGTTAATAAAGACCGCCCCTATGGCATCAACACACCCAGGAAGGCCTAGACAGCCCTAAGTTATTACTAACACGACCAATTCTGTTCACATCAAAAAGGCTGCCGTTTTTTTCAACCCGGCAGCCTTTTTAATGGAGAACTGTTAGAGCATTTGCCTTTTCCCGTGTTTTACTAGTTTTTTACCTGATAATATGCCAACGTCTGCCGCAGGCCTTCCTTCAAGCTGATGCGGGGAGACCAGTTCAGGACCTCCCGGGCCCTGTTGTTGGCGAGGTAGCTATGCGTAATATCACCGGGACGGACCGGGCAGTACTCGGGCTCCAGCGGGCTGTTAATTAATTCTTTCATAGTCTTGAATAAGTTGTTGACAGAGATACTGGTACCGGTACTGACATTTAAGATTTTCCCGTGACCCCGGTCAAGCGCTGCGAGATTGGCCTGCGCCACATCCCCCACGTAGATAAAATCTCTGGTCTGCTCGCCGTCCCCAAAAATCTTGGGGCGTTTACCGCTTAAAAGGCGATCCGCAAATATTGCCACCACACCCCCTTCCCCGGAGGCGTCCTGGCGGGGGCCGCAAACGTTGGCATAGCGCAGGACGGTGGTTTTAATCCCATAAATTTCACTGTAGATTTTAAGATAATGCTCCACGGTATGTTTCGAGGCCCCGTATGGAGACTGTGGTTCAATCACATGGTCCTCATCAACAGGCAGGTAGACCGGGCTGCCGTATACGGCGGCGGAAGAGGCGTAAATAACCTTGCCAACGCTACAACGGCGGCAGGCTTCGAGCAGGTTAACAGCGCCCAGAATGTTAATCCTGGCGTCGGCGAGAGGCTCCTGCAAAGAGCGCTGGACGTCAACTTGGGCGGCCTGGTGGATTACGGCGTCCGGTTTGACCCGCGCCAGTACTTCACCCAACTCCACATCCTCAACCTTAATATGGTAAAAATCAACTGCCGGGTTTATATTTTCAAACCGGCCGGTGGAAAGGTCGTCCACGACCGCAACCTGCATGCCGGATTCCAACAGGGTGTCTACAATATGGGAACCGATAAACCCTGCGCCCCCAGTTACCACTACTTTCAATCGGCAGCCCCCTCGCTGGAGAGCTGACTGCACAAAGCCAGCAGGTATTTTCTGAAGTCGCCGGCAAGTTCCGGCCGGGCCAGGGCAAACTCCACCGTAGCCTTGAGAAAACCAAGCTTATCACCAACATCGTAGCGCCTGCCCTGGAAAGCCAGCCCGTAAATGGGCTTCTCACGGCACAGTACCCGCAGGGCGTCGGTAAGTTGGATTTCGCCTCCTGCTCCAGGCCGGGTTTCAGCCAAAATTGGAAATATACCTGGTTCAATCACATAGCGTCCCATCACAGCCAGACGAGAAGGGGCATTATCCACAGAAGGCTTCTCCACCAAATCCCTGATCCGGTATACCCCAGGACTTTCCTCAACCGCATCCAGGATCCCGTACTTACTCACGTCCTCTAAAGGCACTTCCATCACCGCGATCACTGAGGACTGAACCTCGTCGTAGAGGTTCGTAAGTTGCTGCAGGCAGGGTGTAACGCTCTGCACGATATCATCACCCAACAGCACTCCAAAAGGTTCCTCTCCAATAAACTGCCTGGCGTAATAAATGGCGTGGCCCAGGCCCAACTGCTCTTTTTGTCGTATGTAATGGAGGTCTACCAGATCACTGATATCCCGGACCAGCTCCAGCAGGTCCTTTTTACCCTTGTCTTTCAGATGCGCTTCCAGCTCAAGGGCTTTATCAAAGTGATCTTCAATTGCCCGCTTGTTATTTCCGGTTATGAGCAGAATCTGGTCTATACCGGACTCAACGGCCTCCTCAATAATGTACTGAATGGCAGGTTTATCTACTATGGGAAGCATTTCCTTGGGCTGGGCCTTAGTGGCAGGTAAAAAACGCAAACCTCTGCCCGCAGCCGGTACGATCGCTTTTCTTACTTTATTTAACATAAAACCCCTCCACTATGTATTAATCATATCTACTTCGACAATTTGCCCCAGTGACTAAACAGCGGCCCTACAGATGTGAGGACCGCTGTTGTTTATTCGGTTGAGTAGTATAGGCGGCCCGGCTTCGAGCTCCGGTAACGCCCAGCTTGTTCGCCAATATCAGCACGGCAGTCGACAAAACCACCAGGAAGATAATTGCCTGCTTGGGGGTCATCAGGGTCAGCACTATGGCGCTTACGCCCAGCACGATGTTTACCCCGTAGATACACAAAACAACCTGACGGTGGCTGAGCCCCATTTTCATCAGGCGATGGTGCAGGTGCTCCTTGTCCGGCTGGAAGATGGGCTTTTGCCCGAGAAAACGCCTGATAATGGCGCAGGTTGTGTCAAGCAGCGGGATCCCCAGGATAACCACAGGTATGATGACGGAAATGAAGGTCGCACTTTTAGCCAGCCCCATGACGGAGAGGACAGCCACGCTGAACCCGAGGTACATTGATCCTGTGTCCCCGAGAAAAATCCGGGCCGGATAAAAATTGTAGCGCAGAAAACCCAAAACCGCAGCCGCCAGGATGAGGGCCAAGTTAATCGCCTCGTACTGTCCCGGGACAGTCGATTCAATCCACACCACCGTAGCCAGGGTCAGACTGGCAATGCATACAGTGCCTCCGGCCAGTCCGTCCAACCCGTCGATAAGGTTTACCGCGTTGGTAACAGAAACAATCCACAACACAGTTACCGGGATGCTTAAGAAACCCAGCGCAAGCATTTCATCGGAAAACGGGTTGGTAAATGGGTTGGTTAAAAACTCCACCGTAACTCCAAAGTAAATAACAGCACATGAGGCAACTACCTGGCCGGCCAGTTTGACCTTGGGACTGAGTCCCCTGGTATCGTCAGCAATTCCCAAAAGTATGATCAGACCCCCGCCAACCAGCAAACCCAAGATATTCGAGGAAAGTTCCTGCGTAAGCAGGACCGCCGTTGTAAAGGCTATAAAAACAGCCAGACCACCAAGCCTGGGCATAACCTTCTGGTGTACTTTTCTCTGCTCGGGACGGTCCAGGGCACCTAATTTAAAAGCCCATTTCCTGACCAGGGGGGTAATCAGCAAGGCCACCCCTAAGGCCAGCAGAATAGCCATGAGCGGTATCTGCACGCAGCCATCACTCCAAAAAAACATAGTACAAGCACTATATCATAGTTATTTTATCGCAATACGTCCCATTGTGACAAGAATAGAAAAGAAGAGCTTTGCGGCTAAACAATCAATTAATACACTAAATAGGAGCGTTGTTGCGAAATTGCTTTTCATAACTCCCTATTTCGCGGGATCTTGCGTTTTTTCTGACGGTATCGCAAACATAAGTTCGGCTTCAGCGGCCATTTCCTCCCCCACATAGGCAGTGGCGTAACTTTTACCAACCCGTCCGCGCAGTTTGCGGATTACCACTTCAATTTTTAGTTGATCCCCCGGTACCACCTGCCGGCGGAAGCGTGCCTTGTCAATCCCGGCAAAAAGTGGAACTTCCCCGGCAAATTCAGGCATTAATAAAAGGAGCGTCGCTCCCACCTGGGCCATTGCCTCTATAATCAAAACCCCCGGCATAACCGGATAACCGGGGTAATGTCCTTGAAAGAACGGCTCATTGACACTGACGTTCTTAATGCCCACCACCTTACGCCCTTCTTCGACGGAAACTATACGGTCCACGAGAAGAAATGGGTAGCGGTGGGGCAATATTGACTGTATTTGGTTAATATCCAACAAAGATACAACCTCCCTTGTCTCTATTATAAACCCGAGTGTTACAAAATAAAACATTTGTTTTGTCTGACATGGAAAAGGTCCCTCTAATTAAGTTCAAGTTGATCTGCCGGGGAAATTGATTTATATTGTAATAAGAAAGTGGAAAGGGGAAAGGCATGAGACTAGTTGACGAAAAAGGAAAACTTTTTGGATTAATGAATATCGTTGATTTCTTGGTGCTGGTGGCCGTTCTGCTGGTCCTGGGAGGGGCGGCCTATAAACTAAAAGGGCAGGGTAGCGGTGACAGCGCCAGCAAAACGGTCAAGGTGACCGTGCTCGCCCCCAGCATTAGGCCCGAAATGCTGACCAACATCAAAGTAGGGGACAGAATGGCTTCAGGCTCCAGCTTCACCGATGTGGTTGTCAAAGATATCACAATCCGGCCAGCCTACAGTATTACTACGGACAGCGCCGGGCGCCGGGTTGAAGCAACCGACCCATATTTAAAGGATTTGATTGTCGTAGTTGAGGGGAGGACACCCATCTCCGGCGCCACTATCAATCTGGGCGGTCAGGAAATCCGCAGAAACAAGGACTACTATATCAAGTCCCTTGACTACGAATTCAAGGGTATGATTCTGGACGTAACTATTGAATAATGACGAAGGAAGCAAGGGGACGGTTCTCTTGCTTCCTAAATTAGCAACAACTACCCTAAAACAGTGAGAAAGTCTGTTCTCCGTCTCATCCACCGCACCCACCGTCGCTGACACGACGTGGCAGAGAAGCTTAGCGATGTAGGTGCAGTCCTTATGCAGCATGGCTATGGGTCAGGTGCGAATGAATCCGCACCTACATTTGGATACAGCATTTATCACTGAAGAGGGCCTGCTTAATTGCTGTACCTGTGATTTTTCTTGTAGCGGGCAATCTCCTCTTCAATGTCCGCGGCTCTAGCCTGCCAGGAATTCTCTTCAGCCAGTCGCAGCCGCCCGGCTGCTTTTTGTGGCGAATCTCCGGCCAGTTCCTCCTCCATCTTTTTCAAAAACTCCGATTGATTCCGGTAAACCGCAATAGCCGGCTGGAAAGGACACACCTCGGGCAGATCAGAGGAAACCACGGGTTTACCGGCAGCAAGGTATTCATAAAGCTTGACTGGGTTAACCCCCCGCGTCAGCTCGTTGATTTTAAACGGGATCAAGGCCAGGTCAAAGCCTTTTAGATAGGCAGGAAGGGTCGCGTAGCTCTTACGACCCAGGAGGTGGACATTGGGCAATGCCCTAAGCAGCGCAACATCGGTATCAACAGGCCCGATCAGCACCAACGACCAATCCGGGTGTTTGTGTGCTGCCGCTGCCAGCATCTCCTGATCCAGCCACTGGCTCACCGCCCCAACATAACCGGCAACAGGCCGGGGCAGGGAGGCTATTTCCTGTGGAACTTCGAGTGCGGGCTGCAGGGTTTTGTTGAAATGCGAGACATCGGCGCCGTTGGGCGCTAACAGCAGGCCCGGCGCCTGGTCTTTCTTACTCTGGTACAACTCGCCGGCGCTGGTTAGCGTCACGCCGGCCCGGCCAAACAGAGCCCTTTCCATGCCCGCCACGGTTTCTTTCTTAATGAGCCCGGGAAAGGCAGTGTGTTCATCCGCGCAGTCGTATACCAACAGTAGGTCCCG
>JAQVOH010000167.1 GCA_028702695.1 Desulfotomaculaceae bacterium
ATCTGAGTGTCCAGGAAGCGGGCTGCTTATACGAGTCAGGCCTCTGGTCGATCGGGGGACATACCTATGATGGGCACCGTCTGGGCATGAGCGGCAACTATGTCCAGGGACCATATTATGTCACCAATATTTGGAAGGGGCCGGAAGACCGCCTGGAGACGGAAGCGGAATATAAAGCTAGGATTTGGAACGATATCACCCTTGAACGGGCTGTTCTGATGAGAATGGGGATTGATGAGCCACTGGATTTTGCTCACCCTTATGGGGAATTTAACGAGGATGTTGTCAAAATGCTTAATGAGGCTGGTTATAAATATCTTTATCTCAATGTACCGGGCCTCAATAAACCTGGCCAAGATCCTTCCCTAATTTATCGTATCACCGCAGGCTGCAATGTCCATGAAACTATGGCGCTTCTGGACTGGTACTTTAGCCAAGAAATATGTTAGCTGACAAAACAAGAGCTATATTATATGGTGTGCTTGTGTAAAATAACTCAGGCAGGTGGTACCTGGTTTGTGGGGTATATGCATCTATGTCAACAAACTCTATGGGAATGATGTTACTTCTAGATAAAAAATAGTAAGGGAGCTTGTATATCATGTTAAAAGACGAGCTCCGCCAGTTGCTGGAGGATGTAAAGAATAACAAGGTTGAAGTGGGAGAGGCTTTAAACACTCTTAAAGACCTGCCCTATAAAGACCTGGGTTTTGCCATGTTAGACCACCACCGTGCTCTGCGCAAGGGCTTTCCTGAAGTGGTTTTCTGCCAGGGTAAGACTGTGGACCAGGTTGCACTGATTTTTAAGAATCTCTGCGGGGGGCGCCGCAGCATCCTGGGTACCCGCGCCACCCAGGATGCTTTTGCAGCGGTGCAGGAGGTTTATTCTGACGCCATCTATCATCAGCAGGCGCGTACCATCATCGTGCACCGCGGCGAGCCGCCGGTAAAGAAGGGCAACATCCTGGTCCTGAGTGCCGGAACAGCTGACATTCCAGTGGCAGAAGAGGCGGCCATTACCGCTGAGATTATGGGCAACCATGTGCAGCGCGCTTATGATGTCGGCGTTGCCGGTATTCACAGGCTCCTTGATAAACTGGACATAATCCACTGGGCGGATGTAATTATTGTAGTCGCGGGCATGGAGGGCGCCCTGGCCAGCGTGCTAGGGGGGTTGGCTGATCAGCCAATGATTGCAGTGCCTACCAGTGTGGGGTACGGAGCCAGTTTTAACGGGATTGCCGCGCTGCTTTGTATGCTCAACAGTTGCGCCTCTGGTGTTTCCGTTGTAAATATTGACAACGGCTTTGGCGCAGCCGCTATGGCCAATGCCATTACCCGTATGATTGAACAAAAAGTAGACGCGGCCCTTACGGAGATGAGGAATGTGACCCCTCATCTGCCGGGCTGCGTAACATAAAGAGGGCGAGTATGAATATAGCCTATTTTGACTGTTTCTCAGGGATTAGCGGGGATATGTGCCTGGGCGCCTTAATTAGCGCCGGGGTCGACTTTGAGCTTTTAAAAGGGGAGTTAACCAAGCTTCCTGTGCATGGATATGTCTTGCGTTGTGAAAAGGTCATGCGTAGTGGTATAACAGCGGCAAATATCTTTGTGGATATGCTGGATGAGGTGCAGCCGGAAAGATATCTTGCAGACATCAAGCGGGTTATCGACAATAGCGAGCTGCCTGAAAGGGTAAAGGAAAAAAGCAAAGCCGTCTTTGACCGCCTGGCAGCAGCGGAGGCGATCGTGCACGATACCACACCGGAACATGTTCAATTCCACGAAGTAGGCGCCGTAGACGCTATTGTGGACGTTGTAGGTACAGTGCTGGGTCTTAACTTGCTTGGTGTGCAACGGGTATATGCTTCACCCTTGCCCATGGGTAAAGGTTTTATCAAATGTATGCACGGGATGATCCCTTCACCAGCCCCTGCAACTCTTGAAATTTTGCATAACGTCCCAATATATGGGGCAGGTACTGAAGGTGAACTGGTCACCCCAACCGGGGCAGCCTTGATATCTACCCTGGCGGAAGATTTTATCGACCTGCCGGCGCTGGTTGTTAAAAAGATAGGCTATGGAGCCGGCAAAAAAGTGATGGAGCGTCCAAATTTACTAAGGTTGATTGTTGGTGATAAACATGACCAGCATCTTCACCCTCATGAACACAAGCATGGTGAGAGCAACCACAGCCACCCGCACCAGCACGGTCAATTACACACGTAACCCATGCCAATGACGGGCATAAAACACCCACTTCTAATTTTAACTATTTTATCAATTCTAAGGCTCCCACTTCTATAAGTGGGAGTTCCACTTTTTGCTGTACCCAGTCCTGTCCCATGGGTCTTGACAATGGGCTGCTGGCGAGAGGAATCAGGGTGATTCAGAGCAGGTCCCGTATAGCGCCCTTGCAGTTGGAACAGGGAGCGCAAACATATTTGGGAGACGATTGTTCTCTGACTGTGTCCTGGAAAACCTCAAGGATTTGCTCAAACGCAGTGGTGGAGCCGCTGCAAGCCGGGGATATGTTCTATGACAGCTATCTGGATTACACCCGGACCAAAGCCCGTACCGACGCTGCCACCATTTTGAGCGATCATAGCCTTCGTCCTCATGGCCTCTGCCTTTGTTACTACCAGGCATCCACCAAATATAATGTCAGGTATGGCTGAGTTAATCGTAAACGCCATGTCTATATTTAAAAAGCCCTACCTGTATTTTGAAGAAGTAGGGTTGTTTTAACTGCTCATGTCATGTATAACTATTCCAAGATTGTAAATAATAGCTGATACACAATTAGAAACAATTTATCAGGAGGGAACATCATGGAACTCAGTGCTCGTAACAATCTAAAGGGCCGCATCAAGAATATAAAAACAAATGACATTAATGCGGAAGTACTCCTTGATGTGGGAGGACAAGAAATGTGTTCATCAATAACTGCTGATTCGGTTAAGAGGTTGGGTCTAAAGGTTGGTGACGAGGTAAACGCACTTGTCAAAGCAAGTTCTGTAGTAATTGGTAAATAGATATGTTGCCCTAAATCGTTCCAGAGAAACAAAGAAATCCTGAAAATGCACAAATAGCGATTCTCTCAAAAATGTAGGTGCGAATTCAATCGCACCTACATTTTGGCTTATATAAGGATAGATAACAATCAAAGAACGGTCTGTGAAACTATTAAACTTCAGCTATAATTCTGCCTGTTTCAGTTAAATCATAATCCCCCAGGCCTTGCAGTTCTTTTTTGAATTCCTGGGACTGTATTATTTCAAGTACAGCTTGGAACTGGGGCTTGTCCGCGTCTTCTTTCTTCATAACCAGTTCATAGCGTTCTT
>JAQVOH010000168.1 GCA_028702695.1 Desulfotomaculaceae bacterium
GTTAAATCATAATCCCCCAGGCCTTGCAGTTCTTTTTTGAATTCCTGGGACTGTATTATTTCAAGTACAGCTTGGAACTGGGGCTTGTCCGCGTCTTCTTTCTTCATAACCAGTTCATAGCGTTCTTTTTGTAGAGGCACAAAATCAATCCCACGAACTTGCAGAGACACCTTTTCGATGCCCAAGCCCACATCAACTTCCTCTCGCGCAACGGCACTTGCCACAGCAAGGTGGGATAACTCTTCTTTTTCGTAGCCGTTAATCTGCCTTGGGTCCAACCCCAGGCGGCGGAACTGCTCATTAAGAAGGACCCGAGTGCCGCAACCCTTTTCCCGGTTTACGAAATGTATACCTGGACGGAGTAAATCTTGCCACTCCGTTATTCCTTTGGGATTGCCCTTGGCCACATAAAATCCTTGCATCCGGCATGCTAAATGCACTATTATCGTTGGAATACCGGGAAGCAGGCGGCGTACGTAGGGGATATTATATAGATCTCTTTCCCCGGCCCAAAGATGAACTGCGGTCATGTGAACCTTTCCCTGGTAAAGGGCTAAAAGGCCGTTAAAGCTTCCGACTTGGTGCCGGAGGGCACTGACACCACTTGGATGCCGCTCTAAGTGACGGGCTAAAATGTCAAGGATGACGTCCTGGCCGCAGATTACTAGTTTTTGCAGGCTTGAGGCCGGTTCCTCAATATTTGGCGCTGTTGCATGAAGTGTATGGGCATTAGCAGGGGGCGTCGTCGCTATTGATTCTAGTTTCTTACCCTGTTTCTTATAGGCTTCAACATCTTTCTGATCAACCCGGATCTTGCGGCCTACCCGGTAAGCCGCCAACTCTCCCCGTTTTATCAATTCATAGACTGTATTCTTGGCAATTTTTAGTGTGCTTGCAACTTCTTCGGGTGTTAAAGAAGAATCTTCTTTCACAGGTATTCCTCCACCAGCTATTCTATTGTTTATTATATCTTATTTTTATCAGTTTGATAATTACTTTTTGTGGTGTTGAGTTGATTTTGCAGGTTGTAAACAGCATTTCAGCAGGATTTTATTTATGTTAATTAATTAGTTAGTTTGAAAACGGGTGTGCCTAACACCAAGAGCTGTTCTGAGCCAGGGACCTAATTATTAAAAATTAATAATACGTAATTCAGCTAGCTATATTGACAACCATTAAGGTTTATTTTATTATTTGGTAGTAGCATTATGTTTGGTATTGTATAGTATTGTACAGTGTTATAACGTTTACGGGGGAGGAATGCGTTAACTGTAAAAAGGTAATTAATGAGAGCTTGGCACTGTTTCAAGCTATGTTGAGTTTGGTTTAGTTATGTTGTGTAAGCTCCTATATTATTAACAGTTATACGAATGTTTGTTTTTTTGTAGCTTAACTGAACATGTAATCTGTTAAAGAGGGCAATGATAATCTTTTTTTCTTTAGTATAACAAAATTTACATATCTAGGAGAGAAAACGTAATGAAAAAAATATTTGTTTTGATAGCTCTCATGTTGTTTGTTGTTGCTTTTGCCGCCGGTTGTGGTGGAGAAAAAGAACAACCGAAAACAGAACCGGTAAACTTAACTATTTCAGCAGCAGCCAGCCTGACGGATGCCACGGCAGAATTGAAGACACTCTATGAAAAGCAGCATTCCAATGTAACCCTCACTTTCAATCTGGCCGCCTCGGGAACCCTGCAAAAGCAAATTGAGGAAGGTGCTCCATCAGACTTTTTTATATCTGCTGGCAAGTCCCAAATGGATACCCTGCAGCAAAAAGGTTTGCTTATTGACTCTACCCGTAAAGACCTTTTGGGCAACGAGCTGGTTCTGATCGGGGGGGGAGACAGCAAACTTACCGCATTTAATGATCTCGCCGGTACCAGTGTTGTCAAAATCAGCATCGGCACTCCTGAAACAGTACCCGCCGGCAAGTATGCTAAAGATGTATTGACCAAGCTTAACCTGTGGGATCAGCTTCAATCCAAGATGGTCCTGGCTAAAGATGTGCGCCAGGTGCTTACCTATGTGGAAACCGGCAATGTCGATGCAGGTCTGGTTTACCGCACCGACGCAGCAACCAGCAATAACGTTAAAATTGTAGCTGCCGCTCCTGCCGATTCCAGTGCGCCTATAGTTTACCCCATGGCGGTGCTCAAGAGTACTAAACACCAGCAAGAGGCGGAAGGCTTTGCAACATTCCTGACAAGTGACGACGCCGTGAAGGTTTTTGAAAAATATGGCTTTAAAGTCCTCAAGTAGTAATTTATGATGTCCTTACAGTTGATCGACTGGCACCCGATCATTCTTTCTATTCGGGTGGCAGTCATCGCAACGATTGTCGTTACATGCTTGGGTGTGCCTCTTACCCGGCTACTGGCACGCGGAGAGTTTTATGGCAAGGATATTCTGGAGGCGGCGATAACGTTGCCCCTGGTGCTGCCCCCGTCGGTCGTTGGTTATGGCTTGCTGTTGCTGATCGGTAAAAACGGCTTGTTTGGCAAAGCATTGGCTGATATGGGCGTTACTTTAGTGTTTACCTGGTGGGCGGCCGTCCTTGCGTCCACTGTGGTGGCTTTTCCGCTGATGTACCAGAGTGCCAAAGCAGCCTTTAAAAGCGTGGACGTTAACTTTGAGAGAGCGGCCAGAACCCTGGGGGCAAGCGAAGTAAGGATATTTTTTACGGTTACGCTGCCACTGGCTTGGCCGGGCATTCTGGCGGGCCTGGTGCTGACCTTTGCCCGCGCCCTGGGTGAATTTGGGGCTACGTTGATGGTGGCCGGCAACATACCGGGTCAGACCCAGACTATTCCAACAGCTATATATTTTGCAGTGGAATCAGGAAATAATGTCATGGCCAAGACCCTGGTTGGAATCATTACGGTATTCAGTTTCTTTGTTATATTCTGGGTAAACCGCTGGGCAAAAAAGCAGAATTATTAAGGGGCTAAAGGTGATTATATGTTGGAAGCCAGCCTGACTAAAAAATTGTGGCATTTTACCCTGGATGTGCAGTTGAAAGTTGAAGATCAAATTCTTATTCTCCTGGGACCCTCCGGCTCAGGGAAGACAACCATTCTGCAACTTTTAGCGGGGCTTTTGAAGCCAAATGAAGGGCATATCAAAATAAATGACCGAGTCCTCTATTCCTCCAATGAAAAGATTAACAGCTCCCCGCAAGCCAGGAACATCGGCTATCTGTTCCAGAACTACGCCCTCTTCCCTCATATGACAGTAATGCAAAATGTTTTTTACGGTCTAAAATGCAAAAGATGCAAGCAGGACAGATCTGCCCTGGACCCAGTGGAACTGTTAAATTCCTTTGGCGT
>JAQVOH010000072.1 GCA_028702695.1 Desulfotomaculaceae bacterium
AAATCCTTAAACGGAGATACTCCGGTGGATGTACTGGCCTATAGCAAGCTGGGAGCTGACAAGTGGGAGGAAATGGGACTCTGCGATCCAATGGCCGGAGTTGCCCCGGCAACCCAAAAGCAGGTAGAACGCTTCCAGTCGGGACTACACCGGTTGGGTGTACACCTGTATCATGTACAGAAGTGGGGTATTCTTGGTGATGAGGGCCAGGAAAAGTTTGCGGATAGTTACAGCGTGATACATACAGAGTAAGCGTGAGACAGAAACCGTCTCCTGTCTCAAATCACCTTTTCTAATTGGATAGTTATTGACGTAGGTTCAAATGTGAAATTATAATAATTATCACATGCAGCTTGGCCAAAGGATTAATTTGTAAATGATATAAGGCAGGCATTGAATGTCTAATGAGTTTATATGAAGACTTAACACGCAGTCATCTGTGATATGAAGAGGTGTCCCTAGTGCTCCACGAGTTTTCCCGGACAGAAATGCTTATCGGTACAGAAGGGCTAAATAAACTAAAGCAAAGCACAGTGGCGGTATTCGGCATCGGTGGCGTGGGAACTTATGTTGTTGAAGGGCTGGTCCGAAGTGGTGTGGGCGGGTTTGTCCTGGTGGACGACGATGATATCTGCCTGACCAACATCAATCGACAGATTCATGCCACAAGAAAAACCATTGGGCGGCCCAAGGTTGAGGTAATGAAGGAAAGAATCCTGGAAATAAACCCGAAGGCCAGGGTAGAGGTTTATAAAGAGCTGTACACTGCCGAAAGTGCAGAAAAGCTTCTTTCTGCCGGCTACAGTTATGTGGTCGATGCTATTGACATGGTCACAGCTAAACTGGACCTTATTGAAAGATGTTCTAGAATGAACATGCCCATCATGAGCAGTATGGGGGCAGGCAATAAGCTTAACCCAACCCAGCTTGAGGTGGCCGACATTTTTGACACCAGTGAGTGTCCTTTGGCGCGGGTAATCAGGCGCGAACTGAGAAAGCGCGGCATCAATGCGCTGAAGGTTGTATTTTCAAAAGAAGCGCCCATTCAGCCTTTACAGGCAGGGGGAGATTGTAGTACAGGGAGTAACAAATCCTGTGCCGATAGAAGATGCACTCCTGGAAGTGTGTCTTTTGTTCCTTCGGTGGCCGGGTTAATTATTGCTTCGGAAGTAGTTAAGGATATTATTGCCGGGAAATAAATAAGCAACTAGAGTGTTACAAAACTCTGTGTGAGATAGTCTTATACCTATGCCTTTTCCCGTCAAATTACGCAAAGCTGGTAGCAGGATTATATAGTTAACAGGAGTCTTTATGCCTTACACGTACATGCTTCAATGTTCTGACGGCACTTATTACACCGGTTGGACAGTCGATCTTGAGGTCAGACTACAAGCTCATAACAGCGGAAAAGGCGCCCGTTATACCCGCTGCAGGCTGCCTGTGAAATTGGTTTATTGGGAACCTCACCTGAACCGCAGCGAGGCTCAACAGCGGGAGTCAATTATACGTAAACTTGCAAGAAAACAAAAAGAAAAGCTGGTCGAAGGAATGACAGCAGAAATAAAAGAATAAAATTTTGGCTACAGGGAACAAATATCCTTGAAAGGTTAAGCTTTCAAGGAGGTATACTGATGACCGTTTCAGCACAGGTAAAACAAACCTTAGCAGGCCTTAAAAGCGCTCAGGCCAATCTGGAAGCCTATGCTCTCCAGACGCAAAACCAGCAGGCAAAACAACTTTATACCAATGCTGCTCAGCAGACAAAAACGATTATCGACTCTCTGGAACCAAGGATTGGTCAAATGGAGAGCCAGGAACCACAGTACAAAGGATTCTAGTTCTCTTGAGCTACTCCCTAGAGCCCGGATTAAAAAAATCCGGGCTCTAGTTTTTGTATATTAATTTACGCTGATATGCAAAATACGAGTGGGAGGGTGTTAATAAGATGACCATCGCTGCCCAGGTAAAGCAAACTCTGGCCAGTCTTAAAGGCATTGCGGCCACGCTGGAAGACTTCTCCTCGATTGAGGAAAACGTGGAAGCAAAGGAAATACTAAGCCGTAATGCGCAAAAGGTTAACCAGGTTATCAGGGATTTTGAAAAAAGACTCAGTGTATTGGAATTTGAAGAGCCGCAGTACAAAGGTTTTTGAGACAGGGGGCGGTTCTCTGTCTCACATAATTAAAAGGTGAGACAGAGAACCGCCCCCTGTCTCACTGCTAAGGAGTAAGTGCGAATGCCCGAATGGTTGATTGTTTTGCTGCGTTCATCAGGTTTATTCATAATTACCCTGAGCCTTGTCCGCCTGATTGGGAAAAGACAGACAGCAAGGTTGACTTTTTTTGACCTGGTGACCGCTGTGACAATAGCAGTGATAGCTGCTACTATCTCCCTGAATCTTGTTGTTAACCTGGTCAGCGGGCTGGCAGCCCTGGCGGTTTGGACCATTTTCCCGGCTTTGATTTACGTTCTTTCAATAAAATACAAAGCAGTAAGAGATATCGTGCAGGGGAAAGAAACAATCCTGATCAACCACGGTAAAGTACTGGAAGATAAGTTGCTTGAAGCACGCTTTACGCCTGAAGACCTGTTAAGCCAGCTGCGCAAGAAAAATGCGTTCAATGTCGCCGATGTGGAGTTCGCGGTCATGGAATCTACCGGAGAGTTAAGTGTGCTGCTCAAAAAAGATAAACAACCGGCTACCCCCCAAACATTGGGCATGCAGGTGGGGCAGGAAAGCGTGCCCCAGACGGTTATGTTAGATGGCGTAGTAATGGACGAGCCGCTTGCGGCGATGGGGCTGAACAGGGGCTGGTTGCACACAGAACTGGAAAAGGTAGGTGTGGCGGCCGAAAACGTTTTTATCGCCCAGGTTGATTCGGTGGGGCAGCTTTACCTGGATTTATTTGACGATACCCTCCAGGTACCACAGCCCAAAACAAAAGAACTGGTCCATACCACCTTGAAAAAATGCCAGGCGGATTGTGAACTATTTGCCTTGGGCACGAAAAAAGCTGATGCCAAAAAGATGTATGAAAGCTCTTCCAGGCGCTTGTCGGAAGTCGTCGGGGATTTGGAGCCCTTATTAAAAAGATAGGGAGAAACAATGTCAAATAAGAAAAAGAAGAAGCTGACTAAGGTACAGCAGGAATATCAAGAATTTTCCAAGGCCAGAGAGCCGCAAAGGCCGGTTTTGCTTAATGTGGTCAGGGCATTTTTCGTAGGCGGGTTAATATGTCTGCTCGGTCAATTTGTTCAGGATTTTTTTATCTGGAACTTTGATTTTACAGAAAAAACAGCTGGAAACCCGGCTGTCGCAGTTATGATTTTACTCTCAGTTATCCTAACGTGCCTGGGGGTATATGATCATATCGCCCAGTGGGCGGGCGCAGGCACCGCGGTACCTGTAACCGGGTTTGCCAATTCGATTGCTTCGGCAGCTATTGAACACCGCAGTGAAGGGTTTGTGCTCGGTGTTGGTGGGAATATGTTTAAACTGGCAGGTTCGGTAATCGTTTTCGGTGTTTTCGCTGCTTTTGTGGTTGCCCTGATCAAAACAACACTGGAAATTTTAGGGGGATCCTGATATGCTGCATGGACACCAGACCTGGGTATTTGCCAATAGGCCGACCATTATAGCTACTGCTGCGGTGGGGGGTCCCTTTGAGGCCGAAGGCCCGTTGGCAGAAGACTTCGATAAACTGCACGGTGACTTATGGCTCGGCCAGGATAGCTATGAAAAAGCAGAAAAGGTGCTGCTGGAAGAGGCTTGTACAACAGCCATTGAAAAGGCCGGTTTGCAAAAAAGTGACGTCCAGTTCTTCTTAAGCGGCGACCTGATGAACCAGACTATTTCCAGCAGTTTTACCGCCAGGACTCTGGCAGTACCCTTTTTCGGGCTTTTCGGCGCCTGTTCCAGTTCAATGGAAAGCCTAACCCTGGGTTCATTGATTGTAGACAGCCAATCCGGTAATTATGTTCTTTGCGGAACTTCCAGCCACAATGCAACGGCTGAAAAACAGTTCAGGTATCCTACTGAATATGGCTCCCAAAAGCCTCCTACCGCACAGTGGACAGTGACCGGCGCCGGCGCCGCTCTTCTGAGCAGGCAGGGGCAGGGTCCAAAGGTTATTGCCGCCACCGTCGGTAGAGTGGTGGATATGGGAATTAGTGACCCCTTCAGTATGGGGAGCGCAATGGCGCCGGCGGCTGTAGATACGATTACGGCTCATTTCAGGGATTTGGGGATTTCACCCCGGGAATATGACCTGATTGCCACCGGAGACCTGGGGAAGGTAGGGCACAAGATCGCTACCGATTTGCTGAAGAAACACGGTTTGGAGATCCCGGAAGATATCTTCACTGACTGCGGGATACTCATCTACAGTGAAGAGCAACCGGTATTTGCCGGGGGAAGCGGTTGCGGCTGTTCGGCCACCGTCACCTATGGCCATATCTTTAACCGGATGAAAAAGGGAGAGCTCAAGAAAGTCTTGATCGTCGCCACGGGAGCGCTGCTATCCCCGTTATCTTACCAACAGAAGGAAAGCATCCCCTGCATCGCGCATGCCGTTTCAATTGAGTATATATCTTAAGGAGTGCTTTTATGGAAGCTTATTTTTGGGCCTTTGTGGTGGGCGGGCTGATCTGTGTAATAGGGCAACTGCTGCTTGATGTCGGCAAGTTCACTCCGGCCCATACCATGACTATACTCGTCGTTTCAGGAGCCATTTTGGGCGGACTGGGCCTTTATGGACCTTTAATTGATTTTGCCGGCGCCGGAGCGACTATACCAATAGTCAGTTTCGGTAATTCTTTATTCCAAGGAGCTATGTCTGAGGCTGAAACTTCCGGCATAATTGGTATCCTTACCGGCATTTTTGAAGTTACCAGCGCAGGTATATCCGCAGCCATTATTTTTGGCTTTATGGCCTCCTTGTTTTTTAAGCCCAAGGGATAAGGAAAGGTGATACAGTGAAGACCATGATGAGGGTTATTGCTATTATGCTATTACTGCTGCTGGCGACTGGCTGCGGTCTGCAGAATTCCCCAGTAAAAAAGCAACAAAACGGGCAGCAGACAAACGAGATTGAAACGGATATCCAGATTAATACGGAGCTTGCCCGGAGGGCAAAGGAAACAGCCGGAACTATCAAGGGTGTCAAAGAAAGTATAGCTGTGGTCATAAACCGGGATGTAACGGTTGCCGTTAAGGTGAGTGGTTTTGACCGGTGGCGTTTGCAACCTATTAAAAATGAGGCGCACGATAAAATAAAGGAATTTAATCAGGATTATAACGTCCATGTGACCTCAGACAAAAAGCATTATGAACAGCTCAAACAGATAGAAAGCCAGTTAAGCGCGCCTCAAGAGAAAGAAATGACAGACTTGCTGAACAAGGTCAACAAGATCATCAAAGAGGTTGATAGCTAGTCACGGGGGGGACTGCTAGCCACTGAGATAGGGGACTGTTTTCTGTCTCATATATGCAGGGCTTCTGATGGCTCCGAGTATAAAGGTATTTGGTTAGGAAAAGATAAAAGAAATTAATGAAGGGTGTTGATCAATTGTTCAAACATGATAAGAATCTTTTGCAGATAGTTCAAGTTGAAGGGCCAAATCCTACCTATGCCACCATGTTAAATGAGCAGTTAGGAGGCCCACAGGGAGAACTAAAGGCCGCCATGCAGTATATATCCCAGAGTTTCCGGATCAAAGATCCGGAGATAAAAGATTTGTTTATGGATATCGCAGCGGAAGAATTAGGACATATGGAAATGGTCGCTACAGCAGTCAATCTCTTAAATGGCCATGATTTAAACGCCCAGGCAGTCCAGTCCGGACATATCGAAAGCCAGGTCTTAACAGGCTTGAGCCCGTACCTCGCTAACGCGTCTGGATTTCCATGGACGGCGGCCTATGTAAATGTCACCGGCGACCTGCCGGCAGATCTGCTTTCTAATATTGCAGCGGAACAAAGGGCAAAGGTTGTTTACGAGTATCTGCACAGGCAGATTAATGACAAGCACGTAAGGCAAATGATTGATTTCTTACTGAATCGTGAAGAAGCCCATAACACCATGTTCCGGGAAGCTTTTACAAAAATTCAAGATACCGGTTCCAATAGAGACTGGGGGGTTGATCAAGACGCAAGACTTTATTTTAATCTTTCCACGCCCGGAGGGCAGTATTTTGATGTCTCCAACCCACAACATCCATCGTTCCAAACCCCCAATCAGCCTATGCAACAGCATTAAGCCTTAAACTATGAGGCTGACCTGCAGATAAATCTGGTCAGCCCCATTAATATGCTATCCAGTCTTATTGAAAGAAGTTTTTTGCTGATATGCCAGATATCCCTGTAAATTGGCCTATTTCGAATGACTTTAGATTTTGACAATATCGATATTGTTAGTGCAATATTTGTGATTTAATTCACATAATGCTTCTTGTGTTGAAGTTTAGCATATTTTCGCCTAAGAGCAACTATTTGTTGCGAATATTGTAACATTGTGTTATTCTATCACATTACGGATAATTTAAGTAAAAGGAGGTTAGGGCATTATGCAGCTTTGTCACTGCTAAAATATTCTATATCTAAATATTATGAAAACAGTTAAAGTTGAAAATAATAACAGTATAATGTAATTTGGTCAAGCAATATCTTTTAGTAACTTGCCAGGTATAAATCCGATAAGTTCAAGTCCCGTATTTTTGTATTTTGAACAGATCTTTGACTCTGACAGTGTCGATTCTTGTCGATATAGTATTATTGAAATATTGCAACACATTTGTGCTGACTTAGTGATTAATTTCACGATCGTTCTGCAATATCCGGATTAACTTCACTTATAGGTATTAGCGTCAAAGTCTTAGCTTTATATAGGATTATCTCAAATTATAATTGAAAAAGATGCAATATAATGCTATATTTTTATGGGTAATATGTAATATTGCTGCCATTAATGAGAGGGGAATATCAAATATATGGGAAGACTCGACGATAAGGTATTTGTAATCACCGGCACAAGCTCCGGCATGGGTCGCGCTATGGCGATACAATTCGCCAAAGAAGGTGCCAAGCTCGTTATTTCCGACATCAGCCCGAACGCACCCGCGGGCAACTATATTGCTGACACTGACATGAGGCCAACAGAAGAGGTCATCAAAAGCTTGGGTGCTGAAGTAGTTTATACCACCTGCGACGTCACCAAGCAAGAAGATGTCAAAAACCTGATCAAAACTGCTGTCGACAAGTTTGGCAAGGTTACCAATGTCGTCGCTAACGCAGGCATCTGGCGCGGCGGCGTGATGATGCACCATGAGTCGGTGGAGATCTTGGACGAGATGTACGCTGTCAATGTCAAAGGTCCTTATTTAACCTGCCAGGAAGCTATAAAGCAGTTCCTGCGCCAGGATAGCCCCGGCAACATCGTCGTAATCTGCTCCTCCACTTCACTGGCGATATACGCTTCGGAATGTGCCTACTGTATGACCAAGTCCGCCCTGCCGGCCCTGGTTAAGGCCGTCGCACTGGAGTACGGCCCTAAAGGTATCCGCATTAATGGCATCTGCCCCACCTGGGTCAAGACCACCCTGTCCCACGAGCTCTATGAGAACGAAGCTTTGCGCCGTGAGACCGAGATGTTCATCCCCTTGAGGAAATGGTGTGATGTTGGCGATGTTGCCAATCTAGCTACATTCCTGTCCACCGAGGAGTCCTCCTTTATCCACGGCACTCTGATACCGGTAGACGGCGGTAACATCCTCTCCCTGGGTGAAGTGCCCCCTTCATTTATCAACTGGGATTACTCCGTCGACAAAGAGATATAATGTTAATCTTAACCAGATAATGACAGCAGGGACAGTTTCTCTTGACAGTTTTTTTGCCAATGGAACCGTCCCTTTTCTCAGAATAACGTCTTATGGTATATGCCCTCTTGTTTGCAAAGGAATTCATTATACTCCGCTATTTGATGAAAAACATCTGGTATTGTTGCAGTGCAATTGATTGCAAATTGTAAATAAAGGGTAAGATTTGTCTTTCGCTACATATGTTTATAATAAAGTTATGCTGGTTATATGATGTACTAGTCTTTTTAAGAGTAGTTTTTATTGATTTGTCAGTTATTCCTGCAAAATACGAGTGAATTTAGGCTTTGGCAAGAATAATATGTATTAAAGTAAATTGTGAACTATTTCACTAGTTAATGTTAATATTAGTGAAATAGTTCACAATTTACTTTAATGGGCAAATATTTCACAATACCCCCTGATTTCAATTGCCTAGTTGTAAATAATGTAACTTTGTGTTACATTTGTAAAGACTGGTAGTATTAATAATATTTAGCAAAATGAGGTCAAGTTTATATAATTATTGAGTCCTCCTACATCGACGGTACTTTGGTCCCGGTAAATGGCGGTAACATCCTATCACTGGGTGAAGTACCCCCTTCATTTATCGACTACGATTACTCTGTGGATGATGAGAAATAAGGAGGTGTGTTTAAAAAAGGGCACCTATTAAGAGATAACAAAGTTATTTAATTATAATGAATCCAAAATACTTTTAAGGGTGGATTTACTATGTTTCAACTCTGAAAGTTCATAATTCATGGATCCCAAAAAAGGGTTTTTGGTGTCAATGCTATAGATGAACTTGGCTGGTTTAATTGTTAAGGCTATCGATTTTAACTGACCCTGGTGTGCTGGTGCAAACGGCCAATGACTCGGGCAGCAGCAGAGGAATTAGTCACGAGAAGCTATGGAGGACGCCTTGGCTGGATATTTTAGGCTTTGAGGTGGAAATAGAGAGAGGATGTGAACAATGTGAACCAGTTGGACCAGCACTGCATTAACACGATCCGCGTGCTGGCAGCGGAGGAGGTTGAAAAAGCGCAATCCGGGCACCCCGGCATGCCCATGGGAGCTGCCTCAATGGCCTACGTGCTGTGGACCAAGTTTTTGCGTCATAACCCGACCAATCCTTCCTGGACGGACAGGGATCGCTTCGTCCTGTCGGCCGGACACGGCTCGGCGCTGCTTTACGCCCTGCTGCATTTGACAGGTTATGACCTTTCTTTGGAAGATCTGATGGAGTTTCGCCAGTGGGGCAGCAGGACACCTGGCCACCCCGAGTATGGACACACCCCCGGAGTTGAGGTGACTACCGGGCTTTTGGGCCAGGGCCTGTCCAATGCAGTCGGTATGGCTATGGCCGAGCGCTTTCTGGCTGCTCATTTCGACCGCCCTGGTTTTAATATTGTTGACCACTACACTTACGTGATCAGTGGTGACGGTGACCTGATGGAGGGGGTCACCAGCGAGGCGGCCTCGCTGGCCGGTCACCTCAAATTGGGACGCCTGATCTGTCTATACGACGACAACCATATAATGAACGAAGGAGACACCGAACTGGCCTTTACCGAGGATCGCGGTAAGCGCTTTGAGGCTTACAGTTGGCAGGTTTTGCGGGTAGAGGACGGGAACGATATCGCTGCCCTTGAGGCGGCTCTCGAGGCGTCATTGGCTGAGAAGGAGAAACCCTCACTGATCATGGTACGTACCTATATAGGTTTCGGAAGCCCCCATAAACAGGGTCAAGTCGTTGCACACGGCGAGCCGTTGGGAGCCGAAGAGCTCAAGCTTACCAAAGAAAACTTAGGTTGGCCGCAAGAGCCTACCTTTTACATCCCGAACCAGTCCCTGGCCCATTTCCGCCAGGCAGTGGAAAAGGGCAGGTCACGTGAGGCCAATTGGCAGGACCTTTTTGACTCCTATACCAAGTCTTTTCCCGTGTTGGCACAAGAATTTCAAACGTGGACAAGCGGCCGGCTACCGGCCGGGTGGGACAGCAATATAGCCGTTTTCTCACCCAACGAGAAGGGAATGGCTACCAGGGATGCCTCCGGCGAATTTATCAATGCAGTTTCAGGCAGCCTGTCCAACCTTTTGGGTGGGTCGGCCGACCTGGGGCCCTCAAATAGAACAATTATCAAAGGCGCCGGCGACTTTGCCGCTGGTCATTACCAGGGGAGGAACCTTCATTTCGGTGTCCGCGAGCATAGTATGGGTTCAATCCTTAACGGTATGGCTCTGCATGGTGGTTTAATCCCCTACGGTGCTACTTTCCTGGCTTTCGTCGATTACATGCGCCCGCCTATCCGTATGGCGGCCATGATGGGATTGAAGGTCATTTATGTCTTTACCCACGACAGCATCGTGGTGGGCGAGGATGGCCCTACCCACCAACCTGTTGAACAGCTGGCTTCGCTCCGGATAATCCCCGGTCTGACAGTTATCCGTCCGGCTGATGCCAACGAAACAAATGAAGCCTGGCGTGCTGCTCTCACGATAAATGGGCCGGTGGCCCTGATTTTACCCAGTCAAAAACTGCTGGTACTGGACCGGCAGAAGTTTGCTGCGGCAGACGGGCTATCCCGGGGCGCCTATACACTCAACCAGACAGGCAACAGCACGCCGGACGCCATTATTCTGGCCAGCGGTTCAGAAGTCTATCTAGCCCTGAAGGCTGCGGAAAAACTACAGGAAACCGGCATTTCAGCCCGCGTTGTCAGTATGCCTAGTTGGGAATTATTTGAGCAGCAGCCACAAGAGTACCGCCAGGCAGTTTTGCCACCGCAAGTCAAAGCACGGGTGGCAGTGGAGGCCGGCATCAGCCAGGGGTGGAAAAGCTATACCGGGGACGGCGGTGAAATAATCAGCATCGACCATTTCGGCGCATCAGCCCCTGGCGACATCCTTTTCGACAAATTCGGGTTCACCGTGGAAAATATAGTTGAGAAGACTTTAAAGGCCGTGCAGGCGTGTAAAAATGCTGTTTGAACTGATGACTCCTTTCTATGATAAGTTATGTGGTTTGATCACAGCTTGGATTAGAAAATAGTAATATAAAGCTATTAATTTGGGGGGAGATGCTATGAAATTTCGTTCGACAACATTAAAGGTGAAAAAGTTGGAGGATTCTTTAAGGTTTTATCAAGAAATAGTTGGCCTTGTAGTGGACAGAAGATATGTGGATCGTCCAGGAGTTGAGATTGCATTTTTAGGGGATGGGGAAACAAAGATTGAACTTATATGTATGGAAGACTATAAGGACATTAATATAGGTAAGGATATTTCTTTAGGATTTGAAGTAAATTCCGTTGATGAAAAGATAAAGTTTATTCAAGACAAAGGTTTAAGCATTTATAGTGGTCCTTTTCAAGTCAATCCAGAGTTGAAGTATTTCTATATGATGGATCCAGATGGGTTAAAAATTATGTTTGTAGAAACCATGTAAGGTTATAGTATAAGCTGATCGGGGCTGGATAAAACCCGAAGTAATGGAGGTAGGAAATGAAGATATTTATTGATACCGCGAATATCGATGAGATCCGGGAAGTTGCATCATGGGGTGTTTTATCAGGAGTAACGACTAATCCCAGTTTGGTAGCAGAGTCAGGAAGAGACTTTAAGGAATTATTAGCTGAAATAGCAGGCATAGTCGACGGATCGATCAGTGCCGAAGTAATGGCTGATGATTGGGAGGGAATGGTTGAAGAAGCACGGGACCTGAAGAAGATACATAAAAATATTACAATTAAGGTCCCCATGATTGAAGAAGGTCTAAAAGCATTGGGTCCTCTTGCAAAGGAAAATATTGCGACTAACATGACACTGATTTTTTCGGTAAACCAGGCGCTGCTTGCAGCCCGGGCAGGTGCAACCTACGTGAGTCCGTTTTTAGGAAGAACAGATGACATTGGTGGGAGTGGTACCGAACTTGTAAAGAATATAGCAGATATCTTTAAGTACTATGATATAAAGACTCAGATCATAGCAGCAAGTCCAAGGTATCCTAAGTACACGGTTGAATGCGCACTGGCAGGCGCTCATATCGCAACTATTCCTTATGCGGTCCTTAAGAAGATGGTAAAACACCCACTCACCGACATTGGATTGCAAATGTTCAAGGATGACTGGAATTCTATGAATAAATAGGAGTGTTGAACATCGCTAAGATTCTAAAGGTTAAAGAGATGAGACGGTGCATCGGTTGTTTTTCCTGCATGACGTCCTGTGCGGTGGTTAACCAGCATAGTCATTCCCTGGCCAAAAGTGCTATCAAAATTAAAACCTCAAGCGGTTTATCAGGTAGAATGGTAGCCGTTGTCTGTGTCGGTTGCACCGGGGTCAGGGCCTGTGCACAAGTCTGTCCCACTAGCGCCCTTGTAGACAGAGAGGGTGGTGGAGTTACTTTATTGCCTGACAGATGTACCGGCTGCCAGAAATGCGTTGTCGCCTGTGCTTTTCGTGCGGTTAATTTCGACAGCACAACCAATAAGCCGTTTATCTGCAAGCACTGCGGTGTTTGCACGCAGTTTTGCACGCATGGATGCTTGGAAATGGAGGAGGCATAATGCTGTATGAACATACGATAACAGTCCTCTATGTGGATCTATCCTCCAGAACAACGCACGTTGAAAAGCGGGCAGATCTAAAAGATTATTTCGGTGGAGTGGGTGTGGCCGCCAAGCTTTTTGAGGAAAACATGAAACCTGATTTAGAGCCCTTAGATGAACAGCAACCGGCTGTGTTTGCCATCGGGGCGCTGTCGTCCGTCTACCCGGTGATTACCAAGACCGCGGCGATGTTTATTTCGCCCTTGACCGGCGAACTGGGGGAGAGTTATGCAGGAGGACGGCTGGCCCTGGCGCTGTTTATGGCGGGTTATGATGCCGTTGTCCTCACCGGCAAGTACAGTTACCCTTGTTACTTATCTATTACCGGTCAAGGGGTTGAGTATAGAGACGCCAGACCTTTGTGGGGCATGCTCTCAGAAGATGTGTGGCGGGTGGTTCACGATTATGAACCATCTGGAGGGAATAGGAGCATTATGCGGATTGGGCCGGCGGGCGAAAATAAAGTTGTCTATGCCAGTGTTAACGTTGATAACTACCGCCATTTCGGAAGGCTCGGTTTAGGGGCGGTTCTGGGCAGTAAGAACGTTAAAGCGATTACGGTTACCGGCGACAGAAATATTCCAATTCCTAGTGACAATTTGAAGGAATACTTCAAGGTGTACCGCTCCATATTCGATAAGGTAACCGGTACGGACATTATGAAGAAATATCGCGGACTGGGTTCGGCTGCATATGTACTTCCTCTCGATGCTATGGGCGCATTACCTACGAAAAACCTGGCCT
>JAQVOH010000169.1 GCA_028702695.1 Desulfotomaculaceae bacterium
AATTTGGAGGGTTATGAAAGATGGACTACAGTAAGACTTTAAACCTGCCTAAAACAGATTTTCCGATGCGGGCCAACCTGCCCGAAAGAGAACCGGAAATCTTGAAATTCTGGGAAGATATTGATATTTACCGGCAGGTTCAGGAGCAAAAACGCGGTTGCCCCAAGTATATCCTGCACGATGGACCCCCTTATGCCAACGGACATATCCACCTTGGCCACGTCTTAAATAAAGTATTGAAGGACATCGTGGTCAAGTTCCATTCCATGTCGGGCTTTGACGCTCCCTACGTACCAGGTTGGGATACGCACGGCCTTCCCATCGAACAGCAGGCGATCAAGTCCTTTGGCATAAACCGTAATGACATACACCCGGTAGAGTTTCGCGGCAAGTGTAAGGAGTTCGCCCTGAAATATGTCGATATTCAGAAAGAGGAATTTAAACGGCTGGGGGTGCGGGGGGATTGGGATAATCCTTACCTGACGCTGATGCCCAATTATGAGGCCCGCCAGATCGGTGTTTTCGGTGATATGGCCAAGAAAGGCTACATCTACAAGGGACTCAAACCGGTATACTGGTGCGCCTCCTGTGAAACGGCCCTGGCTGAAGCAGAAGTGGAGTATGCCGACAAACAGTCTGCTTCGATTTACGTACGGTTTCCAGTGCAGGACGGCAAGGGGATAATTCCCGAAGACAATACCTTTGTGGTAATCTGGACCACCACTCCCTGGACCCTGCCTGCCAACCTGGCCATCGCTCTCCACCCTGATTTTGAATATGTGTTGTTTAAGGCAGGTAGTGAAAAATATCTGGTAGCTTCTGAACTTTTGGAGAACTTTGTCAAGACGGTTGGCCTTGGAGATGTCGAACCCATAAAAAAATTCAAGGGCTCGGAGCTGGAGCGAATAGAGTGCAGGCATCCTTTCATTGACCGGGCTTCCCTGGTAATCCTGGGCGACCATGTAACCCTCGACCAGGGCACCGGCTGCGTGCACACTGCGCCTGGCCACGGCATGGAAGACTTTATAGTGGGCAAGAAGTATGGGCTGCCCATCCTCTCACCGGTTGACGCCAAAGGGTGTTTTACTGAGGAAGGGGGCATCTTTGCAGGGGAGTTCTACCTGGATGCCAACAAGAGCGTGCTTGAGGAACTGGCCCGCCGTGGCCACCTTATGAAGCATACAACCATTCAGCACCAGTTTCCCCACTGCTGGCGCTGTAAAAAACCTGTTTTCTTCAGAGCTACGGAGCAGTGGTTCGCCTCCATCGACGGGTTTCGCCAGGCCACTCTGGATGCTATCCGGACGGTGCGCTGGATCCCCGGCTGGGGTAAGGAACGGATTTACAACATGGTGGCCAACCGGGGCGACTGGTGCATCTCCCGCCAGCGCAGCTGGGGTGTCCCCATTCCGATTTTTTACTGCCGGGACTGCGGCAAGGAGCTGATCAACGACCAGACGATCAACCACCTGCAGGGACTTTTCCGGGAACATGGTTCCGACGTCTGGTTCGCACGGGAGGCTGCCGACCTGCTGCCAGTGGGGACGAAATGTACGCTCTGCGGCTGTGGCGGCTTTACCAAGGAGACCGACATCATGGACGTTTGGTTTGATTCCGGCACAAGCCACATGGGGGTGCTGGATGAACCGTCGGTGTGGCCTGACCTGTGCCGTCCGGCGGACCTTTACCTTGAAGGTAGCGATCAGCACCGTGGCTGGTTCAACTCATCCCTGTCCACTTCGGTGGCAGTAACCGGGCAGGCCCCCTACCGGGCAGTCTTGACACACGGCTTTTTAGTGGATGAAAAGGGCCGCAAGATGTCCAAATCGCTGGGCAACGTGGTTGACCCCGCCAAGGTTATAAAGCAAATGGGCGCCGACATCCTGCGCTTGTGGGTCAGTTCAGCGGATTACCGGGGGGATTTGGCGGCTTCCCCCAGTATTATGAAGCAAATGACCGAGGCCTACCGCAAAATCAGAAACACCTGCCGCTTCCTGCTGGGCAACCTTTACGATTTCGACCCGGCCGTGCACAAGGTGGGCTATGCAAAGTTGCCTGAAATCGACCGTTGGGCCATGGTCAAGCTGCAGAAGCTGGTGCAGCGGGTTATTGGCGGCTATCAAGACTATGAGTATCACGTAGTTTACCACGCTGTCCACACCTTCTGTGCTATTGATATGAGCGCTCTGTATCTGGACATCATTAAGGATCGCCTCTACACCATGCAGGCCGGCTCAACCGAGCGCAGGGCCGCCCAGACGGTCCTCTACGAAGTCCTGCAGGCGCTGGTTCGGCTACTGACCCCTGTGCTGGCCTTTACCTCTGAGGAAATCTGGCGTTATGTGCCGGGTGACAAAGGAGGGACGATCAGCGTGCAGCTGGCCGGGATGCCGCAGGTTGTTGATGAATATCTCGATGAGGAATTGGAACAGAAGTGGGATCGCCTCCTAGCCGTACGGGGCGAAATAACCAGGGCTTTGGAGGAAGCCAGGCGGGAAAAGGTGATCGGCAACTCTCTGGAAGCTGCTGTGGAGCTATATGCCGGCCAAGAATTATATGCTTTCCTTAAACCTGAGGCAGATGCTCTAGCCACCATCTTCATTGTTTCACAGGCAACACTCATGACCGTGGCTGAAGCCCCAGTTGGAGCTCGCGTCATTGATACAATGCCGGATTTGTCCATTGTGGTGCGACCTGCTTCGGGTCAAAAGTGCGAACGCTGCTGGATGTATCACGAAGGAGTAGGGCTTAATCCGGAGCACCCTGCCATCTGCCCCAGGTGCTCGGAAGTTATAAAAGAACAGTAATATAATATGGGATTTCATTCGACAAGAAACCTTCCTCCGTAAAAAGGAGAAAGGTTTCTATGTTAAGAACTCATAATGACCTACGCTACAGCCACTAGTAACGCTCTGGGCTCGGCCATTACGAACCCTTGTGATAGTATCATGTCCACAAAGGACTTTATTATTACAAAATAAGTGAACTCGTCCAGCTAAACCGGCTTACCATTAGAATCATTGCCGATGACAACAATGGCATTTGCTAAAATCTTAGCTCTGCCGGTTTTTTTTATAAGTGAAGAATAAGAACATTCCTCCAGTTGCGGGAGTTCACGGGCTCAATGGTTTCCTTAATGACAGTTGCAAACAAGAAACCTTCCTCAAAAGAGGAAGGTTTCTATGTTAAGAGCCCGCAATGACCTACGCTACAGCCACTACGCATCCCTGCATAGCCCATGACAATCTTTCGACTGCCATAGACCATTACGGAA
>JAQVOH010000170.1 GCA_028702695.1 Desulfotomaculaceae bacterium
TACTTATAATAACAGCAGCCATTATTCTATTCATTTCCCAGGCCAAACATCGAGCCGCTGTGAGCAGTGAACAGGACAGCCTGACGGCCACAGGGACAGTTGAAGCAAAAAAGGTCATGGCCTCTTTTAAAGTCCCCGGCAAAATAGCCGGCCTGCTGGTTGACGAAGGTAGCAGGGTCGAACAGGGGCAGGATTTGGCCACCCTCGACAGCCGTGAATTAACGGCCAAACTTAGCCAGGCCAGAGGAGCCTTTGAGGCCGCCAGCGCGCAGGCCAGGCAGGCCGGTAGTTCCGTACCGCTGACCAGCCAGCAGGTGGAGACAACCATAGAGCAGGCCAGGGCCAAGGTCGCACAGGCACAAGTTGGCGTGACCGACGCCGGGCAACAGCTTGAACGCGTGCGGGCGTTGCATGATAGCGGGGCTATTTCAACTAAGAGCTTTGATGACGCCAAAAACAACTTTGACCTGGCCCAAAACAAGCTGCAAGAAGCACAGAGCGGTCTTGACCAGGCCATGTCCGCACGCTTGAAGGTGCAGGTCGCCCAGTCCCAGTACGAATCAACACTCGGCCAAAGCAACCAGGCGGGAGGAGCTGTTGAGGAGGCCCAGGCTTATGTGGACAACTCCCTTTTAAAAGCTCCCATATCCGGCTACATCACCCAAAAGCTGCTTGAACAGGGTGAGATGGTCAATGCCGGCACCCCGATCCTTGAAATCACCGATATCCAGCATACCTATATTAAGATCTTCATCAGCGAATCAAAAATAGGGCGGGTTAACTTGGGTCAGGCTGCAGAAGTGACTGTTGATTCCTTTCCCGGCCGGGTGTTCACAGGGAAGGTAGTCTGGATTAACAACGCCGGGGACTTTGCCGTCCACAGAGCGGTCAATGAACAGTACGAGCACGATGTTCGCAGTTTTGAAGTAAAGATAGACGTACCGAACCAGGACCTGGCCTTGAAGACCGGCATGACCGCCAAAGTTAAGCTGGTCGAGGAGGGCAAATAACAATGAAACCGGTTGTAAAAGTGAAAGACCTGGTTCAAAAAAGCAGAAAAAAAGTACTGCTAAGTAACCTTAACGTGGAAATCCACAGGGGGGAGCTCTTTGGCCTTTTTGGCCCCAGGGGGGCGGGGAAAACTGCCTTACTGCATATTTTGGCCGGCGTTGACCGGTTCAGTGCTGGAATAGTTGAAATTCTTGGTCATGACATCCGGCGCAGCGAAAAGTTCAAAAAAAAAGTGGGTCTGGTAACGCAGCGGCCCAGTCTTTTTGCAGACATGAACGTGGCGGAAAACCTTGACTACATCGCTACTTTAAAAAACTGCGGCCGTGCGAGTGTTCTTGACCTCACCCGGCGGTTTGAACTAGAGAATATTTTAAACGAGCCCGTACAATATTTGAAGCCCGGCCCTTACCAGCGCCTGGCCGTGGCCTGCGCCCTGCTCAACGATCCTGAGTTACTGATTGCGGATGAGTTAAACAACTGCCTTGAGCCATTTTCAACGGATGTTATCAACAGGGAATTATCAGGCTTTCTGGCGGGTGGGGGAACCTGTGTCTGGGCTTTCAACAACATCGGCCTTTGTGCCCGGATGAGCCGGATCGGCTGGCTTGAGGAAGGGCAGCTATCCCTCTACCAACCGGAAGAAGCCCGTAGAGTATGGGACAACAGGTATCAAGCAGCTTCTGTACCTCCAGGTGATGGCCATGCTTAAAAAGTGCCTGGCCATCATGCACCGTGAGTTTTTCTACATGTGGCGTGACCGCAATCTGCGCTACATCCTGCTAATTGGTCCTGTGTTGGGGCTAATCCTGTTTTACACCATCTACAGCGCTCAGACCATCAAGGCGATTCCCACAGCCATCGTTGATCTCGATCGTTCCGGGGCCAGCCGGGAGCTGGTTGACCAGTTAAGCAACGCGGAAAATTTAAAGGTGGCAGCTTTCCCGGCAAACTTTGCAGAGTTAGATAAGCTCTTACAAAAGGGAGACGTGGTAGTCGGCATTGTCCTCCCTGAAGATTTTGCCAGAAATACCGCACTGGGCCGCCAGTCCAACGTCGCCGTCATGATTGACGGCAGTAATTTCATCTATGCCACCAACGCCAGCAATGCCGTATTGACGGTCACCCGCACCATCAGCGCCCAAATTGGTGTCAAGACACTGGTAGCCCGGGGCATTCCGCCTACCCAGGCTCAGGAGGCTTACCAGTCCATCCAATTCAGGGATGAGGGTTGGTATAACCCGACCCTTAATTATGCCTACTTTCTGCTCCTGGCGCTGGCTCTCAACTTATGGCAGCAGTTTTGTATGCTGGCTGCCTGCATGAACGTAATCGGGGAAACAGGCACGGGTAGTTGGACTCAGTTGAAAGCCCTGGGAGTGTCAAAACTGCAGCTGTTTACCAGCAAGTCACTGGTTCACATTGCTGCCTTTATGGTGATGGTGCTGCCCGTTTACGCTCTGTCCTTTTACATCTTTAAGATTCCCTTGCACTGCAGTTTCTGGCTGCTTTTCCTGTTCACCCTGCTCTTTGCCGTCTCCCTGCACAGTATTGGAACCCTGGCCTCCAGCCTCGCCACCAGTGCTCTCAACGCTACCAGGTTCGGTATGATTATAGCCCTCCCGTCATTTGTCCTGTGCGGTTATACCTGGCCGCTGGAGGCCATGCCCAACTACCTGCAGCAACTTGTCAAGGTACTGCCCCATACCTGGTTTTTTCAAGGGCTTAATTACCTGACCTTTAAAAATCCCGGCTGGGATTTTATGTCTCATTATTTCCTGGCCATAGCCGTGATCGCCTTGCTCTGCTACGGCGCCGCAGCTATGATCACTTCCAGGAGTTAGGGGGGTTGCAAACGTGAAACAGGTCTTAAACATCGCTATTTTTGAAATGAACCAGATTTTTAAAGATAAGCTTCTGGCCTTAATGGTGTTTGCCGTCCCCTTACTATATGCCGCCATATTCGGGATCGTTTACGTTTCAGCCGTTTTAACCAACGTCCCCCTGGGCATTGTGGACCTTGACCGTTCCGCCCTGAGCCGTGAGGTGGCTGACGCCTTTGCCAACGACCCGCGCTTTAAGATTATCCCGGAGATAGGCAGCTATGCCCAGTTGGAGGAAGGGATGAAAAACGGGACCGTACGGGCCGGGGTGGTCATACCTGAAGATTTTGCGACAAATGTCGCCATGCACCGGTCAACGGAGGTTCTGACGGT
>JAQVOH010000171.1 GCA_028702695.1 Desulfotomaculaceae bacterium
GACATTTGTCGCAAAATCTTCAGGTATGACCACCCCGGCCCGTACGGTCCCGTTTTTCATCCCTTCCTCCAACTGGGCATAGCTGCCTATCTCCGAGATAATCTCAAAGCGCGGGTTGTTGGTAAAGGCATCAGTCACCTCACGGCTCAGGGCGGAATGGTCCAGGTCTACAATACCCAGGGGGACGTTGGTTAAAACGGCTGAAACGTAAACGATCCCGAATAGGGCGGCATATAGTAAAGGAACGGCAAACACCATCAAGGCCAGGAGCTTGTCTTTAATAATCTGGTTCATTTCATAAATAGCGATGTTTAAAACCTGTTTCACGCTTGCAAACCCCCTAACTCCTGGAAGTGAGCATAGCCGCGGCGCCGTAGCAGATCAAGGCGATCACGGACATGGCCAGGAAATAATGAGACATAAAACCCCAGCCAGGATTTTTAAAGGTTAGGTAATTAAGCCCTTGAAAAAACCAGGTATGGGGCAGTACCTTGACAAGTTGCTGAAGGTAGTGGGGCATGACCTCCAGCGGCCAGGTATAACCGCACAGGACAAATGACGGGAGGGCTATAATCATGCCGAACCTGGTAGCATTGAGAGCACTGGTGGCGAGGCTGGATGCCAGGGTCCCAATACTGTGCAGGGAGACGGCAAAGAGCAGGGTGAACAAAAAGAGCACCCAGAAACTGCAATACAAAGGAATCTTAAAGATGTAAAAGGACAGGGCGTAAATAGGGAGTACCATTACCATAAAGGCAGCAATATGAACCAGCGACTTGCTGACAAACAGCTGCAGTTTTGAAACTCCCAAGGCCTTCAACTGAGTCCAACTACTCGTTCCTGTTTCCCCAATTATGTTCATACAGGCAGCCAGCATACAAAACTGCTGCCATAAGTTGAGAGCCAGCGCCAGGAGCAGAAAGTAGGCATAATTAAGGGCCGGGTTGAACCAACCCTCATCCCTGAATAGGATGGACTGGTAAGCCTCCTGGGCCTGGGTAAGCGGAATGCCCCGGGCTAGCAGTGCTTTGACGCCAATTTGGGCACTGATGGTGCGGGTGACCGTCAATACGGCGTTGCTGGCGTTGGTGGCATAGATGAAATTACTGCCGTCAATGATGACGGCGATATTGGTCTGGCGGCCCAGGGTGGTATTTCTGGCAAAATCTTCGGGGATGATGATGCCGACTATAGCGTCCCCCTTTTGTAAGAGCTTTTCTACCTCTGCAAAGTTTGCCGGGAAAGCTGCCACCTTTAAATTTTCCGCGTTGCTTAACTGGTCAACCAGCTCACGGCTGGCCCCGGAACGATCGAGGTCAACGATGGCTGTGGAAATCGCCTTGATGGTCTGAGCGCTGTAGATGGTGTAAAACAGGATTAGCCCCAACACAGGACCGATTAGCAGTATGTAACGCAGATTGCGGTCACGCCACATGTAGAAAAACTCACGGTGCATGATGGCCAGGCAACTTTTAAGCATGGCTTGCACCTGGAGTTGCAGAACCGTCTTGATACCGGCTTTCCCATAAGGGACAGGCTTCTTCCGGTTGGTAGAGAGTTAGCTGTCCTTCCTCAAGCCAGCCGATTCGGCTCATCCGGGTGCAGAGGCCGATGTTGTTGAAGGCCCAGACACAAGTTCCTCCAACTGCCAAAAAGTTCGATAATTCCCTGTTCATAACATCCGTTGAAAATGGATCAAGGCAGTTGATTAACTCATCTGCAATTAGCAACGCAGGATCGTTGAGCAGGGCGCAGGCCATGGCCAGGCGCTGGTAAGGGCCGGGCTTTAAATGTTGCACAGGCTCGTTTAAAATGTCCTCTAGTTCAAACCGCCGGGTGAGGTCAAGGACACTCGCGCGGCCGCAGCTTTTAAGGGTGGCAATAAAGTCAAGGTTTTCCGCTACGTTCATATCTACAAAAAGACTGGGCCGCTGAGTTACCAGGCCCACCTTTTTTTTAAAATTTTCTCCGCGGCGGATGTCCTGACCAAAAATTTCCACACTTCCAGAGCTGAACCGGTCAACGCCTGCCAAAATATGCAGCAAGGATGTTTTCCCGGCCCCTCTGGGGCCAAAAAGGCCAAAGAGCTCCCCCTTGTGGATTTCCAAGTTAAGGCCGCCCAGCAGGACTTTTTTTCGGCTTTTTTGAACCAAGTCTTTCATTTTTACAACCGGTTCCATGTTATTTGACCTCCTCGACCAGCTTCACCCTGGCGGTCATGCCGGTCTTCAAGGTCAGGTCCTGGTTCGGGACGTCTACCTTTACTTCAAAACTGCGAACATCGTGCTCGTACTGTTCGTTGACTGCTCTATGAACGGCAAAATCCCCGGCGTTGTTGATCCAGACCACCTTCCCCGGGATTACCCGGCCGGGGAAGGAATCCACGGTCACTTCCGCAGCCTGGCCCAAGTTGACCCTCCCTATTTTTGATTCGCTGATGAAGATTTTAACATAGGTATGCTGGATATCGGTGATTTCAAGGAGCGGGGTGCCGGCATTGATCATCTCTCCCTGCTCAAGCAGCTTCTGAGTGATGTAACCGGATATAGGAGCTTTTAAAAGGGAGTTGTCCACATAAGCCTGGGCCTCCTCAACGGCTCCTCCCGCCTGGTTGCTCTGGCCGATCGTTGATTCGTACTGGGACTGGGCGACCTGCACCTTCAGGCGTGCGGACAGGGCCTGGTCAAGACCGCTTTGTGCTTCTTGCAGCTTGTTTTGGAACAGGTCAAAGTTGTTTTTGGCGTCATCAAAACTCTTATTAGAAATAGCGCCGCTGTCATGCAATGCCCGAGCGCGTTCAAGCTGTTGCCCGGCGTCGGTCACGCCGACTTCCGCCTGTGCGACCTTGGCCCTGGCCTGCTCTATGGTGGTTTCTACCTGCTGGCTGGTCAGCGGCACGGAACTACCGGCCTGCCTGGCCTGCGCGCTGGCGGCCTCAAGGGCTCCTCTGGCCTGGCTCAGTTTGGCCGTTAATTCACGGCTGTCGAGGGTGGCCAGGTCCTGCCCCTGTTCTACCCTGCTACCCTCATCAACCAGCAGGTCGGCTATTTTGCCGGGTACTTTGAAAGAGGCCATGACCTTTTTTGCTTCAACTGTCCCTGTGGCCGTCAGGCTGTCCTGTTCACTGCTCACAGCGGCTCGATGTTTGGCCTGGGAAATGAATAGAATAATGGCTGCTGTTATTATAAGTA
>JAQVOH010000008.1 GCA_028702695.1 Desulfotomaculaceae bacterium
CCGCCCACCTGGGGCACAGACACATGGGACTCATCAATGAACATGATGAAGTCATCCGGAAAGTAATCCAGCAGCGTATAGGGGGGCTGACCGGGCTGCCGCCCCGTAAGATGGCGGGAGTAGTTTTCAATGCCGCTGCAAAAACCCGTTTCCCGCATCATTTCCATATCGTAGTTGGTCCGCTGCTCCAGTCGCTGGGCCTCTAAAAGCTTTCCTTTGGCGTTAAGTTCAGCCAGGCGCACCGCCAGTTCGGCCTCAATAGTGACCAGTGCCCTCTCCATTTCCTCCTGGGAGGTGGCATAGTGGCTGGCCGGAAAGATTGAGACGTGGCCGCGACTGCCCAGAATTTCCCCGGTCAGTACGTCAAACTCCAGCATTCTTTCCACTATATCGCCGTTAAAATCCAATCTGATCGCCCTGTCAGCGTTGGAAATTGGAAAGATTTCAACCACGTCACCCCTTACCCGGAATTTACCCCTGGTAAAGTTGATGTCATTGCGGTCATACTGGATGCTCACCAGCTTGCGCAGGACTGCGTCGCGGTCATAGTTCTCCCCCTGTCGCAGGGAAAGCACCAGGGTACTGTATTCTTCAGGGTCGCCCAGACCGTAGATACAGGATACGCTGGCCACAATAATGACGTCCCGGCGCTCAAAGAGAGCACAGGTGGCGGAGTGGCGCAGCTTGTCGATCTCGTCGTTGATAGAGGAATCCTTCTCAATATAGGTATCGGTATGGGCGATATATGCCTCCGGCTGGTAATAGTCATAATAGCTGACAAAATACTCAACCGCATTGTCAGGGAAAAATTCCTTAAACTCACCGCACAGTTGGGCGGCCAGAGTTTTATTGGGCGCCAATACCAAGGCCGGCCGCTGCACGGCCTGGATGATGTTGGCAACAGTAAAGGTTTTACCCGTACCGGTAGCGCCCAAAAGCACCTGCCCCTGGTAACCTTTATTCAATCCTTCAACCAGGGCAGCGATAGCCTCAGGCTGGTCGCCCCGGGGGACGTATTCTGATTTTAATTGAAAAGATCGCATAACTTGACCTTTCTAAATAGACAGTATTACTAATAGTATATCATAAAGGCAAAGGGGCCAAAAGTATGTTTGGTCTTAACTAAGGCTTCCTGAATTTTTGATCAATACTCAGTGAAAAATCCTACGCAAATCACTTCTAAACCTTCGAATCTGTTATTGAAAAGGCAACATTGAAAAAAGTTATTAAGAGCCTGTTGCAATGTTCAATAATTTGATACAATACAAACAGGATTTTTGCTTCAGATATGAGGAGTCTATTTTCAAAATTCAGCGGGAGGGATGACCATGTCAGAGGCTCAAATGGAACCATGTGTAGATACAAAGGACTATTTATTGGAAAAAGTAACATTGGACAATACCCCTGATATAGGAGATAAGACCGGAGAAATATTTTTGGATCATCTGGAGCTCGCTATCACAGACTGCCGCAAGTTAATCGCCCAAGGATTCAGGCTGACCGATTTTTGGTCAGACCCAGATGTGGGTCTGGAGTTTAAACTAATGAAAAAGAAAGCACCTGGAGATTCCTGTGCGATAGTAATGAGTAGAAGTGATTGATTAACCCGTCCTCTCACATCATCATGACCTTTCTCATTTGTCGATACCTGTTGTACGAAAATACCCCCAGTTACTAAACCAATGAGCCCTTGTTCTCGCCAAAAGGCGAGAACAAGGGCTTTTATTTACAGGTAAGCTTCTAATATCTATCCGTTAAAAGTGTGGGTAGAAGGCTTGACTTAGCTTTTTAAGTCTTATCCGCTTTCCCTTGAATTATTTTCAAAAGCAGATACAGGACCACGGCTGTAAACAGACTACCGGCGATAGCGGCTAGGCGGTTATTGTACCAAAGCAGCAAATAGCCCGTGGATATTACAATGGACAGCAGCATCAGCGGAAAGGCTATTTTCATAAAACCCAAAAAACTGATACGATGTCCCTTTCTCTCAGCAATACCAACTACTATTAAGTTGGCAGAGGCCCCCACAATCGTTCCGTTCCCCCCCAGGCAGGCCCCCAGGGCAAGCGACCACCACAGGAAGTTGATGTCGGTGATGCCACCCAGGCGGCTCATTTCTTGCAATAAAGGAATCATTGTGGCCACAAAGGGAATATTGTCCACAAAGGATGACGCTATGGCGGAAAGCCAGAGAACCAATATACCAGTGGGCAACAGGCTTCCGCCGGTGATATCCAGGGCCCATTTGGCCATCGCCTGGATAATCCCCACCTCTTCCAGTGCCCCTACCACAACAAACAAGCCGATAAAGAAGAATATTACCGGCCACTCCACAGCCTGCAGAGCATGCTCAGGGTCTTCCTGTGACAGCAAAAGCAACAGGCTGGCGCCGAATAGGGCGACCACAGCGGATTCCAGGTTGAGAAACTGATGCAGTACGAAGCCCAGGATGGTCAAGGTAAGCACCAGCAGACATTTTCGCAATAACACCGGATCCTTGATTTCATCCTGCTCATCCAGTTCCATTAATTTGGTCTTTAAATCTGGCCGTACTGTAAGTTGCCGGCCATAAATCAAGCGAATAATAAAGAAGGTGATTATGTAGATTACTACTACTACTGGCGCGAGATTGATCACAAAATCCATGAAGCCAAGCTGTGTGGCGCTACCAATCATAATGTTCGGAGGGTCACCAATTAAAGTAGCTGTACCACCGATGTTGGACGCAATAATCTCTGAAATCAAGAATGGCAGAGGACTGATTTCCAGCATGCCTGCAATGACCAGTGTTACCGGTGCAATCAACAATACCGTGGTAACATTATCCAGCAAGGCCGATAAAATGGCGGTAATCAAGGCTAAGGCTGCAATCAACCTCACAGGTTCACCCCCCGCCACTTTAGCGGCCTTAATGGATAGGAATTCAAAAACACCAGTGGTCCTGGTGATGCCGACGATAAGCATCATCCCCACCAGCAGCCCAATGGTGTTGAAATCGACGGCATGCACCGCTGCTTCCAGGTTAATTACCCCCAACAGCAACAGCAGTCCTGCCCCGATGAAGGCCGCCACCATGCGGTGGATTTTTTCGGATACGATTACAACATAAGTGACAATAAATACTACGGCGGCAACTATTACCTGATATTGTTCAGACACTAAGTTCCCCTCCTCAAGTTAGTTTGTCACTTATAAATAGGGAATAAACCCAAAGGTGGTATAGTTCATAAAACTATACCCGCCCCAGTAAAGTCCAATTTGTATGGCACCTGAACTCCTGTCACTGCTCCGGTATTACACCCAAGTTTTCAACCTCGGATAGTCTGGGGGTGCCCAAGTATCAAGCCATTTTATGTTGAGACAGCTGGCTCCCTGGGCTTTTTCACACGCAGGCCGCTTACCGTTATATGGTCTTGTGTGGAAAATGAGGTAAGCTTTCAACTTTCTCCATCGCTGCTCCCTCCACTTTGGCCGCCTTCCTGGCCACCTGTTCCGTCTACGGTTTCAATTTTCTTAATTTCTCCAGTAATCTGCATCTCAACTGTCTTTCCATCCTGTGTGGTTACCCGCAGGGTTGTTTTGCGTTTGCTTTGTCCCTGCTGCCCTTGCTGTTGTCCTTGTTGCCCTTGTTGCTGTTCCTGCTGCTGCCCTTGCTGTTGTCCTTGTTGCCCTTGTTGCTGTTCCTGCTGCTGTCCTTGTTGCTGACCACCTTGCTGTCCCTGCTGTTCTTCCTGTCCTGTCAGTTTGCCCCAGCGCTGCTCCAGTAGGTATGACTCTTCCTTTGTCACCAAACGCACCGGTGTAATCTTGGCAGGCACGTCAAAGTCCCCGTTTTTAACCTGTTTTTCATACTGCCAGTGCCCGGTGGTGGCCAAGCCTACCGCGGCGTCGAAAGCATGCTGGGCCATAACCTCGGGCATGAGATCAACCTCTGCGTTGTGGTCACCCGCCACCAGCGCGCGTGAAGCCTGTTGGTCGGCGCCCACACCCACGGTAATTACTCGCTGGCTCAAACCTCTGTTTTTCAACATTTCAGCAGTCGCGGCAGCCATCCTGCCGTCGGTGGCCACTACAGCGTCAATTTGGTTGTTGCTGCTGACCAGCGCCTGGTCAAGGGTTGCCGTTGCAAGCTGCGGATCGCCACCGTCGTGGTTTTTAGCCTGGATCACCTTTACCTGCGCCTGGTTTTTAAGGTTATCCAGTACGGAGGAGGCAATTTCCTTTGATGTCTGGTCGTTTTTATCACCCATGAGCAAGACTGTATTCATCGGTGTGGATTTACCCTGAGCCGCTGCTAAGAGGTAGCGTGCTTCCAGTTCCCCGGCCCTGGCGTGGTCCGACGCAATGTAACCATCTACTGGAGCATTTGCGGGGAGTGTCTCAAATGCAATCACCTTGATATTGGACTGGGCCAGCTTGCGTACAAGATTGGGGGCTGTCGTCGGGTCAACCGCCTGGAGGATGACCGCTTTAATATTCTGGCCGGCCAGCTGGTCCAGGTCCTTTTCTTGCTTAATGGGGTCATTCCCGGCATCCAACCAGGTGATGTTTATCTTTTGCTGACCACCCTGTTGTTGTCCTTGCTGGTCACCCCCACTTTGGGCCTGGACCGGTACTACGGCCTGACCACCCTGGCTGCTTTGTTGGCTCTGCTGGCCACTCTGCTGTCCGTTTTGCCCGCTTTCTTGTCCGTTTTGCCCCGTACGCCCGTTCATGGTCTTCTTTATAATCTGGTTGCCGTCCCTCTCCATGCTGGCCAGGCTAACCGCAATTTTTATCTCCTGGCCACCGCCGTTACTGACCGGCTTTCTCTGCGGTTCCTTTTTACCGCACGCATGAAGAAAAGGGATGATGGTCATGATAAACAGGATTATGATTAATTTTCCTCTCCCGCTACTGCTTTCTAAATTATTCAAACCAATCACCCCATTGTTTTTCTTGCTGATATTATGCTTAAAATGATGTCTAAATATTGAACGAATGGTCGGAAGAAATATTTGGGAATTATTATAGAAACCCTTCTATTCCCACCAAGTAAAAAATACAAAAGGAAGAACGGGGACGGTTCTTGAAGGGGCCAATCGGAAGTTTTGCGCGTGAAAAAGGCTCAGCTGGCGGGTATTAACTGCCAGTTGAGCCTTTACAATCTTTACGAACAAAACCAATGTGCAAAATTTTTGATTGACCCAGAAGAATGAAGTCGCGCCTACTGTAGGCTATGGGGATTCAATATCTTTGTTTTGGCTTTTGACATTTTAGCTTTTCCTGTATCTAACATATATTTTGCCTATCGTGTATATTTTATCATCCATTGTGCTTTTTTCATAAATTTTCGACATTGGCCACTACTTATTCCTTTTTTCTTCTGACTTACCCCCCTTTCCTTCGAGTCTCATAATTAAAGATATTAAAGTCCCCACCTTGTCTGCAAGTTGGGGATTATTTTCGCTTAGTATCAGCCGGTCAAAGGAAAAAGCAGCCTTATACGGCTGCTCATGAAATAATATGCCACCACACATTATATTAAATCATATCCGTAAGTCGCTTAAGCACCGCAGCGGCTTCCCCCCTGGTCGAAAATGCAGCAGGAGCCAGTTCACCATCATCTTTCCCATTGATTAAACCAGCTTTTATTGCGGGAGCAATTTCGCCGCTAGCCCATTCAGGAACTTCTGTGCCGTCCACGAATTTGGCCAGCAGTTCTGAGTCATCAACAGAATTCTCCCCGGCTCCTGCATATTTTAAAGCACGCCCTATAATAACCGCCATTTCCAATCTGTTAATCTGGTGGTCAGGATTAAACCTGTTTCCTTCGTCCCCCTTAATTATTCCGGCTTTAACTGCAGCTGTTACTTCATTGACAAACCAGGCGCTCTGGTCCACATCCGTAAAGGCATCACCTGATTCCGGCAGCTTCATTCTTAGCGCACGTACTATCATTGCCGTGAACTGTGCCCTGGATACTAGTTCGTCAGGCGCAAAGTTCGAATTATCCATCCCTTTTACAATGTGACGCGCTGCCGCAACCTCTACTTCCGCCCTGGACCAATGGCTGGAAAGATCAACAAAAACCGGGCTATACGCCAGTAAGATATAATTACCGGAACTGCCAACTGTTGTGCTGAATGTATTCGTGGTGGAATCAAATTTTCCACCCTGGTAAATAAGCTCATTATTATTAGTGTTGTAGAGGTACAGACCCAGTTTATTGGTATCTATTTCGCTAATTTTTAAATCCTTAAGAGACAGCTCCAGCCTAAACGGCTTTTCAAAGGCATCAAGCAGGGGGCCGCGTCCTTTATCTTGATAAACTGATAATGAGATTACCAGCCCTGCATCGCTGTAATTGTTGCCTAACTTTTCAATAGTATTGGGCTCGGCTTTAATATCGCTGTCAAGCTTAATCAGGTACTTATCGCCTTCCTTCAGGGGTGCAAAGGCTGCAGGAACGGTAATTTTTATACCCTTATCAGACGCTTCTATAATTTCTTCTGTGACGCCGTCAACTTCCTTAGCCCATGAGCTCCCTTGCTGGGAAACTGACGGAGCAGCTTCAGCACCACCGGTGCCCCCGCCTCCGCCGGAAGTGTTATTTTGACCATCATCTTGCTTGACTATAGGTAAGTAATTTCCGGAAACAATATTGGCCAAAGGTTTAAATCTGGATGGTAATTTTAAGGATGTAAGCAATTCCACGTCTTCTTCCGATAAATCTGCCATTAGGCCATTAAATAATTCTTCATATGCACTCTTTTGAATTATATTAATCGTGTTAATAACTATTCTTCTCTCAAAGTTACTGGAGTTGAGATTGCCATCTGCAGCCATTTTGTTGTCAAGTTCAACTAAAAAATCAAATATAACTGTGTCATCGACACCTTTTTGCTCCAAGCCACCCTGCCCATCCTCACCGTACATAAACACGTCGTAGTTATCCCTGATGGAATCCAAGTCGCCGGCAAGAGTATCCTTGTCTTTTTTAGCCAGGAAACGCAGGCAAGTCTTCGCACTGGCGATATAGAAATTATCCAGAATAGGCTCTAAGACATTTTCAAGACCGGCATTTTCCATATTCACCCTTAATGCTTTCATGGAAGCAGCCTCTACAAGCTCATCCCTGTTATTATAAAGCTCTACCAAATCATCCTCTGATATGGACCCGGAAATGCTACTCATAATATCTATAGCATCGTCCATTGTGGCAACAGTAGATGCCCCTGCAGCCGGTATAAAAGCACCGCATGCAATACTAAGCATGAGACTGAGAAACGCAACCAGGAATGTCGTTTTTGACTTTTTTCCATGGAACACTAAACCACCACCCCTTTAACAATTTTAAACCAAAATTCTACATAATTAGGGAAAACCCTTCTATTTATCAATTATTTTTATCTAGCAACTTTCATGAAATAATCTATTAGGACTTATAAGAGATGCATTGAAAATGTACAAGAAAAATAGGATTGGCATTTACCTCCATGAATTAATTATGATATTGCAATATATGTAAAAGGGTTGGGAGCTCTTCGCTCCCAACCCTTTTTGTCTACAGGCCCCTTTATGGCCGCCTTTTTTTTTTACCTCCCGCTAGCGGGTTTTATGTTGCCGTTAATTGTATTCGAGACTGCGCTGGAACCCCCGCCTCCGCCTGCATATGCTGAACCTGTGGTGTACACTTTAACATCGTCCACAAACCAACCGCGGAAGCCGTTGTAAAGCTCGTCTTTCGTATTGAAATCAAAGCGGATATTGATATTCTGGCCTGCATAATCTGTCAGATCAACATAGTAGGGTATCCAAATGGCAGCCTTATTAAAACCGGCCGAAGTAAAAGCAAGACTGTTACGTTCTGGCTCATAAGGGTCTGCATAGGGATTCAAGCGACCCAGGTCTGTAAAGGTAGAGCCTCCGTCAGCGCTGACCTGTACGGTCATCAGGTCGAAGCCGCCTGCATTCGGATTTACACTTTCAATTTCCCACCAGCTGTAAAAATCCATCATTATCGCGCTATCTTCACTTACGGACGGAAGGGTAATGGTAGGAGAAGTAAGGTTGCCGCTATTTGAAGCGATCGATGTGCCACCTGATTTTTCATTGTCATCTACAACCTGCTCTCCGATAAAGTTGCCGGCGCTGGCCTGCCCGTACCAGTAATCGTAATTACCGGAAAAGGCAAAAGGCACGTAGGCATTTGTAGTATCATCCGGCGGCAGTATTACGTAAGTTGGTACCAAGGCGTTGACTATGCTGGCGTCATTATTCTGGCGGTGCCAGAACCCGGTGGTAGTCCACGCGTCGCTTTCTTCAAAGTCATCTTCAAAAATATACTCGCCTGTAACCGCCGGGGTGAGTTCAAAATCTATCGTCCTGGTTTCTCCTTCAATTAATGCATTGTCCCCTTCAAGGACCACTATGCCGGGTACATACCCCGGCTTCGAAGCTTTGATAGTATATTTGGCAATAGGAGAGCCGTCAAATTCAGTATTGACCTGGTCAATGTAGAAAGAACCATCCGCTTCTACACTACCGGACCTGAAGATGCCGTTGGTCTGCTCCCCACCGTCGATGGTGATAATCGCGCCAGGCAGCCCCAACCCACTGGTATCTGTTACCATGCCGGCTATAGTTGCATAGGGAACTGTGCTGGACTCAAGCATTATTTCCAAACCGCTCATGCTGTCGTACACATCCACAGGACCAAGCGTTCCCATCATATATCCTGAAGCGTAGGCTTCAAACATGTAAATGCCTGGAGGCAAAATGGTTTCAAAATATCCGCCTTCAGCATATATTTCACATACAAACATTTCGGTATAATAATCATAAACGTAGATCTCTGCCCCATAAATAGGGTTCCAGTCCTGGTCGACCACAGTTCCCGACACCATATAACTAGTTGTTCCGCCGTTTTTATCCCAGTTCCTGGCCATCCATACGAGGTCAAACACTTCCACATATTCGTTCCAGTTCAAGTCAGCGTTCACGTCAAAGCCTGGCTCACCATACCAAAGCCCGTAGGAGTCCGCCATGCGGTCTAAGTCCGGGAGGTCGACGGAATTGTTTTCGTTAATATCGCCGGTCAAAAGGGTGATTTCGACCCAAGCATTCCCGTTTTCATCCGGCATTACCGACTCTAGATAGCTCAAATAGATCGGGCGGCCGGCAGACAGGGACACCGGCCCAGCAGGCATTTCAGCAAGCTGGAATTCGAAATAGCCATCCTCGTCGGTCGTAGTTTGCAACCCGTATTGAGGTAATGACACAGAGGTGCCGGAGATATCGTGGACCCAGTCGCAAACACCTTCCAGATAAACATAACCGTTGATTATTTTCGCACTTTGTTCAACGTCCACAAAACCGTTGCTAGTGTCGTAACAAACACCTTCAACCTCATGATTTACTAGCGATGAGTTGTATTCAATACTAACATCAGACGCGCCCACAGCTATCGCTCTAAAATAGAGAGTGGCCAGCTTTCCTTCGCCATAAAAGCCGGGAGCTGGATTAGCCAGCGCTGTGGCAAACCTGATTTGATTGCCATTTGCTTCGTTTATGGTTGACAGACCAGTCAGCACGCCGTCGGAGAGGTCCGCTGCCTGTATCCCCGGCTCTACCAGATCAATATCTATTGGTTCAAGCACTAGGTCGTTGAAATAGATGCATATATCAGCCCCGTAAAGGTCAGTCGCGTTGTTTACTCTTATATCCAGTGCTATGGTGTCGTTTATCAGGGCTTCTGTATAATCCGGTTGAATAAATAGGGTCACACCAGCGCTGAGTACTTCGAACTCGGTGTCAGGAAAATCATTGTCGTAATATTCAGCATAGTTGCCCATGTGATCAGATACGTCAAGATTGCTTAGATAATAGGTTCCTGGCTCTGACGGATAAAATAATGCTTCCCACTTCCCGGTTGTATCATTATACTCCGCGTAAGAATCATAACAGTATCCGCTGTCCATGTTTGTCACTTCAACATAGATCTCATCCACACCGGAATCGTTGTCGCTGGCATCAATTATAGCCGTAACCTCACCGCCGGTCGCTACCGTTGCAGGTTCAAAGGTTATTGAATTGACTACCGGTGGTACTGTGTCGATGGGGGTGGCGCCGCCTTCACCGGCTGCCCAGTCAAGCATATTGCGCAGAAGCTGGATGGCAGCCGTTACTCCATATTCAACATGGTAGTCCACGTCCATGGCGGAATATAACATGCGCCCTTCGCCGTATTCATAAACGACATTGAGGGCCAGCCCTTCATAGTCTGTGGTAAGGATTTCCGGAGTACTGTACACATCAGATTGAACCGTGGTGAAAGGAGTATGGTAAGAATTACCCCAATAACTCAAAGATTCGCTGGTTAAATACTGCATTACCGGGTGCGAAGCATCAGTAATCAAAACATCGTCAGCATCTTTAATGGTATATTCAGGTATTAAAGGTACCCACTGCCACTCATAACCTGTGTAAGACCGATTGGCAAGAGCGACCAGACCTCCGCCGTTTTTTACATAGTCTGCAATGGCTTCTCTGTTCTCATAAAGTGTTTGCATCGCGTAGCTTGAAGCACCCTCAGTCCAGCCGACGTAAAATACGTCGTAGTACTGCAACATAGCCGGGTCAAAATCTTCAGGTGTAACTTTGGTATAGCTGTAACCCAGCATATCCAGGGTGGTAGGATGCATGCCCATATCGTACCACAAAATGGAATAGTCTTGCGCCCCAGTTGCTGAGATGGCCGGCAACTTTGTAATCTTTCCTGAGGGCGGATTGTTTGAATCCGCAGCGAAAGCAGTCGTTGCAGCCAGGGCCAGCATAAGGCACACGGCTAAAATAATAACTATCGCTTTTCTAGCTTTCATAATTTACCCTCCTTTTTTCACAATCCTTCCTTTTCTACCAGTCAAACAATTTTCCTGATTGTTTTGCCTTTTCATCACCCCCGGTAAAAATATGCATAGCGAACTGAAACCTTTTTCAGTTAACTATTTAAGCAGCGTAAAAGAATTCGTAAACAGTCCGTAGTTTACTCCCAATGTCTCAATGTCCTGCAAGTCGACTTTTCCGTTCTGATTATTATCGTATATGGGCAACCAGAGCGCTCCTCCAGACTCCTGAGCATACGCCCGGGCAATTTCCACCAAGTCGCTTAGACCGATTACGTCATCACCGTCCAGATCGCCAAACGGTATTTCCTTGTCCGCTACTACCACGCTTTGTCCGGGCTGAATTGACTGACCGCCCAGATTTTGACTAAGGAAGCCCGGCCTCTTGGCCAATAAGTCATATGACCCAGGGGTTATATTTTGAAACTCATACGAAGCATCCGGCGCGGTCAAGGTGTTTAATGTTATGCCGTCCTTCTCCAGAAACACACTCGTCCCGTCAAGCCCCGATTTGATACCCTGAGGTAAAATACGCCCTTTAATTGTTCCTCCTTCAGCAACCATAAAACTCCATGCACTTACTTCCTCATTGGCCGCGTAATCTTCAAGATAAATCGTCACCGTATGTGAGCCAATGTCTAAGTTTTGTTCGGGTACATAACTGATATAGTTGGAGTTTTTTTCGGCAGCTACTGCTATCCCGTCTAATTTCACAGATAACGCTGCAGGATTAACGCCACTCAAGGCATCTCCCACCGTTGCGCTGACCACAGGTCGCAGGTCATATATTATACTGCCGGGAACAGGCATTTGAGTGGCAACATATGGCTTGATCCCGTCAATACATCCATCTAAGTAAGAATGTTTGATATAGGTACCTGATGAATCCATCATTAGCGTCTTAATAAACGTAAGTGATGATTCATCCTCCTTTAATGTCTTAAATTTGACCGTACCCAGAGTTGCCTTGCCCAAGACATTAAGTGTACTGTCATCTGTTCTGGCAGCTGCGAACCAGAGCGTATCGCCGGTTGAAGTAACTTCATTTTTCACAACCAGGGTTTTCCCCAAAAGAGCACCATTTATAAAAGCCTTTCCCGTTGTTTCGTCAGGTACCAGTTCAATTACGTCCTTATCAAAATGGAGCTTGAATTCAATCGAGGATAAGTCATAAACATCAGTTAAGGTAATTATTAATGCTAGGATTTCAGACGGTTTGTAGGGCTTAACGGCTTCACACGCTATTTCGGCGGCAGAAGCTGTATTGTGAAATTGCCATATGAAAACGGTTAAAATGCAGCAACATAGAAAGCGTCTGACTTTAACGTCACTTCGCAAAAAACAATTACCTCCACATATATGCTGGTTTCATTTCCCTCTTCAACCAATATATTTTTAGTAATATAATACTGTATATATTATATATTTCCTTCTTAAGATATGAAAAAATCGGGTAGGAGGCCACCCATTATTTGAGTAGCCGACCTCCCACAGCACCGTACGTACCGTTCGGTATACGGCGCTTCCAGAGTTTACACCTTACTTCGCAGAGTAACATTCCATCAGACTGAGGTATCCGGCACGTTTGAACCTTTCGTTGGATAAGGCTCTTGACAGGATCGGGCTATGGGCAGTGCGCCAATAGCCTTTTCTTGTATTTGCCCACATCCATGCCTGCTCTTCCTTGATTCCACAGCGCTTGAGATTCCCTAAACGTGTGCGGACTTTCTTCCATCGTTTCCATGTCACCATCCGTATGCGGCTTCTGGTCCATTCATCCAAGCCCTGTATCAGTTTCTTGGCATCTGCCAGCTTGAAGTAGTTCATCCATCCTCGTACCACCTGGTTCAGCCGGGTTTTTCTTGCCTCAATTCCCATCCCGTTGCTGCGTCCTGTAACTTCCCGGATTTTATCCTTGAGTTTTTGGATGCTCTTGGGATGGATTCTGAGTCTTCCTTCCCCTTTGCTGATGTAAAAGCTGTACCCCAGATATTTGATCTTGCCCACATATGCTGTCTGTGTCTTCTCCCGATTCACTCTCAGGAATAATTTCTCCTCAATGTATGGGAGGATGTGGTTTAATGTGCGATTGGCTGCTTTCTTGCTCTTGCAGAATAAAAGCAAGTCATCTGCATAGCGCACAAATCGGTGGCCACGCCTTTCCAGCTCATGGTCACATTCATTCAGCATGATATTTCCAAGTAAGGGGCTTAGTGGGCCGCCTTGGGGCACTCCTTCTGGGCTGTCTTCAAACCTTCCACCCACCATGACTCCTGCTCGCAGGAATTTGTGCATGAGCGAAATAACCCGTCCATCCTTTATCGTTTCCGACAATATCTGGATGAGTTTACTCTGGTTGACCATATCAAAATACTTTTCCAAGTCCATATCAACTACATATTTGTAGCCCTCTGTAATGTTGGTCTGGCACCTTTTAAGCGCATCATGCGCACTTCTCTTCGGTCGGAATCCAAAACTGTTGTCTGAAAACTGCTCTTCAAAGATTGGGGTCAGTATTTGGCAAATGGCTTGTTGGACAAACCTATCCACTACGGTTGGTATCCCTAGTTTTCTGGTTTTCCCGTTATCCTTCGGTATTTCTACCCTGCGAACGGGTTCTGGACGGTATTTACCGTCCTGGAGGGATTGCATAAGTTCATTCTTGTTTTCTTTCAGGTAGGGTAGAAGTTCATCTACCTGCATACCATCAATTCCACCCGCACCTTTATTTCTCTTTACCTGCTTGTAGGCACGGTTCAGATTGTCTCTGGTTAAAATTTGCTCCAGCAATCCTTCATTCTGCTTGTTGGTGTTGGTGTTGTCTGTTTCAGTCATCTTTAGTGACCCGCACACTTCTGCATACTCTTTCTGTTCCGCAGATACCCTTTGCAGATAGCCTTCAAAATGAAGTTGTCTGTGCTTTATGTTGTCACTTTCAGTAACTTTCATTGATCTGCACCTCCTCTGTTTCAGCTCTTTCTTCGGCATCGCATTGCCTCTGTACTATGGCTTCTGCTGACTTCTCACGATAAATCTTGTTTCAACCGGGCTTCTTACTCTGTTTCCGCCCGTCCGTGAGACCTCCCCGGGTAAGAACGCAATCTTTCCTTCCATCTATCTGCCACATCTACACCGTAAGCTTCCGGATAGTTTTGGGCTTCAGCTTGTTATGCAACCTTACCCAGCTTACATATGCCTTATGTGATTTCTGTTCGTCAGACCAGAAGTTTGCCTCCGGCTTCCTTCAGATTCCACCTCGCGATGGACACCCTTGCCTTTGGCTATGTGCTTGGCACTATCAACCCGCACTCGGGACTTTCACCCGTTAGACTGCTCCCATGCCGGGCGCACATAAAAAAATACCCGCTCAAAAGAGCGGGTATTTTAATAACATTCTTTTTTACTTATTGTACATTCTGTATATCACAGCTGCAGCTTCTGCCCTGGTGGAGTTGTCCTGCGGTCTGAAAGTGCCGGCATCCTTGTCACCAAGGATTATTCCCTCACTTACAGCAGTGGACACATAGCCCCTGGCCCAGTCGCTAACTGAACCAGCATCTGTAAATGCAAGTTCGCTAGTCCCAACTGAGAGTTGCAGTGCTCTTACGGCCATTGTCGCCATTTCTTCGCGGGTGATGGTGTCATTGGGACGGAAGGCGCCTTCATACCCCGTGACTATGCCCGCATTAGCAGCTGCTTCAACATACCCGTAAGACCAGTCTGACGAGTCGACATCGCTAAAGGTTGCAGCTGCAGGCTGACCAACTGCAATGCCCTGCATCCTCACCAGCAAGGTAGAATATTCAGCTCTGGTAATGCTGTTATCCGGCATGAACTCCTCATCATTGTAGCCGGTAACTATGCCTTTGGCCAGCAGGGCCTCGATGATATCCTTGGCCCAGTGGCCGGCGATATCCTCAAAGGCACTTACTTTAGCCATTACAGCATACTTGCTGAAGTGAGTTACATCCACTGATACCGTCTTGGCTGCTTTATCAACGACGCCACCGATGAGTACCCACTCGTTTGTCGATTCATCCAGGTAGTAAATACCCAGATTGTCTTCCGATACTCCTGCCAATTTTGCCGAATCGTACTTCAAAGTGATGGTTACCGGTTTATTGAAGGTCGTACCAGCAGGACCAAACTCATAGATACTTCCGGCAATCTTCAGTGTAAGTGGGGGTGTTGCCACGGTAGACGCGCTCACCCTGTCAACTGTCAGCGAAACATTTGCAGTTACAGCGCCAGCCGGAACTTTCACAACCGCAGCGCCACTAAATGCGTTCACGGTACCACCACTGCTAGTGACCGTTTGTGTGACAGTGGTTGACACGGAGCCGCCGCCGCCACCGCTGCCGCCACCGACGGTGCAGGTTACGGTGATTTGCTGCTGTGTGGCTGCGTTGCCCAGTTGGTCAACAGCATTCACTTTGATCGTGTTTGAACCATTGCTTAACGCAATCGCAAGACTAAACGCATTATCGTCACCGGTTGTATCTTGTGAACTCGTGGATGTACCGTTTGTTACTGTTACCGTACCACTCTTACTTAGTGTTCCCACGATACTCACGCTGCTTGTGCTGATGCTGGCACCGTTAGCCGGCGACGTGATGGTAATTACCGGTGCGGTTGAATCCCTGATGATTGTAACATCCTTACTGTCTGCAACGACATCATCCTTCACTGCTTGTATCGTTATCGTGTTTACGCCTTCCGCAAGAACAACCTCCTGGCTAAAGTTTCCGTTCTCGTCCAGGGTAATTATTCCGTTTTGATTAGCCGCAAGATACGCAGCATTAATGTTTGCCGGAGTAATCTTACCTTCGATGGTGTATGTGTCACCCTTGGTACCATCACTCAACCCCAGCGGCTTCGTGATTTCAATAGCTGGTATTGTGGAATCGTGGATGACTTGAATGATTTTACTGCTGGTGTTTGACTTTGGATCACTTGCCTCGACAGTGATGTCATTGGCCACATCCTGATCCAGGGCAACCGTAATGCTGTAGCTGCCTGTATGCACTGTTTGAGATGCGCGCGGCATGATGTCGTCGTTAACGTAAACATTAACTACGATTCCAGCTTCATTTTCCGCAGCTGTGCCTGAAGCGGTACCTGATACAGTTACGGTACCGTTGCTGGTCGTAAAGCCTTCAACTGGCTGGTCAATAGTTAAATTAGGCGCTGTCGTATCCAAGGCTAAGGCAAACTGACAGAAGTGGGTGGTCCAGAATGTTACTGTATGATTATCTTCATCGATATCAGTTATTTGAGACGTAAAATCTTCCCATTCCTGTGTTTCAAGGTTGTAGTACAGAATCACAAGTTGCTGCGGGTCGATATCTGCCGCATAGGGAATCGTAATAGATACAGGCACTTCGAATGTGGTTCCATCCGGACCATATTGCAATGAATTCAGGAGATCGATTCCCAAAGCAGCGGCTGCTGCAACTTCTTCTTCACTGGGCACTTCCTGGCTGCCATAGACTGCTTGTGCCGTTGTCAGTGCGCCGGCGGGAATAATCAACTGCACTGCTTCGCCTTCGCTGCCGATTTGGCCGCCCGCATTACCAATGATGGTTTCGGTGTAAATACCGATACCAAGGTTGCCTGACGCATCCTTACCTTTTACCATTAGCTTAATGAAGCTATCGTCTGCAAATTCCCCGCTCCATTCAGTATCGGAGCCCGGTACCGGATCCAAGGTAAATCCATTTACACCATCGGGCCCGGACGCCCCGGTTACCAGCTTGACTTCATCAAGACCAGCAGGAACCGGCTCTGATGCGTAAACACCGGCAGTTACCGTACCATTGTTGCGGGTAGCGATTACCTTGAAGGCCGGGCCAACCGTGTCAAGCTTAAATTCAACGGTTTTGGGCTCTGATAAATTGCCCGCGCTATCAATTGCCACTGCTTTGTACTTGTTGACGGTATCCTTCAATTTGACCGGATGCCCGAAAGCACCCTCGCTGTTCGAAGCTACCGTATTGAGAGGTATGTCACCGGAAGCGGTTACACTATACAGGTCCACTTTAATGTTGCCTTCGGTAGTTCCGCTCAGCTTAGCCTCTTTGCCATTAAGGTCAGTTACAATTAAAGAAGTAATGACCGGTTTCTTGGTGTCGATGACGATATCTTTCAGAGTCTTGGTGACTTCTACACCATTGACCATGTTTTTAAGAGATACCGTTACCGTAACTGTAGCCTCGACATTATCCGGAGGAGTATAGGTAGTATAGGTAGTTGTGTAAAGACCTTTTACAGTACCTTCGGTCATTATAGCTCCATTAACCGTCGGAACAGGGTCTCCTGATTTTTGTGCCAGCGAATACGATGCCGTCAAACCGCTGTTGCCGATCAGTGAGATGGTAACATTTTTACCGGAGCCTACAGTTTTCTTGGCGTCGTGGTAGGCTAACTTGATTTCCGGAACTGCTGAGCTGTAATTTACTGTTTTATCAACAGTGATGCTGTTCCCGGCAGCATCGGTTGCCACAACGGTGATTGTATTTGCGCCCTCGGAGATAGTAACCGTAGTGGAGAACTGGCCGTCAGCAACTGCTACTGTACTGTCATTGACCTTCACCGTAACCGGCGACTGGTCGGATACAGTACCTGAGACAGTCACATTCAGGCTGGTCGCATATTCGCCAGCAGTAACATTCAGCTCAGGAGCTACACGGTCAAGCGAGATAACACAGCCGGTGGCGCTCATATTGAAGTAATCCCAGTTTTTGCCCTCGAAGGCCTGGTATACGTCTACCAGTACAGCGCCTTTTGCAGCTGCCGCGTCTGCGATGGACTGGTTCATCTTAGCGGTGTAGGTCTCGGTGAAGTCACCACCCGGCAGCGGGTTGAAGTAATTCATCGCATAGACCTGCACGTCAGCGTTCAAGGCCTTGATCTTGTCAAGCGCACCGGCAAGATTGGTCTCAATCCCGGCCGCCGCAGCGTCAAGGACAGACTTGTTGCGGTCGCTGTAGTAGGTCCACATGGCGTTGACCATATCCTTGCCGCCGATATCGATCGTGATGATATCGGCCGCTGCAATTGCTGCTGCGTTGGCAGGATTGTTTACCCAGTCAAGCAGTCCCTGGCTGGTCATGCCTGCCTGGCCCTGATTGTTAAGCGTAAGAGACAGGTTGCCGGCCAGTTGCTGGACGTAACCGTTATTAGCGGTAGCGCCTGTGCCAATAGCCAGGTCATCGCCTAAGGCCAGGTAACTGGTCAGGCCGGTTCCGGTAATCTCAGCCAGGAAGGCATCCGTAATGGCCGCATAACCCGCATCGTTAGGCAGCACTTGCGGCTCGACAAAGTACTTGCCGGCCAAGCCGTTTTCATCTTTCAGGACTCCCGCCACCAGAGCATACTCGAAGTCAAGCTCGGGATCCGTTGGGCTGAAGGTGTATTGGCCTTTATAAGTACCTGGGCTGGCTGCTTCTTCCACCAAATCTTCAACCAGGACGTAGCTGTTGCTCATGTCCTTGATCACAAAGTAGCTTTCTGCAGCGCCCGGTTCCCCTTCCAGCGTTACCCCTAGGGTTTCTTCGGCTTTAAAGGGCTTGGTGATAGGCTCGTCGTTGTTGGTAAGGATCATGTTGGATATGACTACTTGCGTTTTACTCTTGATATTGACAGTCGCAGTCCCTGTGTTGCCACTCTTGTCATATGCCGTGACTGTTACAAGGTTGTCGCCTTCATTAAGAGGTACTTCCACTGAATAAGTATTGTCCACGGTATTAAGGGTTGCAGTGTAGTCTCCGCTATTTACGGCCGCCACTATGCTGTCAATATGAGCATCCACATAATGACCGGTAATATTGACGCTATCGGTGGTTACAGTAGTGTTGTCTGCCGGAGAATCAATGTAGACTTCCGGTGAAGTGGTATCCACCTCAGTAATGTCAATTGATAAGCCCGTTCCTGTGAATGCGAGTGCCGCACCTGTAGTATCAAACAATTGAATGCTGTAATCTGTGCTATTCTTATAAAATACTGGAATATCGAAAGTGCCTTCCTTGATTGCTTTCAATTGTACCGATGCTATGGTTCCGGTACCTTTGAAACCCGGAAGAGCTAATTTGGTCTCCCCCCATTGGGCAAGGGTTTCACCAGTTATATCGTCAATAGTTAACTGGTTAACCATTGCTATAGCTCCAGGTATGAAATTACCGGGAGTCCATGGAGTTGGGGTATTAACAACCTCAACCAGGTTTGTGTCAATGGCAAGATCAATACTATCCCCAAACAGTTCCTGAGAAGTAGCAACCTTATAGTACACAGTAAATTCGGACCCAACCGTTACTGCCGCTGAGTCTGTTTCAGCCCATACAGTAACATCTTCCGCAGTCTGCGCAAATGCACTAAAAATAAACAATGAGCTTAACAATAACATGGTAATCAGCAAAGAAGTTCTAAATTTGTACATACAGATTCATTTCACCCTCCTTTTAAAAAAATGTGATACTCTCATTGATTTCGTTTAAAAGCACCACCACCTTATTGGGAATAATTCAATATGGCTATTTGGGAACATATTTTTTGTTATAGTTCAATGCAATGTTAACCAGATCTTGCATGTCTACCTTATTGTTGTAATTATAGTCATAGTACTCCTTACCTGACGGTAAATTATTATACACAATAGCAAGGGCTACGATATCCGCCATATTGATTACATCATTATTATCAACATCCCCAAAAAGCAACTCCAGATTTACATTGACTGGCGCTCCGACCGCTGAAGGATAATAATCTGATTCTCTCATCAGGTACCCTAAGCGGGTAGCTACAACCTTATAAGAGTTATCCGCTAGTCCGGAAACCTGATAATAACCTCCGGGGCCTGTTTCGGTTTCCCTTACGGGGTCAGTTGGTGTTACAGTTATATCAATGCCAATATTATTTTTTTCGTTAATATTTTTCATAGTAACAGTACCGTAAATGGCGCCTTTGTTCTGCACGTATACAGAAGCTCCGCTCATTGCTACATTTTCCATAGGAGCCCCTGTGCTATCGAAGAACATGTCGCCGGTAGGCTGGAAGTTAAGCTGGGTTATGGCTTCGGCAGTATTTGCCTTGAATGTGACCCATGCAAAAACACCTTCTCCGCTAACGCCTGAAACAGCGCCGATTTTTGTTTGACCGTAGGAAACAAGCCCCTCAACTGGATCAATCATATTCACTAAAGGAGTTCCCACTGCGAAAGCTCCTTCTTCTACTTTGACCGCAGTAAGTCTCTCCGGATCATACTTTATATCGAAAGAGGCTGCATAAAGGTCTTCGACATTTTCGATAAATACTTTAACCTTAAATTCTAATCCGGGAGCCACAACTTCCTCTGTTGAAAGTATGCTTATTCCAGGACCATCACCAGCAACAAGGGTAAGGTGGGCAGGACTGCCTTGACTTGGCACTTCCAGCACCTGATTATCAACTAACTGGTTAAAACTGAAAGCAACGTCTGTGGAACCTTCCTTAACTACCTGGAACTTGATCTTACCGATTACATTATTTGTCGTACTTGTATACGTTGTTGCTCCCAGCCAGGCTCCCACAAACCAGATGTCTTTTGAGCCGTCCGCATTCGAAAGCACTTCGTTTTTAACAGATTCGATATCAGCAAATGGACTGCCCGGCTGGAAATACAAGCCTTTATCTCCCGAAGATACGGGTACTGCTGAAAGGTAATTCGGGTCGTACTTAACTTTAAACTCCGTTGCCTGAATTAACGAGGCCGGAGACATGGTTACTTCCAGTTCAAAGGTTTCGCCCACCGTGAATGTGCCCTCTGACGGTTGGAAGCCAAAATCCACTATGGTTGCCGTCACGTTAACACCTTCCGTACTTGTCAACGCTATTGCTGAAGCGGGAAAGAAAGGGCCAGCACAAACTAACAGCATCACCGTGAATACAAACAGACAACTGACTTTCCTAATCACTTAAACGCCTCCTCAATTGTTATTTCGAAGAATCTTACAAAGCATCGTTGCAGCTTCCGCTCTGGTGGTAGAGTTGAATGGTCTATACGAATTGTCCTCATAGCCTGTTATAATGCCTGCACTTTTTACTGCGAAAATCTCACTTGCAGCCCAATCAGGCAAGTCCTGCCAGTCGGTAAAAGAGATATCTTGATTGGCTTGGCTTAATTTCAGTGCACGTGCTATTATAACAGCTACTTCCGCCCGGGTGATTTCATTATCAGGGTTGAAATTCAGCCCGTCCCCTTTAATCAAGCCCGCCTTCGCCGCTGCGCTGATATACGTGACGGCCCAGTGCGCATCTCCAACATCCGCAAAATTGTATGTTGTCTTGGAGTCGCTTAAATTTAGCCCGATACATGCAAGCTTAATAAATTCTGCGCGCGTGACTGCTTGCTCCGGCTGAAATGTTCCGTCAGGATAACCGGCAATGATTTTTTTGCTCACTAATTCTTCAATATATCCCCGTGCCCAGTGTGATGTAATATCTTTAAGCGATGTTACCGCCGAACCCGTGTTGCCGCTGGTAGCAAAAGTACTTCCGCTGGGACCTGAACTACCGCCACTTCCACTGGCGCCCGTGTTACCGGACGAATCATCGCTTTTTACTGTGTAAATGCCGTTGCTGTGACCGCTGAATTCATTGTCGCTGGAGGAGCCTCCTGCTTTTACCTGATAAAAGGTGTTCCGGTTGGCTGCTTGATCAAATACAATTTCAACCTTGCCGGTTCCGGCTGCTTTTGCAGTGAAGTTCAATACAGCCACCTCAAGGTCACTGCCTGATACCAGTGAGGCTGATGCTATCGTCCCATATGCAAGGTCTACACTACCATTGCTGTTGTCAATCTTTTTGGCTATTTCCATCCAGTCGCTGCCGAGCGAACTCCCCATAACGGTCCCAGTTTCGTTTAACTGCAGTACGCTGGGGTTATAGTCCAGATGCAATTCGATCCCGCAAAGCCCTTCTACTTGCCCATTTAAAGCTATTTCAACATCGAAGCTGTTTCCCACTTCGCTTGTTAAGCTATTGGGAATCAACTCCACAGAGCATTGCGTTTGGGAATTTCCTCCTTCACCTTCTGTGCTTTCCGCTTTGACCGTCGCGCTTATAGTAGAAAAGCCTTCAATGGGTTGTACTGTACTCCAGGTGGACAAAGTATCAACGTCAATACTGATAACTGTTGAAGCTGCTTTTTTAGTTTTAAAGGCTACTGCCGCAAGAACCACACTCTCACCAGCAACCCCTTGGGGAAATTTATCCGGATCAGCATTGATGGCGAAGCCAATTTTAACAGAGCCAGTGGAATTATTAATAGCAACTCCGTTATCGCCGTAGGTTGGCACCGGCAAAATGTTTACATAACTTTCCTTACCGTCTGCGCCTGTCAACTTCATTTTACCGATACTTCCCCCAGTAGCTTCAAGAACTGACGGATCAAAAGTTACTTCAAAATCCGCTCCGCCCAAGTCTTTGATATCCCTGGCAATTATTCCAACGGAAAATTCTTGCCCTTCACTCGAAATATCTACATTAGTATCCTGAGTGTCGATTCCCTGGTCCAACCTGCAAATGCCGATACTGGTGGCCGCCTCTGCCGAGGGACTGGAAATAAAAGAAAGCGCAAGCAATAAAGGAAGAACGGCAACAATAATCCTCCTTAAACTCAGAAATCTATTCAGCACCAAAATACCTCCTTTAACCCTGTACTCAAGCTGCAGCATTTTTCCATATGCATTCGTCAACAAACATTATTCTGCGAAAGTTCATAAATTTCCTTCCTGTAGCGGAATAATATACTAGTGTTTGACGTATTTTATTGCACTATTGGGAGCATTTTTTTGAAGCTTTTCCATAACCACGACTCCGATAAAACCATGTTAGCAGCGGCTTTCCCAAAATTATCACTCAAAATGCCAAAGTCACTCAGGTTGACCTGATTGTCGGCGCTAAAGTCAGCTAATTTGTTCCAGTTGGGGGAACCAGGCACTGAATTAAAGGCGTCGACTAAAATTCCAAAATCACTCAAATTAATTTTTTGGTCGCTGTTGGCATCCCCTCCGTACATCGCTATTGGCGACAATTGAATTGACGCGCTATAATCAACTATTACGTTTAGCAAGGCGCCTGGAGTATAACCAGGAATCGTTACCAAAACATGGTATGTTCCTGGTGCTACATCAACATAATTAAAAGATCCATCTGAAACAGTTACTGCTTCCCTAATCTCGTTGCTCAGCAAACTGACCCTGTATCCGCTCAAATCTGATTTTTGATAGGGCTGTAGGATTATCGAGCCGGTTATTTCCCCTGCTGCAATGGCCGGTGTAGCTTTCACAGAGGCAGTTTTTTCAGATTCCACGCCAGAGGTGTTTACCGCTGAGAGCTTAAAATAGTAATCCTTCCCGGTTGTCAGGCCATCTACTTTATAAGTTGTTTCCGCCAGTGGCGCCATATTGATTTGATCATACAGCACGTCATTCTCACTGATATAAACATTGTAGCCTGATATGTCGGTTTCGGGATTTGACGTCCAGGTCAGAGTCACATAATCAACTCCAGCACTGGCACTCAGTCCGGTTGGAATAGCAGGGGGTGGGATTACTTCGTTTAATATACCGACACTTATAAAAGCGTTTCTTACGGTAACATACTCTGCTCCACCTTCACCGTAGAGGTCGGTTGTAACCTGCAGAAGGGCATTGGCAAAGTCTACGAAAGAAGAGGTGGTTGTAAGGTAATAGCACATCGCCCGGTAATAAATCTCCGCGGCCTTCTCAGGTCCAACGCCTGTTATGATTAAATAAGCGGCCTTGTTAGGTATACCCGCATTAATGTGCACTCCACCATTATCATAGGAGTAAGGCAGGTTCTGATAATGATCCATATCGGCAGGCTGACCATAAAGTGCAGGATCCTTCATGCTTCTTATTACTTCTCCGAAATCTTCTCCAATCAGCCAATCAAAAGAGCCCTCATACTCTCCCTCGATTAACATACCGAAGGTATCGGATAGTGATTCATTCAATGCCCCCGACTGGTAGGCATATTCGAGGTTGCAGGTATATTCAGTTACTCCGTGCGTGAATTCATGACTTACAATCTCAATGCTGTCTGATAGCGGTTTTGTTGTTACTCCGTTGCCGTCACCAAAGAATATTCTATTACCTCCGGTTGGAGTAGCATACCAAAAAGCATTTTCATAATTTGTCCCAAGGTGTACAATCAACTTCAACAGGTCGCCGTTACCCTCGACCCCGTTCCGGCCAAAATGGTTTTCATAAAAATCATTGGCTAGAGCGCTAAAAAAGTGGGCGTCCACACCAGCATATTGCCTTGGCTCGTCAAAAAAGTCATCAGAACTTTTTATTATTGAGGTTGCTGCTTCCTCGTTATAGTTGTTAAAAATGTCATAGGTTTGAATATTTCTGATCATATCTTTCATTTGGTAAACTGTACTGCCAACTGAAATATCAAGCGGGCTTTTCACATCACCGAGGACACCGATGCCTGATCCTATTGCCTGAGTTTCATATTTTAGCCCGTTTATCTTTTTCAATATCTGGCCGGTTTCCGCATCTACAAAAACACACCACTGACCAGGCTTTTCACCTAAGAAATTCACGCGGACAACATAGATTAAAACCAATTTCTCGTCAAATTCATACCACATCAATTCCGACGTTCTTTCTTCAATTAACGAAGGAGCGTTAACAGCGTCTTCAGCAAGCTCAATCGCATCTTCGTTGCTAATAGCAACGCCTTCAACAGTTTCAGTTGTGCCATTTTTTGCCAAATTCGCTGTAATCCCTAGTATATTTGATGCATCATCAAGGTGCAAGATCGCTTCTTTCCCATAAATGGGAATATCGCTGTATGTTTGCTTTAGTTTTATGTGGGTCATGCCAATATTATCTTTTATCACTTTCATGCTTTTAAAATCAAAGGCTGGGTCAATCTCGAGCAGTTGACTTTTATCTGTTAAAGCTTTAGAAACCGCTTGAGACCCAGTTTCATTCAGGCGTCCCAGATCACCGGTCAGTAGAGATGCAGCTCCCTGTTCATTGCGGTAAATTTTTATTGCATTTTCGTCTTGAAAAGAAAACGCCTCACCGACAGGCATTGCCAACACAATGACGGTCAGTAAAACAAATAATCTTTTTACAAGCACTCCAATTCGCATATTACCCACTCCTGATAAGTACTTGACAACTGGTTAACCTTCTGATTAAGGTGTTACCGTCTGTCCACACATGCTATAATTCTTTCCTATTATATATAGGTCGCTGGAATCCACTTTGCCGTCATCATTAAGGTCAACGGTCTTGTCGGTTGTAGCTGAACTATAAGACATCACCAGGCTTGCCAGGTCGAACAGGTCTATCTTGTTGCTTTCAACAATATCACCCGCTGTCAGTACCTGTTGGGCTATATTGGATGGCTTGCCGGTTTCAACATTTATACTGCCGACTTTTCCACGCAGGTAATGTGCGCGGTGTAACGCAAGGTAGTAATGGCCGGGTTGCATTACTTCAATTTGATAACTGCCCGCGCTGTCCGTAGTGGTTTCCGCCACAACTTCACCTGACAGGTCCATCAAATTAACACTGACACCCGCATGGTCGCTTCGTGCCTCAAGCAGGACTTTGCCAACAACAGAGCCCTGCACCGGAGATGAACCCACCGTGTAGATCGCGTCGCTGTGGCTGCTGAATGCCTTGTCGCTCGATACCCCGCCAGACTTCACCTGGTAGAAGGTGTTGCGATTGGCTGCCGCATCAAACACGAATGCCACATTTCCGGTCCCAGCAGCCTTGGCGGTGAAGCTCAGCACGCCTACTTTGAGGTTGCTTCCGCTTACCAGTGCGGTGCTCTTTAGTGTCCCGTACGACAGGTCTATTCGCCCGCTACTGTTGTCAACCGTTTTCAATAACTCCAGCCAGTCGGCGCTCCCAAGTGAGCTGCCTTTGCCGCTCTCCGCCTCGTTTATCTGCAGTACGCCCGGGTCGTAGTCAAGATGCAGCTCGATCCCCGACAGGCTGTCCACCTGCTCAGGTATGACAATTTCCACGTTGAACTTGTCACCCGCGTTATAGGTACCACTGCCGGGCGCCAAGGCGATGGATGATTCCGCAGCCTGAGCCCATGCAGTGAAGATAAACAATGAACTTAACAAAAACATTGTAATCAGTAAATAAGATTTAAGTTTTTTGCGCATACTGGTTTCATTATCCCTCCCTTTAAAAAAATAGCTTCGCTCTTTTATAAGAATAATCACCAATTACTCCATTAACAACTGAAACAACACTTGTCTGTTTGACCTCAGGAAAAAACCCTCAACTGGAGCAATCAAGTTCACTAAGGGAGTTCCAAATGTAAAAGCGTCTTCTACTTAATCACAGTCATAATCTCAGGAACATACTTTACATCGAAAGAGGCTCCTTAAACATCTTCGACATTTTCGATAACAACTTTAACTTTGAATTCAATTCCGGGGGTCATAACTTCCTGATTACCCCGTAAGAGGATAGAATGTATCCCCCGCAACTACAGTCCACGGGGGATACCTTGAAATTAGGCTTGCAACCAGGGGCTACTACTGAGCCATAATGCCGGTTGGTAGATTTAGCGTCTTACCAAAGTTGTCTGACAATACTCCGAAATCCGTAAGGTTGACCTTGTTATCGGCGTTAAAGTCAGCTCGCGGATCCCAACCTCCACTACCCGGCATTGTTGAGAATGCATCGGATAGTATTCCAAAGTCACTCAAGTTAATTTTAGCGTCGCCAGTTGCGTCACCGCCCAGAAGGGTTACTGAAGAAAGCACTTTTTCAGCACCACTGACTACTACTACGTTGTTCCAAGTAACAGGAGTATAACCCTGTATCTTGACAGATACCGGGTAAGTGCCGGCAGAAACGTTATCCAGGGTAAAGTTACCTGATGCGGTTGTTACAGCAACTTTTGATGTGCCATCCAGGGTGACGTTGTAGCCAGCCAAGTCACCCTTTGATTGTAACGGGGATAGAGCAATGCTTCCGCTGATTTTGCCCGCATCCTGAATAAGATAGGAACCGCCTGTAGAACCAGAGAACTGTTTATCAACAGAGCTGCTTCCTTCTTTTACCTGATAAAAGGTTTTTCTGTTGGTGCTGGCGTCAAAGTTGAAGCTCACATTGCCGGTATCTTTAACTTTCCCTTTAAAAGTAAGCTTGCCCACTTTTAGCCCACTGCCGCTGATTAGTCCCTCAGTTTTTAATGTTCCGTAAGCAAGGTCTATTTTTCCGGTAGTATTGTCTATGCTTTTGTTCAGCTCCAACCAGTTTGTGTTCAAGGAAGAACCTGCAGCAGTGACCTCACAGCTAAGCACTGACGGGTCAAAGCTCAGGTGGAGCTCAACACCGGAAAGGTTTGTAATACTTTCAATAATTACTACCTCTGCATCAAAGGACTGGTTCAACCCATAGGTCCCAGTACCTGGAAGCAAGCTTATGGTCACTGGAGGACCAGTATTTATGGTGTACTGGAAGGTTACGATGTCGCTGTCGGCACACCCGGACTTGACCGCAACGGCTTTAATGGTTGTGGTGGCAGCTATATTTATTGATGTAGTGTACGGTTTGCTTGAGGTAGTGGGTGTGCTGCCGTTATCTGTATAGTAAATCACAGCCCCTGTGGTTGCCGTGCTCAGTGAGACTGATTGCGTTGAACTATATATTCCCCCACCCGGTGTCGCTGTCGGAGTAGCTGCTTTGCACAACGTAGTAAAGCTCCAGGTGGCATCCGCTGTCATCCCGGCGCCAGTATTATCCTTGACGTCCTTACTTACCTTAACGCTGTAGGTGGCACCGTTTTTCAGCGCCGTAGATGGGCTGAAGGTGGCCGTCCTGATTGAGCTGTCATAGGTAACAGTACCTGCTACCGGGGTGCTGCCCTCAGTCACTGTAAACGTGCTGGTGCTGATTGTAGACGCATTCATATCCTTGCTAAACTTGGCCGTAACCTTTGCACTGGTGGCAACGCCCGTACCGATCGGTTGCTTTTCGATTACTTCAGGCGCGCTTGGTGCCACGGTGGTAAACGTCCACTGATAATTAGACGCCATACCCACATTGGTGTCATTGGTTACAGATGTATCAATGGTGGCCGTGTAGGTTACACCCGCCAAAAGGTTTGCACTCGGTGTAAATGTCGCTGTTCTGGTCGCAGAATTATAGGTGCCGCTCCCCGGTACAGCGGCGGTTCCGTTTTTCAGAGAGAAAGATGCATTGCTGAACGTACTTAACTTCATGTCCTGAGAAAAGGTCGCCTTTACTGTGGTGTTAAGGGGAACACTTGTTGCTCCGGCAGAAGGCGTTACGCTTTTAACTGTGGGCCTATCCTGATATACTCCGACCCCTTCTCCATATGTCGCAAGCCAGATACGTTTTTGTTTGTCGGCCGCAATTCCCCATACTTCATTAGAAGGAATTAAAGAATTGCCGGTATTGAACACCCACGCTGATTTGGTGACACGGTCTAAGGCGCAGGCGCCGCCGTGACTTGCCCACCAGACTTTATCGTTGTCATCAAAAGCGATACCATATACATAATTTATGTCCGGATTGCTTGTAGAATAATAGTAGCCATAGTCGTCACTCTTACAGTAGAAGATTCCGCCCCACGTACCGGCCCAAATATACCCTTGATTGTCGATAGCCAAACTACAAACGCGGTCATCTGGAAGGTAACCATTGTTATAACTCAGCGTGGTCCAACCGCTACTGTTCATCCTCGCCAGTCCATATCCATTGGTGCCGAACCACTTTGTACCGCTGCTGTCAACCGCAACAGACCAAATGTAATCTGAGGGCAGTTGATAACTAGTTGATTCGGTAGTGTAAACATACCAGGAAGCTAAGCTGTCAATACTGCCGTACAACACACCCGATTTTGTTCCGCAATAGACATTCCCGTCTGGACTTGGTGCTACTGAATAAATAAAGTTACGTTCCGGAGTTGATGATTGGCGGGAATTGTAAGTGAAACTGGGTAAATACATCCAGAAAAGACCGTCATTAGTTCCGGCGTACAAAACATTCCTTGAGGAGTCATAGGTAACGGATACTATACTGTTGCTGGGAAGATAACCGCTTGTATTTGATACTGTAAAGTAATACCATTCACCTTTAAAGAAATACCAAAGCCCTTCTCCATCAGTACCAAACCAAACGCCTCCATATGAATCGGTGGTTGTACAGGTCATATAATAGCCTTCTAAAAACGGCCACGGGCTCCATACTCCGCTTAGTGCAGTTCCTTCTTTAAAAGTGGTGGACGGGAGTAATGAAGCGGCGGGGGTGCTTCCCTGTCCGTTCATACTGTCTATTTCTCCCAACACTTGCTTATCCCCGGGCGTCAAATCCCCCGGACTAAATCTAAAATTATCCAAGCCTCCCAATCCTGTTTCAGCCTTATAAACGGACTCACTTGTGGCCATATCCTGGATTGAAAGAGAGGCAAAGGAGGTTCCAGACAACATTAGCGCCAACGTCAAAGCCAGGGTAGTAATTAATAGAAGTTTCCTTACCAAAATAAATCCTCCTTCCGAAAAAAGTCATACGCTGCCTTTTAAACACAGAAATAATTTAAAGACAGCACTATTGCCAATCACCATAAAACTAAAAATGCAATTGTTACAATCTGTACTTGTTCTTCTTTAGTAATTAATTAATGGATTGAATGCTATTAATGCAGTTGTTTCCGGCCTAACAAACGATCCTTTTATCACCTCCCTCAATTTAATCGCTGATTCAGCCTTCCCCCTGGTAAAAAACTAGATGGTGCGGTTTGGTAAAATAATCCTAATTATATTCCATGAAATGCATAAAAATCCTTTAAGGGTTCTTAGGAGTTAAAGAAAAAACACAAAGCAGGCCACTTGCTCCTGACGGGTTCTGTTGCATTGGCCTGCTTTGATTAATAGATTATAATTTTTTAAGAAAATATAAAATTAATAAATTATCTCATGCTCTAATTTGGCGCCATCAGAGCATGAAAGTCTTTTAGAATGCGTCCACAAGTTACAATCAATTAACTTTCCGCTGTCACCTCCACTTTGTCCACCGCCACCCTGGCCACTTTTTGTTTGCTCTGTTGTCCATTTTGTCCCGTACGCCCGGTCATGGTCTTCTTGATAATCTGGTTGCCGTCCTCTCCATGCTGGCCAGGCTAACCGCAATTTTTATCTCCTGGCCACCGCCGTTACTGACCGGCTTTCTCTGCGGTTCCTTTTTACCGCACGCATGAAGAGAAGGGACGATGGTCATGATAAACAGGATTATGATTAATTTTTCTCTCCTGCTACTGCTTTCTAAATTATTCAAACCAATCACCCCTTTGTTTTTCTTGCTGATATTTAAAATGATGTCTAAATAATGAACGAATGGTCGGAAGAAATATTTGGGAATTAATGTATCTTATTGTAGAAGCCCCTTCTCTTTCCACTAGGTAAAAAATATAATAAGGAGGAGGTGATTAGGATGAAATTTATGTCCATCTTGAAAACAATACCTATAATAGAAATGTCCCGCATAAGGGAAATAATGGTGGTGGAAAAGACATCAACACTTCAACTAGACATCGCTGTGCAAAACGCTCGTGAGGAATGGCGGCAGGCCCTAAAGGAAATGGATTACATCGATGGGGACCTAGCCGAATATGCTATTTTCAAAATCAACGCAGCTGAGCGGCGCTATATCGCCCTGCTGAACCAAGCCAGAAAAGAAGGACTTACAGCATGGCCTGATATGGAATTTTCTCCCGTCGAAGAAATGCATGAAGGGCTCTGTTCTACTGAGGTAAAAAATGCTCCCGCTTAGTAAAAGACAAAAATAACCTCCTGATACAAGGCATTAACCACGAACCTTTTATGTACCGGGAGGTTAATATTAATTTTTTTGAAGTTTGCGCTTTTTTGGACCTAATTAATCTAGGCTTGGCATAAGTTTCAGGAATTCGTCTCTTACTTTCTGGAAATCTTCCCATACTGGACGTTTCTTGCCAGGGTCCCGCAAGAGGGCGGATGGGTGAAAGGTGGGCATGATTTTAATGCCGCTTTTACTCACCAGCCACTGACCTCGCATTGGTGTAATCCTGGCATCCGGGTCAACCAGGTTTTGCAGCGCACTGTTTCCTAAAAGGACGATAATGCCGGGGGAAATTAGCTCAATCTGCCGGTAGAGCCAGGGCAGGCACTGCTGTGCCTCTTCCGGTCGCGGCGCCCTGTTGCCGGGTGGACGACATTTAACCACATTGGCTATATAAGTGTGGGCAAACCTCTCCAGGCCGATGGCTTCCAGAATTTTATCCAGCAACTGACCGGCCCGGCCCACAAAAGGCCGCCCTAGCCGGTCTTCATCCGCCCCGGGTCCCTCACCGATCAGCATCAACCGCGCCTGCGGATTTCCCTCTCCAAAAATCACAGCGGAACAGCCTTCCCGCAGTGCACAGCGAGTGCATTGTAAGGTCAGGTCTTTAAGATCGGCGAGGCTTTTTATCTCGCTCAAGTTGTGGTCCGGGCGGTAAATTACCGGATTCATCGTTGCTTTGCCTCCAACCTTTCCCAAATAAAAACCACGGCGCCGGTAGAGCCCGGTATTCCGTGGAATTAAATCCGCCTGTTATTCCCGCTCCAAAATTATTTTATGATCTACCAGAGCCAACTCCACAATCTTGGCCTTGATAATTTTCCTTCTACCAAAGATATCCTCCAGCATCAGACCGTCTTCGCGGGGGAGCACACGGTCAACCATCTCCAGGAATAGTTCATCTTCTTCGCCCTGCTTTCTCAAGTAAGCATTCGCTTCGCACACAAAGCACACCTCCCTTGAAAAAAACCACCAAGGGTTATCCCAGGGGGACAGGTCCTTCGTGGCCTTGTTTTACAACCTGATGTTTAACCCTGTCAAGGCCTCCATGGCCTACTTCTATAATGATTATATCCCCATTTTTTTAAATGTGTCAACTTCTAATTTTATCCCACCATCGCTGCAGCCACCGCCCCAATGGCCCGGTCGTCAGCATTTCGACGTACTGGTCCTCGTCCTCTTCGGGCACCGGAAGCAGACCCCAGTTCAGCCCCGGGCCTGGCGGCCGCAAGGTAGCCTGCCGATTTCCCCCTGCTGCGTGGCTGAAGTAATCTACCAACACGGGCCATAAGGAACCCCTCAGTCGCTGGAATAAATCATCACGCCCGGTCACTGTTTCGCCGTTCAAAGCCAGGATTACATCTCCGGAACGCAAGCCCGCATGCCAAGCAGGGCCCTCTGGTTGCACGTCCAGCAGCCTGGTTCCCTGCTCAGGTGGCACGTACAGGGGGGTCCCCCTGGACTCAATCCTCCGCCCTGCATAAATAACCGCCTCGTGGCCCAAAAAGGAGAATAAAGCCGCTGCCAGCGCCAATGTCTCACTCTGCTGGGCCAATACGGCCAAAACCAGCAAGGTCAGGCTGTAGCCCCCCAGGAATAGTGCGGTTAGGCGGCTTTTTTCCTGAGGACTCCTGGCCGTGGCAATGTCACCATAACCGAGACCAGCCACTACAGGCAACAGCGCATATACCAGGTCCTGGGGATTACCTGGTACACCCGTCTTGAGTAGCGGCCACCAGCCGGGCATATTGATTCCGTTTTCAACCGTGCCGCCGGTCATAACTGCCAGTACAACTATAGGAATAGGCCAGAATTTTTGCAGCGTAAAGCCGCCGGTAACCTTCCCACCCTGCCCTTTGATGTAGGCCGGAACCGCCCCCAGGTGTCCGCTGGCCAGGATTAAAAGGCTCTCCACCATATGCAATACAGCGACCAGGGCTATAATCTGCGGCACGTTAATATCTGGAAACCCCAGGGTCAGGTTAGCCAACGCCAACACCCCGCCGGCATAAGAAAAGCACAAAAACCGCATATTTATCAGCATCAATAAGATTGCTACCGGCCACAGGTACATCAGCCCGGATTCAGAAAGCGTCAGTCCGATCAAAACCATCACAATGCTGCCGGCTAATCCCCCCAGCAGACCAAAACCGGCAGCGGCCAGGATACTCGGGTAAATTCGCCTGGCGCCCCGCCCAAAAAAGCTTTCCCGCGCCTTTTCCATACGTCTGTACTGGACGGCGATTAATACCAGCACCACCAGGAAAATAGCTAAAAACTGCGGGTCCATAAAGGCGCCGAGAAAAGATTGCAGGATCAGCGGAATTATATCTAGGAAGGGAAACAATATCTTTCACCTCATCGGAAGCTCCGGCAAAAAACTATTCCACTATCTTGAAAACAACATTGTGGGCTGGTTCATAAAATGTAAACCCTGCTTGCTTACTCCAGCCATATCCTCAGTACTCATTCCAGGTCATGTAAAAAAGCCGCGGGGGGAGCCCACGGCCTTAAAACTTTAACCCGCAATCTTTTGCTTTATTAATTCGATAGCCCGGTCGAGCTGTATGTCACGGACATCATTCTCCCCTGGCTGCACCAGCACGTCCGGTAGAATTCCTTTTTCGTGGATGTCACTACGGTTGGGAGTGAGATAGCGGGCTGTGGTAAGTTTCAGCCCAGCCCCGTTACTAAGGGGAAATACGGTTTGCACAATCCCCTTGCCGAAGGATTTGGTACCAACCAGAGTCCCCGCACCGGTGTCTTTTACCGCCCCGGCCAGAATTTCTGCCGCACTAGCGCTGCCCCCGTTAATTAACACCACCAGAGGTAGCTGAGCCGTCCGGCCCTCAGAGGAGAACTCCTGGTCCCTGCCAAAGCGGTAGTCGATAAAGACAATAGGACCCTTCGGGATATAATTCTTGGCCACATTAACTGCGGCGACAAGCTCTCCGCCAGGGTTGTCCCTGAGATCCAGAATCAGGCCTTTAACCTGCTCTTTTTGCAATTTGGCCAGGTTTTCCTTCATTTCCTCGGAGGTGTGCTCGGTAAACTGGCTGATCACTGCATAGCCAATAGCCGTGTTCGGCAGCACCTGACTCTCTACGGTGGGAACGCTGATTTCCTCTCTGATTAGCTCTCTGGTGAACTGCATGGGCTCGGTTATTTCTTTACGGTCAATGGTGAGGGTAACTTTAGATCCTACTTCCCCGCGCATGAGGCTGATCGCGGTTTCCAAATCAATCCCTTCGGCGTCATGGTCATCGATTTTACTGATAACGTCTCCGGCAACGATGCCCGCTTTAGCAGCCGGTGTCCCCTGGTAGGCTCTAACCACCGTCAGGTACTGCTCTTTGACACCCACCAGAATGCCCAATCCTCCAAAGGAACCTTTAATCTGCTCATTAAGCTGGGCAAAAGTTTTGGGGTCAAGATAAACCGAGTAGGGGTCGTTTAAAGAACCAACCATCCCCTTAATGGCCCCGTCCACCAACTGGGTCGCATCAACCGGCTGCAGGGACTGTGTCCGGACCAAGGTAACCACCTTCACCAGGTTGCCCAGGTGTTTATAATTGGTGGCCAGGAGAACTCCCCCAGCCAGAAAGACGATTACAATCAAAACCGCCAGGACCGAAAATAGCCTGCCGCCTCTGAGCCTGAAGAAGGATTCCTTAGATTCCAAATAGATGCACCGCCCTAATCTTTGTACATACGTTATTATACTACTACAATCTGGTAAACATGTCCAATATCAAGCCCCGCACGCCTAATATTTTGCACCAAGAAAAAACATATTAGCCTTGAGGAACCCATGTACCTACAACGCTAAACAAGAACAAAGACCACCGTTGACACCGGTGGCCTCACGCTTTCAGGCAGTTCCTCTAGCAGGGCATACCACCTGACATCCCTAGTATTGTATTGTTAAAGAAACGGCTTGCGTCCGGTCCTTTAAGTTCGATCTTAAAGCTTATTCATACTAAAAATAATTAAGCGGGTTAACCGGGGTCCCGTCCACCCTCACTGAGAAATCAAGGTGCGGCCCGGTGGAAAGACCGGTACTGCCTATTCTGGCAATAGCGTCCCCTCGCTGAACTTCCTGACCATAACCAACCAGTTGGGAGGACAGGTGGGCATAAAGTGTGGTCAGTCCGCCACCGTGGTCAATCATCACAACATTGCCGTAACCATCCATATAGCTCACGTCGATGATAACTCCGTCCTGGGCTGCCACCACCGTGACTCCATAACCGCCTGGGATATCAATCCCGTTGTGCATGCGGCTGGTTCCATAAACGGGGTGGATACGAGGGCCAAAGTAGGAGGATATATCGCCACAACTGGGCACCGGCCAATCAAAGGCACCCTCGGATTGCGGCCGGTCATTGGAACGACTGCGGGCAATCTCTCTCAGGATATTTTGCTCCTGTGCCTCCAGGCGGGCTGCCTCTGCCTCGAGATCCCACATATTGTCCTTGGCCTCGCTCAAAAGAGCATTTCTTTCACCCTGCTTAACTGCCAGTTCCTGGCGGGCGGATTCCTGCTCGGCAATCATTTTTTCCATTTTTTCCTTTTGGAAATCGAGGTCGTCCTTTTTGGCGCTGAGCCTTTCGCGGTCTGCCTTCACCTGGTCAATGGTGGATACATCCTGTTGAACCACCCTGCTGAGCAGTTCAAAACGACTAATAAAATCACTAAAGTCCTTGGAGTCAAATAGGACTTCCATGTAGCTGACATTGCCCATCTCGTAGACATTGCGAACGCGCTCGTTTAGAACCTCGGTACTTTGATCGAGCTTAACCTGGGCATCCTCAAGCTCTTCCTCAAGCCTGGCCAGGTTATTCCGGGCCTGCGCCAGGCCCCCTTCCAGATCCTTGATTTGTACAGATTTTTCACTGATTGACTGGCTGAGAACTGCGACCTGGCTGGTGTAGTCATTTACCACCCCTCTGGCCTGATCAGTCTCGGACCTCTTCTGGTCAAGCTGCTCCCTAGTTTGTTGCAACTGGTCTTCCAGTTCATCACCAAAGGCGATACCGGCACCCAACAGGAAAACCAGCGCCATCGCAATGAGCAACACCTTTTTCTTGATCACGCCTGCAACCAAATCAATCACTCCTGGTTCCTAAGTATTTAAAAACTTACGCAAACTGATCATACTGCCGGCTACCCCGATGACCAGGCCCAGACCCAGCAGGGACTCCACCAGAGGAACCAGCAGGCTCCGGTCGCTAATCAATTGAATAAAAGGCAACGAAAGTTCAATACTGCCAATTAGCGAAAGATACCCGTAATAGACGGCTACAACCGCTAGTAATGAGCCGGTCAGGCCAAGAAACATCCCTTCCAGCAGAAAGGGGAAGCGCACAAACCAGTTTGTAGCCCCCAGCATCTTCATAATTCCTACTTCTTTACGCCTGGCAAAAACAGAAAGGCGGATGGTGGTGGCAATCAGGAAAACCGCCGCAATTCCCAAAAGAACCATCGTCACCAACCCGGCGGTCCGCACCCACTTGCTGAGCGCCAGCAATTTCTCCACGACACCTTGCCCGTAACGCACCTGATCAACGGCATCAAAGGATTCGAGTTGGTAGGCCAGCGGCGCTACCTGGTCGACCACACTGGTTTTGATCCGCAAAGCATCCGGTAGAGGATTTTTTTCCTCCAGACCGGTCAGAATATCCTGTTTATCACCAAAGTTTTTTTTCATTTCTTCGAGGGCTTGAGCTTTTGAGACAAATTTAACTTCAGTCACTTCAGGCATGGCCTTGATCTCTTTCTCCAGCGCCTCGATCTCGTCAGAGCTTGTCTCCTCTTTCAGAAACAAGCTTATTTCAACACTGGACTCCAGATTGGCAGCGATACTGTTGGCGTTAAGCACCAGCAGAAGAGAACTGCCCAAAATCAACAGGGAAACTGCAACGACCCCTATCGAGGCCACTGATAGCCAACTGTTGCGCAAAACCGACTGGAAGGCTTCACGAAAATAGTAATTGATGGTGCTAAGCCTCACAGCGGTAGGCACCTTCTTTCTCATCCCGCACCAGCTTGCCGCCGGTCAGCTCAAGAACACGTTTTTTCAAAGCGTCCACTATATCACAGGCATGGGTAGCCATAATGACGGTGGTGCCGCGAAGGTTGATGTCCAAAAGCAGCTTCATCAAATCCCATGAAGTTTCCGGGTCCAAATTACCTGTTGGCTCATCGGCGATAATTAAAAACGGGTTGTTAACAAGTGCTCGCGCGATGGAAACCCGTTGCTGCTCTCCCCCCGAGAGATGGTTGGGGAAAACACCGGCTTTATCGGGCAAACCCACCATTGAAAGCACCTTTGGGACTGACTTATGAATATCCTTTTTTGAGGCTCCGATTACCTCAAGAGCAAAGGCCACGTTCTCAAATACCGTCTTTTGGGGCAACAGGCGGAAATCCTGGAACACCATCCCAATTTTGCGGCGCAGGTAGGGAACTTCGCCTGGTCTCATACGTATCAGGCTTTTACCATCCAAAATGACCTGGCCACGGCTGGGCAATTCCTCACGGGAAAGCAGTTTCGTCAGGGTTGATTTGCCGGCTCCGCTGGGTCCAACCAGAAAAACAAACTCACCCTTGTGTATTCGCAGGGTTACGTCGGAGAGAGCCTTAACTCCGTTGTCATAAGTTTTGGTCACATTGTACAACTGGATCAACCGCCGCACCTCGCTTCTTCAATCACTGGTTGACATAAGGCACCTTATCTACATATCACATAGATATTCGACTTAGGTATTCGACGGAAATTGTGCTAATCCTTCTCATAAAGGCAGAAAAGAACAAATTAACCCAGCAACCTGTGAGGTTACAACGCACTCATAATTTAATTAAATAGCCATAATTCACCATACGATGAAAATGCAACACCTACCTGTACTCCTTGAACCCCTCACCGAGGACCTCATGCACATCGGCCAGGATTACAAAGGCTCGCGGGTCCACCCCATGCACGATCTCCTTGAGACGGCTGACCTCCGCGCGGTTGACTACCGAAAGCAGAACCTCCCTCCGGGCGCCGGTATAGACACCTTGTGCGTGCCAGGCGGTAGCGCCCCGGTCCAAGTCAGCCGTGATCGCCTCAGCTATTTCACCCGAACGTTCGGAGATAATCAGGAAAGCCTTGGCATAGCTGAGCCCTTCCTGCACCACGTCAATCAGCCAGGCGATGATAAAAATAGTGATCAGGGCATACATGGCCAGCTCTGCCGAACGAAAGGCAACCCCCGCGGCTAAAACCACAGCGCCATCCACCAGAAACAGCAGTTGGCCGATGTTTACCCCGGTATAAGTGCGCAGAATCATGGCTGCCAGGTCGGTCCCCCCGGTAGTCCCCCTGGATCTGAAGACAAGCCCCATACCCAACCCCGTCAAAACGCCTCCGTAAAGGCTGGCCAGCAGGATATCATTGGTTGGTACCGGCAATACCGGGGCCAGTAGGTCCACCGCCAGTGAAAGCGTGATTGTGCCATACAAGGAACGAAAACCAAAACGAAGTCCCAGGCGATAAATACCCATGGCAAAGAGGGGTAAGTTAAGAACGAGGATGGCAGCCCCGACTGGCGCCCCAACCAGATAATGGAGAATGGTGGCGATACCGCTGACACCCCCGGCTGCAATTTTGTTGGGGATCAGGAACATGTCCAACCCCAGGGCAACCAGCAGTACTCCCAGGCTTACACCTGCTATCTCGTAAATTGTTTTCATCAAAGCTCCATCTCATACAAGCGAAAATTTCATTCTATCAGTTACGCTTTATCATGCGGAGAAATGTAGGTTTTTAGACAATAACTTGGTAGCCCTATAACCACAAACCTGCGGGCATGGGGTTATCCGGAGTGAACGAAGCACCTGGGTGCATTGCTTGCAGCAAAGCTTAAAATAGCGCGTAGCTCTTTACAATTCGCAAAAAAAGAAGCTCCCTCAGGAGCTTCTTCAAGGCTGTATTTTATTACCCCCGGCTGCGGGCCTTTTTCCTCAGGTAGGCGGAGATGAAGGAGTCTATTTCCCCGTCCATTACTGCATTGACATTGCCCACTTCTTCCCCGGTACGGTGATCCTTGACCATACTGTACGGATGAAATACATAGGACCGGATCTGGCTGCCCCAGGCAATTTCCTGATGGTCGCTACGCAGGGCGGCCACTTCAGCCTCTTTCCTGCGCAGTTCCAGATCGGTCAGCTTGGCTCTAAGCATCTTCATGGCCACCACACGGTTGGACAACTGGGAACGTTCATTCTGGCAGTTCACCACAATCCCGGTAGGTAGGTGGGTAATCCTGACGGCTGAATCAGTCTTGTTGACGTGCTGGCCGCCAGCCCCGCCGGAGCGAAAGGTATCAATCTTTAAATCTTCCTGGTTAATCTGTACATCCACATCATCCTCCACCTCGGGCAACACGTCCACGGAGGCGAAAGAGGTATGACGACGACCGGCAGCGTCAAAGGGGGAAATCCGCACCAGCCGGTGCACCCCCTTTTCTGAACGAAGATAACCGTAGGCATTAGAGCCGCTCACCTCGATGGTGGCACTCTTGGTACCGGCCTCATCCCCTGGCAGCATATCCAGGATCTCAACCTTAAAGTGGCGCCGCTCAGCCCACCGGCTGTACATGCGCAGGAGCATTTCCACCCAGTCCTGCGCCTCGGTGCCCCCGGCCCCGGCGTGCAGCGCCAGAATGGCATTGCCGCGATCGTAGGGCCCGTTTAAGAGCACGGCCAGTTCCATATCCGCGACCCTTTGCAGGACAGAATTGAATCCTTCCTTTACTTCCACGGCGATTTGCTGGTCACCAGCCTCCTCACCGAGCTCACAGAGTATTTCCAGTTCCTCAAAATCTCTGGCTAACAGCTCAAAGACAGAGACCTTATCACGCAATGCTGACACCTGCTGGACCACCTTCTGGGCTTTCTCGGACTCGTCCCAAAAACCCTCAGCCAGCATTTGCTTTTCCAAACGATCAATCTCATTCCCTTTTTCAGCTATGTCAAAGAGAAACCCTCAAATCTTCAACCCGTCTGCCAATGGGCTCCAGGTCCCGTTTTAATTCTGCAAACACATGGCACACCTACCTTTTTGCTATTTAAACCGCTGTCTCCCGGCCGCAGCACTTCTTGTACTTCTTACCGCTGCCGCAGGGGCACGGGTCATTCCTTCCCACTTTGTCTTCCCGGCGGGCCGGCTGTCTCTGCCCCTCTTCCGCATAGCGGTTTTCCACCACCTGACGGGCTTTCTCCTGCTGGGGCTGGGCCAGCTTAACCCGGAAAATGTAGCGGACCACATCATCCTGGATGGTATCAATCATGTTCTGGAACATCTCGTAGCCTTCAAACTTGTATTCAATGAGGGGGTCCTTTTGTCCGTATGCACGGAGGTTAATACCCTCGCGCAACTGATCCATGGCATCCAGGTGGTCCATCCACTTCTCATCAACGATGCGGAGCATAACCGTTCGTTCAATCTGGCGCATGGTTTCCGAACCAAGTTCCTCTTCCCTGGCCTCGAAAGCCTCACGTGACTTTTCTACTAGGAATTCCTGCAGCTCCTTGCGGCCCATGTCTTCCAGGTCTTCTGGGGTAAGCGTGTGGGCTGGCAGGAAATACTGTTCGGCATATTCCAAAAGTCCTTGTAAATCCCATTCTTCGGGTATAACCCCCTCCGGGGCGAAAGAGCCGATCGCCCGCTGGATACAGGCTTCAATCATATCCAGGATATTGCCTTTCAAATTCTCCCCGGTAAGGACTTGGCGCCGCTGGGCGTAGATCAGTTCCCGCTGCTGGTTCATCACGTCATCGTAATCAAGCACGTGCTTGCGGGTGTCGAAGTTGCGGTTCTCCACACGCTTCTGGGCTGTCTCGATGGATTTGGTAATCATGCCGTGCTCGATCGGCACATCCTCTTCAATGCCGAGGCGGTCCATGATACCCGAAATATTATCCGAACCGAACAGGCGCATCAGGTCATCTTCCAGAGAGCTGTAAAATTGGGTGGAACCGGGATCGCCCTGCCGCCCGCAGCGTCCGCGCAGCTGATTGTCTATCCGCCGGCTTTCATGGCGCTCCGTACCAAAGATGTGCAGTCCACCAAGCCCCACCACCTGCTGCCGCTCCTCTTCAGCCTGCCGCCGGTATTTCTCGAGCAAGGCCTGATAAGCGTGGTCATCTGTTTCGAGCGGAACTCCCGTGATTTCACCCGCTGTTTCGAAATTTTGGTTACTCTTCCTTAACTCCTGGCGGGCCAGAAACTCAGGATTGCCGCCCAACACGATGTCGGTACCACGACCGGCCATGTTGGTGGCAATGGTCACGGCGCCGAACCGCCCGGCTTGAGACACGATCTCCGCCTCTTTGTCGTGATGTTTGGCATTTAGTACCTGGTGCGTGATCCCTTTGCGCTTCAGCATACCGCTTAACACTTCTGATTTTTCAATAGAGATGGTGCCAACCAGAACCGGCTGGCCCTTGGCATGCCTTTCTGCGATTTCATCGACTACCGCACGAAACTTGGCCTGCTCCGTTTTATAAATCACGTCGGCCATATCTTTTCGCACCATCGGTTTATTGGTCGGAACAACCACCACATCCAGGTCGTAAATCTTTTTAAACTCTTGCTCCTCGGTTTCTGCCGTACCGGTCATACCGGCTAGCTTATCGTACATTCTAAAGTAATTCTGAAAGGTGATGGTGGCCAGAGTCTGGGATTCCCGCTCGATCTTGACGCCTTCCTTGGCCTCAATGGCCTGGTGCAGGCCATCGCTGTAACGGCGTCCGAACATCAGCCGGCCGGTGAATTCGTCGACGATAATAACCTCGCCGTCCTTCACCACATAGTCCTTGTCCCTTTTCATCAGTCCTTGGGCCTTAAGAGCCTGGTTTAAGTGGTGGGACAGCTCGATATTTTTGTCATCATACAGATTTTCAACGCCGAGTATCTTCTCTACCTTGTCCACTCCGGACTCGGTTATCGTCGCGCTGTGGGCCTTTTCATCTACGTTGTAGTCTGTTTCGCGGCTTAGCCGTGGTACAATCTTGGCAAAAGTATAGTATAGGTCGTTCGATTTCTCCGCCTGGCCGGAGATAATCAGCGGAGTCCTGGCCTCGTCGACGAGGATGCTGTCCACTTCGTCCACGATGGCATAGTTGAGCTGCCGCTGAACCAGGTGGTCCGGGTGATGGGCCATATTATCACGCAGGTAGTCAAAACCGAACTCATTGTTGGTCCCGTAGGCGACATCCGCCAGGTAAGAGCGTCTGCGCTCATCCCAGTCCAACCCGTGCACGATCAGGCCCACGCTTAAGCCCAGGTAGTGGTAAACCTGACCCATCCACTCGCTGTCGCGTCGGGCCAGGTAATCGTTAACTGTCACCACGTGGACGCCTTTACCGGTCAGGGCATTCAAATAAACCGGCAGGGTGGCCACCAGAGTTTTTCCTTCGCCGGTTTTCATCTCGGCAATACGACCCTGGTGCAGCACCATGCCGCCCAACAACTGGACGTCAAAATGTCTCATACCCAGCACCCGTCGCGAAGCCTCCCGCACCACGGCAAAGGCCTCGGGCTGGATCTCGTCCAGCGTCTCCCCCCGCTCCAGCCTGGCCTTGAAAGCCGGGGTCATGGCCTTGAGCTCGTCCTCTGACAAACGCATCATGGCTGGTTCATGTTTATTGGTTTCATCCACAATTCGCTGCAGCTTCTTGACCTCGCGAGCATTATCATCAAGCCAGTTCTTTATAAACCCAAGCATTAACATCACCTCTTTAAGCAAATCCTACCCTGAACGCCTCAATTCCGGAAAGCCAGGCAATAGGAGGAACTCCCCGGAAGTATGAAGTGAAAAAACAAAACGTTTAACTATATTAACTATCAGAATATTATACTGCATCAAACTGGAAATCGTCAATGTCTGGAAACCAAGAGCGGCGCACCTTAAGGTGCGCCGCAAATTATTACTGATTCTTTGAGCCAGTTTATGTCTACCGGCTCCTGTATATTATTAATTGTTAACCGGTTATTGATGTGGAATTTTTCCGGTTTAAAACTCCTGCTCGATCAGGCCATAGTTACCGTCCTTGCGTTTGTACACGACGTTCACCTGTTCAGTCTCAGCGTTGGAAAACACAAAGAAATTATGTCCTAAGAGGTTCATCTGGAGCACGGCCTCGTCCACCGGCATGGGCTTGATGGCAAAGCGCTTGGTTCTCACCATCCTCGGTGTATCTTCCTCAGGAGCTACCGGACCCCGCTGTTCATTGATAAAGCGGACGCCCCTCTTTTGCAGCTTGCCCTTGTATTTGCCAATCTGCTTCTCAAGCTTTTCCACCACCAGGTCGACGGAGGTATACATATCGCCGGTTGTTTCTTCCCCCCGCAGAATCATCCCGTTAATGGGAATGGTTACTTCAATCCGGTGCGAATCCTTTTCAACGGTCATGGTAACCTGAGCATCCCCCAAGTTATCAATGAATTTATCTAACTTGCCGACTCGCTTACCAACATATTCCTTTAAGGCATTCGTAACTTCAATGTTCCGGCCGCGTACCTGTACGTTCATATACTAACACTCCTTCCACTCTCTCTTAGTATATTATTACCCAAACAAGTAAAAAATCCTGCTAAAATAAGGGCGGAGAAGCAAAAGCCCCAAGCTTAAGCTGGGGCAAATCTAGCATTTATAATTTAACAACGTTGGCCGCCTGAGGCCCCCGCGCACCTTCGACAATATCAAATTCAACCTGTTGGCCCTCGCTCAAGGTCTTAAAACCTTCTTCCTGAATCGCCGAGAAGTGGACAAAAACATCTCCACCATCCTCCCGCTCGATGAAACCATACCCCTTTTCCTGGTTGAACCACTTGACTTTACCTAACACAAACATACCTCCTAAAGCTTGTTACGGCAAGTATTCAACTAACTAAGGAAATAGTATCACAGGGAAAATATCATTGTCAAGCCTTGCCACTATTGATTGATCCTGGTTTCTAAAATCGACGGGATCATGGGTGCTTGTATCACATCAAGTTGAAGTAAAGCATGACGGCTTAGGAATGTCGAAAAATTCCTTGTTGATCAATGTATGTGAAGAAAAGCCTGTGGATAATGTGGATAAACGTGTTAATAACTTATAAAATCAACGGATGATGTGTTGAATACTTCCTTAATGACCAAAACAGTTTGTCATATTTTGTCAACAGCTGGCACGTTTCTTGTAATATATTTAACACAAAAGAATGGCTAGGAGCAATACCCAAACACCTGTACCACAGGTCCTGGCGAAAACCATACAAACCTTGGCGACGGGTTTTCTCTCAGTGGGGAAAAACCGCAGTAAGTGCAGTCTTTATCCTTGCCTATACCGATTGCATCAAGCATGTCATGGATGTTTTGGTATTTAAGTGTTGAAAATTATTGAATACGACCAAACTCTAGTCTGCTTACGGATGCCCTCAATAACCCACTAAAATTCTTTCTCATTCCAACAGTAGGTGCAGATTTTATCCTTGCCTATACCGATGGCATCAAGCATGTCATGGATGTTCTGGTATTTCAGTGTCGATAAATTGAGCCGGTCGCTGATGCAATTGACCATACAATTGTACTTCTCCGTTGCCGGGTCACAATATGCGTCAAGAGAATCCGGTTCCTTTCCTTCAAGCTTGATGATAGCTTGTCTTGCAGCCAGATCCAATTCAGACCGGTTGGTTGAGAAGTTTAGATATTTACAACCGAAAACAATAGGCGGGCAAGCTGCCCGGATATGAATTTCTCTGGCATTGCATCTATATAAAAGGTCCACAGTTTCTCTCATCTGTGTACCTCGAACAATTGAATCATCGCAAAAGAGCAGGCGTTTACCAGACACAAGTTCAGGAATTGGCATCAGTTTCATCCTGGCCACAAGATTTCTTATTTCCTGGTTCTGCGGCATAAAACTCCTTGACCAGGTTGGGGTATATTTTATGAAAGGACGTCCATAGGGTATTTTGGATTGGTTTGAGTAACCGATGGCATGTCCGACCCCCGAGTCAGGCACTCCGGCCACCAGATCAATTTCCACATTGTCGTTTTTGGCCAATGCTGCGCCATTTCTATAACGCATGACCTCAACGTTTACTCCTTCATAGGTTGAGGATGGATAACCGTAATAGACCCATAAAAAAGCGCATATTTTCATTTTATCCCTGGGCGGCGCGATTTTCTCAATACCGTCCGGCGTCAAAAAAATGATTTCTCCCGGGCCGAGTTCATAGTTAAACCTGTACCCGAGGTTGGCAAAGGTACAGGATTCAAAGGAAACGCAGTAAGCGCCTTCTTTCTTACCTACTAATAAAGGTGTCCTGCCCAGTTTATCCCTTGAAGCATAAATCCCTTGCGGTGTTAAAAGCAGAATAGAACAGGAGCCCTCTATCAACTCCTGCGCTTTTAACAAACCATCCTTATAAGAACTTTCCTGATCTATAATTACAGACACAAGTTCTGTGGGATTAATAGTACCCTTGCTTGTTTCCATGAAATGAATATTTTTTAGATTGGAGAATGCTTTGTTGGCTATTTCATCCAAATTGTTAATTTTTCCTACTGTACTGATCGCATAGTTACCAAGGTGTGAACGTACTATCAAAGGCTGAGGTTCTGTATCGCTTATGCACCCTATGCCCATATTGCCCTTTATGCTTGCAAGCTCAGCTTCAAATTTTGCTCTGAACTGTGTATTCTCAATGTTATGAATTGACCGGTTGAAACTGTTTCCGCTCCAGATCGCCATTCCTCCCCTGCTGGTTCCCAGGTGCGAGTGGTAATCTGTGCCAAAATACACATCCATTACGCAATCTTCTTTAGAAACAACCCCAAATAATCCACCCACTTAAACTCACCCCTTAAAATTTATTTAAACTTATATGTTTTATCGTATATAGATTGCAAGGCAAATAAATACCTTAATAGAATTACATTTTTATAATAATATTGCAACAATATTTTATATCCATATAGATACCATTCCATTGTCATGCTTGACATATACGGCCGTTTGGAAACCAGAAATAAGCACCGTACCCATGCCAAGTTTGCCGGGACAGGTATTTGTCCCACTTGTCTCTCCTTGGTAATTAAACTGCTTAAACGATTATAATTATGATAATATTTTTAAAGAGAAGGCCTTTTATAATGTTGCCTTCCCTTTAATAATTAGAAAAATCTGTGTTAATAGACGTATCCATCGTTCACCAATTGTTAAACTCCTTAAATATAGCGGCCCGTGGCTGCAGTCAGGCCAAGTACCTGTCTGGCCCCTGCCTGCCGCAAAGTTGCGGCAGCCGCAGATATGGTGCTGCCGGTGGTGAATACATCATCAATGATCAAAACTACCTGGTCACAGATTACATCAGGCCTGCTCACGCTAAACGCGCCTTTTAAGTTAGCTTCCCTGGCCGCACGTTTCAAACCAACCTGGGGAGGTGTATCAAAATCCT
>JAQVOH010000172.1 GCA_028702695.1 Desulfotomaculaceae bacterium
TGCAGTATCTGTCCATTGTGTCTGGTGAGGCTATTATGGGCGCCAATATCGTGAGGGATCTCTTTGCCAGTATTACCGATATTGTGGGTGGCCGCTCCGGCGCCTACGAGCAAAAACTGGCTCAAGCAAGGCAGCTTGCGCTTGAAGAGATGTCCCACCAGGCGCAGACCCTGGGAGCCAATGCGGTGGTGGGGGTTGACCTGGATTACGAGGTAATCAGGGAAGGGATGCTGATGGTAACAGCAAGCGGTACAGCTGTTGTTGTAACCAAGTAAGCTATCGCATGAGGAAGTCACCCTGTCCGATTATAGGGGTGGCTTCTTGTTTTTTAATGATACAAACAGTGAAAACACCAAAATTGTTTGACGTTTTTAATACAGATCAATTACAATAGAACAGTATTGTATAGTTTGTGAAAACCAGCACGATGGAATATTATACAAAAACCCTTTTTTGAAGGGGAAACATACACCAGGTGGAGGAAGTCAATGAAAACCCAGAGGGTGCCCGAGGCAACTATTAATAGGGTGTCAGTTTACTCCAGGTTTCTGGAGAGACTGGACGAAAAAGGCATAATTACCATATCATCTAATGAAATCGCCGAAGGGGTAGGGGTAAGCCCACCTCAGGTCAGAAAAGATTTAGCTTACTTTGGTGAGTTCGGCACCCGTGGGGTAGGCTATAATGTACAGGACCTATTACGCTATACCTTAAAAATTCTCGGTCTGAATGCACCTTGGCCACTGCTCCTGGTTGGGGCGGGAAACCTTGGTTGCGCCCTGTCAACCTATCGGGGGTTTAACAGCCGGGGGTTTTCCATTGTTGGCATTTTTGACAATGACCTTAATAAAATCGGTAGGAAGGTTGGGGACCTGGATGTCTACCCTCCGGAGAAGATGCTGGATATTATCAATAAACAGGGGATACGTGCCGGTATAATTGCTGTCCCCGCAAAATCGGCCCAGGATGTTGCTGATTCACTGGTCAAAAACGGTTTGGATGCCATCCTCAATTTTGCTCCCGTTTCACTCAATATTCCGGAGCACATTGTGTGTAGGAATGTTGATCTCTCCGTTAACCTGGAGATACTGACCTTTAACCTGAGGATTAGAGAGTCGCAGACCCTGAATACGCCATGAACATCGGTGTATGAGTTAACACAAAGGGGTAAGATGTATGAGTTCAAGTGACTATACACTAGATGTAAACACCCGTGAACGGACACAATTGCTGGATATTACCTCAGCGGTCGGCCGGCTGGTGGTCCAAAGCGGAGTAGCAGAAGGTACCTGTCGGCTCTATGTTCCGCATACCACGGCCGGCCTTACTATCAACGAAAATGCCGACCCCACGGTGGCGGCCGACATGCTGATGGAACTAAACAAGCTGGTACCCTTTGATGACGGCTACAGGCACAGTGAAGGCAACTCAGCCGCCCATATCAAATCGTCGCTGGTGGGGGTGAGCCTTTTTATATTTGTCAGCGGCGGAAAGCTCCAGTTGGGAACCTGGCAGGGTGTGTATTTTTGCGAATTCGACGGGCCCAGACACAGAAAGGTTATGGTCAAAGTGGTTCAGGAATAGCTTGAACTATTATACGCATAGGCACACTTGACACATATAAATATCAGTAGCCGTCATTTCTATTGTTAGCATCTTAGTTGGTCAAGCCTTGGATAGGTGCGGGTATTCTACCGCCACGCCGCACGAAATCAGCCGATGAAAATGGTTTTACTGGAATAATCGGAGCCCTGCCCAGCAAGCCTCCGTACTCAACGTAATCGCCCACTTTTTTACCCACTGCCGGTATTAGTCGCACAGCGGTGGTTTTTCTATTGATCATGCCTATAGCTGCTTCATCAGCAATAATCGCGGCAATTGTCTCAGCAGTGGTATCGCCCGGCACGGCGATCATATCCAACCCGACCGAACATACACAGGTCATAGCCTCAAGCTTTTCTAGAGTAAGGGCTCCAGCTTCAGCGGCGCGAATCATGCCGGCATCCTCGCTAAGCGGGATAAAAGCACCTGAAAGACCCCCAACGTAGGATGAGGCCATGGCGCCACCTTTTTTAACTGCGTCATTCAAGAGGGCCAACGCGGCCGTGGTCCCATGGGTGCCGCATATTTCTAGGCCCATCGCTTCCAGGATCTCGGCAACGCTGTCTCCAATCGCCGGGGTGGGAGCCAGGGATATGTCCACAATGCCAAAGGGAACGCCAAGTCTTTCTGCGGCGGTTCGTCCTACTAACTCACCCATCCGGGTAATCTTAAAAGCGGTTTTCTTAATAGTTTCGGCCAGCACTCCAAAGTCTGTTCCCTTAACAGTTTCGACTGCCCTCTTTACCACACCGGGACCGCTTACCCCAACGTTAATGACGCACTCCGGCTCGCCGATACCGTGAAAGGCTCCCGCCATAAAAGGGTTGTCCTCCGGCACATTGGCAAAGACAACCAGCTTGGCACAGCCCAGTCCGTCCCGGTCAGCTGTCCGTTCCGCAGTTTTCTTAATAACCTGGCCCATGAGGTAGACCGCGTCCATATTTATCCCTGCGTGGGTGGTTGCCACATTTACAGAGGAGCAAACCCTGGTAGTGACGTCGAGGGCTTCAGGAATACTGTCGATCAGGCGGTGGTCAGCCCCGGTAAAGCCCTTATGCACCAGCGCGGAATAGCCGCCGATAAAGTTGACCCCGACAGTGGCGGCCGCCTCATCCAAGGTTCTGGCGAAGTCAACTATTTCGCCCGTCACACTACTCTCCGCAACGATGGCCATGGGTGTTACCGAGATTCTCTTGTTAACAATGGGCAGGCCATATTCACGCTCTATCTGCTCCCCGGTTTTGACCAGTTGGCCGGCAAGCCTTGTGATTTTATCATAAATTTTAGCCCTTGACTGGCGGGAGTCCGGTCCGGCACAATCCCGCAGGCTTATGCCCATGGTAATAGTGCGGATATCAAGGTTTTCCTCCTGCACCATCTTGATAGTTTCCATTATCTCCTGTAAGGTGAGCATCTTATTTTCCCCCCACTAAATCCTGTGCATGAATTTAAAGACATCTTCGTGCTGGGCGTCGATCCTTACACCCA
>JAQVOH010000073.1:0-3593 GCA_028702695.1 Desulfotomaculaceae bacterium
AAAGTTTGATTTTCAGGCAGCAAGCCTAAAAGGGAAAGGAGGAGTGAAGCCTGACTGCCATGATCGCCTGTGTGATTGCCATCATCAGTACCGCGGCATTTATAGTGCTGTGGTTTTGGGTGGTGCACCGGGAGCTTAGATCCAAAACAGATACCGTGAACAGCGCCGTAAGCCAGCTGGCCGCCTGCCGCAAAAACCACCTGCAGACCAGGGACGGCCCTGAGGAGCAGGATGCGAAATCCATTTTCTCCCGCAGCCTGGATATCTACCGTCAGTCGGTGATGCTTTACAACCAGGCCCTGCTGAAGCCGTGGAACCTCATTCCCGGATTTCTGTTGGGCTTTCGGCAAATAAAGGAGGGGGAGAACATATAGTTTATATTTGTAGAATTGTGGCGGACGCATGTTTTAAAGTGAGTAAAATACAAAATATTTTATTTAAGAGGGTGTTTAAATGAAGAAGATTTGTTTTTCTATGTTATTAGTTTTTCTTATTATTTTTTTAGGAGGCAACAGTGTATTTGCTGCAGATACTACTGAGGATTTTGAAGGATGGGGATTTGTGGATGGGACTCCTGCCTTAAGTGGAGGTGAGTATACATATGATCAATGGAGATTTGTAGCCAAAATTGATGGCGCTGCTGCTAACGATGGAGCTATAGAGACATGGACAGGACCAGCTGCGCTTTCAATATCCACTGGAGGAGGTCTGGTGGATGAACTGCGCATTATAAATAATAACGGAGAATTTAATTTTTGTGGATTCAATTTTACTGGTTCAGATGTACGTAGTATGTTTGTAACCGGGTGGAGAGACGGAGTTCAAGTTACTCAGTCAGTAAATATAAATTATACTGATTCAACTAATGATGAGCTTTTTGACATGCGAAGTTTGGACCCTGAGTTTAAAAATATCGATGAAATAAGAATATGTGGATCTGACCTTGTCGGAGGCGATTATGATAAAATATCAGGATATTTAGAGTCATTAACTTACGATAATACTCCGACAGATGAAGTTGCACCAACAGCATCAACTTTGACAATGACTTCAAATAATGCAAATGCAACAGTGGCAAAGGTAGGAGACACAATTTCACTTAATTTTACTGCAAACGAAGACATTCAAATCCCGACAGTTACAATTGCAAACCATAATGATACTGTAGTGACGGCGGCCACTAACAGCGGAACGGGATACAGCTATGATACAGGGTCAAAGACCTTGACTATTTCAGCCAATTCAGGACCTGAGAATTTCTACAGCGATCACTTCTCTCTCAGAGGCGAGGTAAAAACTGTAATAATTGCTAACGGTGTTACTGCGCCCAATTATTACGCATTTTCTGGTTATACGTCCTTAACCTCGGTTACCATTCCATCAAGCGTGACAAAGATCGCAGCCGGTACTTTTTCCGGTTGCACCAGCTTGACCACCATTACGATCCCCAACACCGTTACGGAAATGTTGGATTACGTTTTTTTTGGATGCACTGCACTCAAAAACGTAACCCTCCCAAGCGGCATGAACTCCATCCCAAAGAGTACCTTTTCCGGATGCACCAGCCTGGAGTCCTTTACTATCCCAAGTATTGTGACCTCCATCGGTGAGAGTGCGTTTGGAAACTGCAACAACCTCAAGTCCATCACTATCCCAAGTCAAGTGACCTCCATCGGTGCGGATGCCTTTAAGAACTGCACAAGTCTTGGCTCTATCACAATCCCAAGCAAAGTGAGCTCTATTGGTGAATGGGCATTTTATAATTGCACGAGCCTTACGTCTGCCATCTTCCAAAATAGCATGACAGCTCTGCCACAATCTATATTTTATAACTGTGGCAATCTAAGCTCCGTCACCCTGCCAAGCAATCTGCAGACCATCGGCATAGATGCCTTTAGATCCTGCACTAGCCTGAGTTCCATCAACATCCCTAGTACTGTGACCTTAATTGACTCAAGGGCTTTCCAAGATTGTTCAAACTTGTCTGCCGTTAACTTTGCAAGTACGAGCGCGTTGGACGTAATCAATGACTATAGCTTTGACGGCTGCAGCAGTCTTAGTTTTATCATAATCCCAAGCAAGGTGACGAGGCTCGGCTACAATGCATTTTCAGGTTGCACGAATATTACAGCAGTGTTTGACCCACCAGTAGCTCCAGTACTAGACGCATATGGCATTGTATTTCAAAATGCTGATGGGTATAAGCTTTATGTGCCAAAAACTGGCACGGGCTACTCTGGTTATGGTTGGACAAATCTCGTAGTGGGTAATGTGGGACTGTCTAACCTGACACTGAGCAGCGGCGAGCTTTCCCCGGCGTTTTCTTTTAATCAATATAGCTATACCGCAACGGTACCCACTGGAACCGGCAGCATCACCGTCACCCCCACCTCCTTCAGAGGCGAGGCTATCACGGTAAATGGTACCTCTGTCGTCAGTGGTCAGCCCTCCAATGCAATCTCCTTGACAGAGGATACTACCACGGTCACGATTCAGGCTACATATGATGCCACCGTCGAAACCTACACCATCCAGGTAACAAAGGCTCCCGCCATTGTGGATATCTTCACGCTAGACGGCAAAGTGACCGCACCCGCCAAAAACGGAATACCCTCTGTCACCGCGATTGATACGGCTCAGTACACCGGCACGGTGAGCTGGAAAGATGCTTTCGGAGCCGATGTGGGCAGCAAGTTCCTCGGCGGCACAGCCTATACCGCCACCGTTACCCTAACGCCGAAGCAGGGCTACACCTTCCAGGGTGTTTTGGCCAATCAATTTACATGTTCAAATGCTGCCGTTACCCACTCAGCCGGTGGCGATGGAAATTTGATTGTGAGCATTGCGTTTCCGCCTACCGCAGCACGTACGCTGAGCTCCATTGCTATTACCGCGCAACCCAAGACGAGCTATAAATATGGCGAGACCTTTAGCGAAGCCGGAATGGTAGTTAAGGCGACTTACGACGATGGCGCAACGGACAACAATTTCACAGATTACACCGTGGACAAAACCGGGCCTCTGACCATGAGCGATACCACGGTTACCCTAACGGCCAGAGGCACAGCCATTAAAACTACGCTGAACATTACCATTAACCAGGCAGACGGTCCTGACGCGCCAAGCCTCACATTTTCCTTTGATGGTGCAGATGCAAATAAGCTGATGGGCGCAAATAGCACGATGCAATACAGTCTGGACGGCGGAGTAGCTTGGTCTAATTGCACGGAAGACATGATGTTAGCAGACACTCAAATCTCGGCAGATAAAGATATCAAAGTGCGCATTAAAGAAACATCTACCACCTTGGCCGGTGAAACCCAAACCATTGATATATTGGCAGGCCCGGCTGCGCCGAACGGTATCACCGCCACCGATTGCACCACAACAGAAAATAACAACGGAAAGCTAAGTGGCATCACTACTGCGATGGAGTATAAACTATCCACCGCGTCCTCTTGGATGGCAGTCAGTAGCAGTGAGATCACCGGCCTTATAAGCGGTACATATGATGTGCGATTCAAAGCTACAGGGCAAACTCTCCCGGGTAGTCCATCCTCTGTCACCATCAATAAAGTAACTGCAAATGCAGC
>JAQVOH010000073.1:3693-4043 GCA_028702695.1 Desulfotomaculaceae bacterium
CAGTCAGTAGCAGTGAGATCACCGGCCTTATAAGCGGTACATATGATGTGCGATTCAAAGCTACAGGGCAAACTCTCCCGGGTAGTCCATCCTCTGTCACCATCAATAAAGTAACTGCAAATGCAGCGCCGACAGCAGCCGTACAGCCAATTACAGGAACCCTGCAGGTAGGAGAAACCCTGACAGGTTACTATTCCTACAGTGATGTAAACGGAGATTTGCAAGGAACCAGTACCTTTAAGTGGTATAGATCAGATAATGCAGCAGGACAGAATAAAAGCGTCATATCAGGAGCAACCTCAATAACCTATGAGCTGCAGAGTGCAGATGAAGGTAAATATATAAGCTTT
>JAQVOH010000073.1:4143-12361 GCA_028702695.1 Desulfotomaculaceae bacterium
GAAGTAACTCCGGTAGCCTTAACCGGAACAACCCAGGGAACAGCAGTTGAAAGCGGCAGAGTCGGAGCAGTAGTACCGGCAGAAGCAGCGCCGACAGCAGCCGTACAGCCCATAACCGGAACCCTGCGGGTAGGAGCAACCTTGACCGGGCACTATACCTACAGTGATGTAAACGGAGATTTGCAAGGAACCAGTACCTTTAAATGGTACCGGTCAGATAATGCAGCAGGACTGAACAAGACCGAAATAGCAGGAGCAACCTCAATAACCTATGAGCTGCAGAGTGCAGATGAAGGTAAATATATAAGCTTTGAAGTAACTCCGGTAGCCTTAACCGGAACAACCCAGGGAACAGCAGTTGAAAGCGGCAGAGTCGGAGCAGTAGTACCGGCAGAAGCAGCGCCGACAGCAGCCGTACAGCCCATAACCGGAACCCTGCAGGTAGGAGCAACCTTGACCGGGCACTATACCTACAGTGATGTAAACGGAGATCTGGAAGGAACCAGTACCTACAAGTGGTACAGAGCAGATAATGCAGCTGGACTGAACAAGGCGCCAATAGCAGGAGCAACCTCTATAACTTATGTACTGCAGAGTGCTGATACAGGCAAATATATCAGCTTTGAGGTAACCCCGGTTGCAGCAAGCGGAACTCTTCAGGGAACAGCAGTTGAAAGCGCGTCGACTGGACCGGTAGTATTGGCAGACATCACAGCAGCCAGCGTAACCATTACAGCTCCTGTACTTGGGGCGGCTCCGCAGAATGCCGCAGCAGCAGAAGCAGCAACAGCAAATCCGGACTACACCGTAACCGGCTTAGTATGGAATGAAGCCTTGACAGCAGACAACAAATTCAAAGCAGGCCAGGTTTACACCGCCACAGTGACCCTGACCTCCAAGAACGGCAAGAAGTTCCAGGACGCAGCATTCACACCCACCGCAGCAGGTTCAGCATCAGTAGTAACAACCACCACAGCCGGCGGAGATGTGGCAGGCAACACCGTTTCATTTACCGTAACCTTTGCTGAAACCGGAGCATTAATAGTAAGCAGCATAGCAGTAACAACCCAGCCAACCAAGATGAGCTATACCGAAACAACAGATGCGGTATTGGAATTAAATGGCATGCAGGTAACGGAAACAAACAATGACGGATCAACCAACGTTGTAACCTTTACAGACGGAACCGCAGCAGGCTATACAGCCACTCCCTTAAATGGAACAAGCTTAACCAATGCAGCCCATAACGGAAATCCAGTAGTAATTACGCATACTGCATCTACTCAGACAGCGAATACCGATAATTTGACGGTTAACGTAAATGCAACAGCCCCGGTTATTACCAACGACTTAAGCACCGCCCAGGTGGAATACAGCCAGAATGAAGCGGCAACAGCCCTTGATGCCACCGCCACGGTAACCGACGGCGGAACCATAAGCTATGCGTGGTACAGCAACACCACCAACAGTACAGTCGGGGCAACAGCTCTGGGAGTAACCATTGCCACCTATACCCCGTCAACGGCAGCAGCAGGAACCACCTATTACTACTGTGTGGTGACCAATACCAATAATGCCGTAAACGGAACCACAACCGCCCAGACCACCAGTGCCATTTCCAATATTAAGGTCAATGCGGCAGGCGGCGGAGGCTCTAGCCATAGTAGCACCGTATCCAATACACCGGTTATTACCGTATCCGAAGTAAAAAGCGAGATTTTCAGCAATGCGGAAGATATCAAGGTGGAAGCCGATGTAAGCAGTGCCTTTGGACAGTCCGTAGCAGTAAAAATAACCGATGATACAGAATCGCAAAAGGAAATATTCTCATTGACAGGTGACAACGATAAGGTATATCCCTTTGACATCAGCCTGTATTCCAAGAAAAACAACGAAAGAGTCCAGCCCAAGGACGGTTACAGCGTAAAAATAACCCTGCCGGTTCCGAAAGAGCTGCTTGACGACCGGGAAAAAATCAAAGTAGTTTACGGCAAGAACGGCAGTCTGGAAACCTTGAAATCAGAGCTAGCCGAGAAAGACAGAAAATGGTATATCACTTTTGAGGCTTTCCATTTCAGTCCTTATGCTTTAATAGTAAGCGCAGAACCTGCCAATCCGTGGGCAAATCCGTTCAGCGATGTGAAGGAAGGCGACTGGTATCATTCTGCAGTGCAGTACGCGGCACAGAATGGTTTGATGAAGGGAACCGGCAGTAATACCTTTTCCCCTGAATTAGTTACCAGCCGAGGCATGATTGCAACGATTCTGTACAACCTGGACGGTTCTGGCGAAACTGAACAAAGCTCCTTCAAGGATGTAAAACCCGGCGCATATTATGCCAATGCAGTAGCCTGGGCTCAAAAGAAAAGTATCATAGCAGGATACGGCAACGAAATGTTTGGTCCTGATGATAGCATAACCCGTGAGCAACTGGCCGCCATGCTCTGGAAATATGCAGGCCAACCTGCGGCAGCTGACAGCAAAGGACTTGTTTCCTTTAAGGATGCCGTAGAAATATCAGCATATGCCCAAAACGCCCTGGCCTGGGCAAATCAAGAAGGAATTATAAACGGCAAGGGCGGTAGTCTGCTTGATCCCAAGGGCAAAGCCACCAGAGCCGAGGCAGCACAGATTATGCAAAACTTTTTGCAGAAATAAGATTTAATGAAAAAAACCGGAATTTGGCGAATCCGTTCGCACCCATTAAAATCACGAGTTAAAACACCATAGAATTTAATACTTTCCAATATCTGAAACATTGGTACCGCAGTGCAATGTCTGTACTGCGGTACCTGTCTGTTGCTCCTCTAAAACAAAATAAAATGATGAACAATATTGTAGCTTAACGGTAATAGTAAAACCAACTACCCTTATATAAATGACTCAAGTTTCGCACCTTGAAAACCAGAGGCTGAATAATCACCCGTGTAAATGGCAATAATCTCCACATAAAACAAAATGGACTGTTAATTTATCAATGATTCATGTCCATTCTTATGTGGGTAAGTTGAGTTAATTAGCTATATTCTAGATGAACTCTGCTTTTTTCATCATTCGTTTTATCATTACAGCGGTTTCTGCTCTAGTAATTAATCTTACCGGGGCAAATTCTCCGCCGTCATACCCATGGATTACGGAATTCTTTACTGCCAGCTCATGATACTTTGATCATCTGCTGCCTGCCACCAGGAAAGGGTCACACTGGTATCGGTAATATTTGTTGCAACTAGATGATTTTCACCCCAAGTAGGAGTTCCCATCCTAGTGGGGGTTGAGCTAAAGGTCGTCGTACCATCACCAAGCTCGCCATAGTAATTGGTCCCCCACGTCCATATTGTGCCGCCGGATTTCAAAGCCAGGGAATGGCCTGCTCCCGCTGCAAACCTGGTAATGTTGAAAAGTCCCCAAACTTTCCCTGGAGTCGCTCATCTGCACGAACGGGCTGGTTATAACGCCACCCGTGGTTGGGTGTTTCCCCAAAAGACCATATGTGCTGATGGCTTCCTCACACTGGATGTAGTGAGTGAAGGCCTGGGCGTAGGCCTCAATCAGCCGCGGGTTAACAAACTTCTCGCAACCACGGTCTTTGAGCCATTTCCATGTTTCTATGAACAGAGCGTCGGCGCCCAGCGGCTTACCGTCTTTCTGTCTCGCGCTGAGGTAATCGCTGGGCGCGGGCATATCCTCTCCATATAAATCTGCCGCATCCTCAAGTTCCTCCGCTTCGAGCATCGACTCGGGATACAGCTCCAGGGCTTCTAAAATCTTCGCGGCCTTTCCGGCTGTGATTTTGTCAGCCAGGGGCTGCGGCTTGTCACCGGCACGGACCCGGCGGCCACCCCTATTAGTTCCATCTTTTGCCACAAGCCTTCACCTCCTCGCTGTGGCGTGGTTTAATCCCCCGTTTGAACCGTAACTTTTGCACGTGAAGGGGGCCACCCGTTCTCCAGGGCCAGGGTTGTAGAGATTTAGCTCCCCCTACCCTTGAGTTTTCTTTGTTTCTTTGATATTATTATTTCAAGGAATCTTTGAATATTTTCTATTTGATCAGCATATACTACCAAAGGAGGATTACTAATGCCGCAAGTAAAAACAAAAGGAGAAAACCCGATGTTAAAAAAACGTATTTCTGTATCTCAGAAACGCCAGATAACAATTCCGATAGAGTTCTATAACAGCGTTTGCATTGATAAGGAAGTGGAATGCTATGTCCACAACAATACCATAGTTATCCGTCCCGTTCGGGAAGGCGGCGGAGAGTTTGCGGAACAAATCCTAGCCGATTTAATAGCCCAAGGTCTTTCAGGCCAAGAACTCCTTCATAAGTTTAAAGAAACCCGCCACCAAATCAGACCCGCTGTTGAACGCTTGCTTGATGAAGCCCGTCTTGCTGCTCAAGGTAAAACACCAAGCAACAGCTATGAAGATGTTTTTGGCCCTGAGGCAGACTGATGACCAAACTTATCATTTTACCTCCTGTAGCCCGCTACCTTAGAAAGCTCAAAGAGAAACCGCTTAAAGACAAATTCCAAGCCGTCATTGATCAGCTTCTTATAGATCCGTATTTTGGTGAACCTAAAACTGGTGATCTTAGCGGTGTATATTGCTGTGATATCTTCCACAACAAAACCAACTACGAACTGGCCTACACAGTTATTGAAGAAGATGAAGAAACCGTTGTCGTCATACTTGCGGGTACCCGTGAAAACTTTTATGAAGATCTGAAGCGATACATGAAGTAAATGCCCCTTCCTTCCAGCTTGTTCTGCCATCGCTTTGCGATATATCACTTTACTCCCAGCGGCCGCCTTCCTTGACTGTTATGGTTGAGTGGCAACTGGTACATAAAGCCATTAGGTTATCCTCTAAATGGCCACCTCCCTTAGACAGCGGAATAATATGATGCACCTCCTCGGAAGGTGTAAGTTTACCTGCCTTCTGGCATTCTTCGCATAACGGGTGCGTTGCTATGTATCTATCAAGAATACGCTTCCAACTCTTGCCGTATCGTTTCTTCACGGTGGGGTCGCGCTGATAGCGTTCGTATCGTTTTGCTTCTTTGATACCGACGGCTTCTTTGATTGATTTCAGAGCAAGAAATCGATGAGAATTGGTATCGCCTGTACGGTGGGGTTACAGTGATTAAAAACCAAGATATAGCTTGTTGGTTAATTTTCAACGATTACCCAATCTTTCAACGATTACCCGTTAGCGAAGCATACCCCCTGCTAACTTTTAACGATTACCCCTATCAACGTCATGGATAAAATGCACGGATAAATACCATCATCACTAAACTATTCCCTCGAAAATGATAAAAGCCGCTCCGGTAAACCGTCGGAGTGGCTTTATTACTGGACTTTTAGGCATAATAAAAACCATATATTGATAAAATTCATTTTATCAATATATGGTATAATATTTGGCTACCCTACTATAAAATGATACAAATGCACACCCCTGGTCAATCTTTCAACGATTACTGAGAGGGGGTGTGCATTGAATTAATCAGTAATTCTTTCTACAAAGTCAGTGTAATAGCGCTGCATGATGACTGCTAATTGAGCCCTGTTTGCACCGGTTTGTGGGGAGACTAGATTGTTTCCAATACCTTTTATGAGACCATTACCCATGGCCCATTGCATTTCGGCTATGGCCCAGTCGGAAATATCATCCGCATCATGATATGCACCCAAGTCATCTATTTTGCTTACATCGTATCCCATGAACTTGGAGTATTGGTGTAAAATGGCGACCATTTGCTCCCGCTTCAATATATCTTCAGGGCCGAAATTTCCATTTCCATAACCGGACACAATATTATTTTTCGCGGCCCAGGTGATGGCTTCTGTATACCATTTGCCCTCCTCCACATCTGCGAAAATATCCTGCGACATATCATCACTTTGCGAGAGCCGATAAAGTACGGCCACGAGCATGGCACGAGTGGTATCTACATCACCGTCAAATCGTCCCTCGCCTGTGCCTTCCATTAAACCGTGTGCCTCACAAAACCATGCGGCTTCATCATACCAATCATTTTGATTCACATCATCAAAATAATCTATTTTGGTGTACTCGGTGTCTATGCTGACTCCCCCCGCGGGCATCCGAAAGCTGTAAGTCCCGTCACTGTTTTGGGTAACCGTAAGCGGATTTTCGCTTTGGTCGAGGACAGTGGGTATATGGTTTTCATAACCTGGGTCAGGCTCAATGGTAATATAGACTGTGTCACCGGCCTTAGCCTGTTTACTGCTAAGTTTTATTTTACCATTGGCATTTTGAGCAGATTCGTTATTTATTATAGAGTATTGGGTTGGTGCGTGAGAACCGCCGCCGCCAGTGCCACCGCTGCTCCCGTCGTCGCTGACGATCTTCCAGGTCGCTGTTACGGTTACATTCTTTGCCGGCATGGTGAAGGTCGTTGTTTGAGCATTGGCATTAGCAAAAGTCACATCTGTTGAAGTCCAACCGTTAAAAGTATAACCTGAACGGTTACCAGCATTTATGGTGACTGTGTCATTTTCGGCATAATCACCTGCACCGGCGGCACCCGAGCCCACGCCGTTCATAGTAACCGCGTAAGTTTCGGGTACTACAATGGACGCATCCTGCAATTCAATATTTACCGTTACAGGCTTTGCCGGCACCGTTTGGAATAGTTGCCTCTGTCAAAGCATTTGAACCAAATGCATATGCGCCTACATTAATTAGTGTTTCAGGAAGATTCACGCTTTTGATTCCCTTGGAATAAAAGGCCATATTATTTATACCTGTGACCGGATAGCCTTTTATCTCATTTGGTATTACAATATCTTGGAAAAACTCATCTGCAAAACCTGTAATAATAACTTCATCGTTCTCAATATCATATTGGAAAACCGCTACTTCCTCAAAGTTTGCCACCAGCTCCCTGTCTTTGGTGGCCTCAAACATATATACCTGGTCAGCGGTATAGTGATTGTTTCCCCTCTTTTAACAACTCCCAGATTGTTTTCATAAGTCTGAGGTTTTACGAAAACAGGTGGCGCATTGGGCGCTTTTATACCAAACGCAAAATCATATCCTGTTCTATCCCTTTCGCAGCCTGATTCTATGTCCTTTAATCCGATATAAACGCCGTACCTACCGACTGAAAGCTCCTCAGGCTCCCAATAGTAGGTGTAGGCGCCGGGCTTATGATAATTATCATCCATCTTTTCGTTCAAAATTTCAGTCCCATTTTCATCTTCTATAATAACTGTCGCTTCTAAACCCCTTTGCCCGGTTGCCGCATATGCTTCAATGGTGACATGTAGATCTGATCCTTGCTCCCTTACCGAAAAATCGGACGGAGTTGTTGTGAAAGAAGCTAATTCCGGTTTTAAAGCATTTTCCGTATATTCAACTTTAATTGTAAGATCAGTTGTTGGTTTGTCCGGGTCACTTGATATTAAATTAATTGTTTCCTCAAAAGTGTTTCCCGCCTCGCCAACCGGCAAATCCAACGGCATGGCTATTAGCTGGTTTTGCCCCGGATAAATGGTATATTCCTTTATAAATAAAGGCGAAACAAATGTTGCTGTTTCATCAGCCGGTGAAAACTCCACATTTAGCACTTCTCTGCCACTGTTGCCCAATTCAAAATAGGCGGCGGCTTCTTCTGTCCCCGGATTCACCTGTATAGTTGCTTCTGTTCCAGAAAGATTAAGTATCGGCTTTTGCTCATAACCTCCAATAGTATATTCGTTATCTGAAACGGCTTCGGTTGAGTGCATTCCATCAGTTACAACCACTTTAAATTTATAGCTTCCACCTTTAGGGAAGTTTGCGGCATTTAATTTATAAGAATAAATGCCACTTGCAGTATCAGGAATATCCGCAGCAATGGTATCCCATGTATTTCCACTGTCAGGGCTAACTTGTATTTCTGATAGCAAAGCATCCCCGTCGGCATCGCCGGCATTCCATGTAATGTCAAAATCACCGGGAAGAGAAGCATTGGCAGGTCCAGTCAGGCTTACAACAGGTGCATTTACGGAATACTCGTACCTTTGAAATACTTGGGTTATGTTGCCCCCACTTTGTTTCCCTATTTCAATAGCTTTCACATTATCAGCCGGTAAACTGGCTATAAATGTAGCATAATATTTGCCGTCATATTCATAATCTGAGAAGAAGTATTGTGATAACACTTCACCATCAGATGCAAGTGTTTGAATTACATAACCGTTATTAA
>JAQVOH010000074.1 GCA_028702695.1 Desulfotomaculaceae bacterium
CATTAGTCTTTTTCGATCGGATAATGCAGCCCACCAAGGGCCCCTTGAGAGTGGAACCTCTAAATTCTTATTAACTAGAAGAAGCTAATAAGTTAATACTATTTATTGGATGTTAAGTCTGGTAGAATTGTATATAAACCCCGACCAATGGAAAAGCCTTCTATGGGAATATCGCCACGGTGTATATGATTGGTGGCGTTAATGGGTAAAATAACCAGAGGAAGACTCGCTGGTACAGCCGCGGGGACAACTTTGCACTGGAGCAGGTGATTGTCGTGGTGCTTAGGATTCAAAAGATCCTGGGGGTGCTGATTCTTTATAGTATGGTTTTGTTGCTTATACCCGGTTGTGATCTCTGGGATTCGGAGGCGGAATCGGCTCGTCCCCTGGTGATCAAACCCGAAGATTTCAGCATCTTCCTTTTCGAGTCTTCTGAGGAGATTTACCGGGCCAACGTCAAGGATCCCGATATGTGGGCGGGGTTGAAAGAACAGGCAGACCGCGACCCCGATTACGCATTGCACTACAACTGGCTTTATAACACTTACAAAGGCATGGATGAACGCCGCCGGACCCAGTTGAAGGAAATCATGGCTGATTACCACCCCCAGCCCATGTCCGACAGGCTGATCCAAAAGGACAAGCAGGAAGCTGGGCTGGAAGAGATCCTGGAATTTATCAGAGAGGACCGTTATTTCAGCAAAAACAGAAGTACTTTGGTTGACTTTTATACCTGGTACGGCGCAAATTACGCTGTGCCCCACTACGATCAGGTCAAGCCGCTCCTCCAGCGGAAAGCCCAGATGACATCAGATCTGGCCGAGAAGGATTTTGACGTAATCACCTTTATGGAGAAGGGAACCGGCATTAAGCTCAAGGAAAAGCCTCAAAATATCGAGCTTCTTATGAATATGCGAATTTATGGTGGCGCCGGTTATTATCGTGAAAATTATTCACTTACCACCATCCAGTGGAACAGTCCACCCGAGAAGACCTGGTCGGTGCCGTTTCACGAGTTCTCAATGCCTTACTTTCGCACCTTTTCGGGGGACGTGACCTTCAGATACCTGACTTCAAAAATGAAAAAAGATGAGAAGTTGATGACGAAATTCAAGGAGGATGTTCCCTATACCTGGGATGGTTGGGTCGAAGAGAACCTCACGGAGGGTTTTGCCCGTTACCTAAGTGTGCGCAAGGGGATTACCCGCGACGTGGGGGAAGGTGTTTATATTTTCGACCATGACTACGCGCAGGCCCTTGTAGCAGGCTTTGACCCCCAGAAAACCACTTTGGAAGTCTTTACGGTAGAATTCTTAAAGCAAAGATACCAGATTTAAGGAGAGACTTGAAAATTGGAAATAAACCTGTTCGATCTAGAAAAGCTGATTGATCGCAGCCTGCGTGAAGACATTGGTACCGGTGATCTGACCACCAATAGCATCGTTGCCCCGGATGCCACGACTTACGGTTACATTATGGCAAAAGAAGGTGGAGTGGTGGCCGGGCTGCAGATCGCGGAGATGATCTTTTGTCGCTTCGACCCGGCTTTTGAGTTTAAGGCCTTAGTGCGTGACGGCGATAGAGTAAGACCGGGCAGTATACTCGCTGAAATTGCCGGGCGGGCCAGAGCCATACTCGCTGGTGAGCGTCTGGCGCTTAATTTTCTGCAGCACATGTCAGGAATAGCGACCAGGACGGCTGGACTGGTTAGTCTGGTGGAGGGAAGTCCAGCCCGCATTGTAGATACCAGAAAGACAACCCCGGGCCTGCGGGCCATTGAGAAGTATGCCGTAAAGGCCGGGGGTGGTTATAACCACCGCTTTGGTCTCTACGACGGCGTTTTGATTAAGGATAATCACATCAAAGTGGCGGGGGGCATCGGTCCTGCTGTAAAATCCGCCAGGTTGGGCAGTCCCCATACTGTCAGGATTGAGGTTGAGGTAGAGGACCTGGCCGGTGTGCGCGAAGCCCTGAGCGCGGGGGCGGATATAATTATGCTTGATAATATGGCGCCGGAGGAAATGCAGGAGGCTGTCAAGCTCATTGCAGGACGGGTTTTAGTCGAGGCCTCCGGTGGGATCAGCGAGGGAAATATCAGGGCTGCGGCAGCTGCCGGGGTTGACCTGATTTCAGTGGGGGCACTGACCCATTCGGTGAAATCCCTGGATATCTGCCTGGATCTGCATATGGTAAAAACGGTTAGAAACTAGACTTTACATATTTTCAAAAGCAACCTCTCTGAGCCGGCCAACGCCGGCCTTTTTGTCGGTTGATTTAGCGCTGCAAAATATATCATGAATGAATTGCTTCTATTGTATATAGAATATAGACATTTCCTGCCAGGTATTATTAAAGCACCATCTTTCAACGGCGCCACTGCATTTGCACGCACATTTTTTAGGGAATGGGCGCTGTATGTATTTTAAGGATAAGGTTAACCACCATAGCGTTAGAGGTTGACGATTAGTTGTTTGTAGAGTAAACTAACGTATATGAGAATTAATGTAAATAATGAATTCATCCAATCTAGATGCAAATGCAGTATATACATACTTATGCCCTGCGTCCAATCTTGCTATTGTAGGAGGTGTGCCTATTGAAAGAGGCTGTCTTACGTTTGCTTAAAAAAAATCGCGGAGCATTTATCTCTGGAGAAGACATATGCAAAAGCCTGCAGGTTACTCGCACGGCTATTTGGAAGCACATTCAGGTTCTGCGGGAAGAAGGTTATGAAATTGAGGCGCGGCCGCGTGCTGGCTACCAGTTGACCGGTATCCCTGACCGTATCTATCCGGAGGAAATAAAGGAAGGAATCAAAACCAGAACCATAGGCCGAAACAAAATATTTCACTTTTCCACCCTTTCCTCCACCACTGAACCGGCCAGGGAAGAAGCCCAAAAAGGTTGTGAAGAAGGAACGCTGGTGGTCGCCGAGGAACAAACCGGCGGCAGGGGCAGGCTGGGCAGGGTCTGGTATTCCCCCCAGTACAAGGGAATTTTTTTATCGTTGGTTCTTAAGCCCCCGGTGAACCCCAATGAAGCCTCTAAGGTAACCATGATTGCATCGGTGGCCTTGGCCTTGGCCATCAATAAAGAGACCGGGGTTGCAGCCGGCATCAAATGGCCCAATGACCTGCTGGTACATGGCAAAAAGGTTTGCGGGATCCTGGCTGACTTGAGTGCGGAGTTGGATCGGGTCAACTATCTGGTCTTGAGTGCCGGGATTAACGCCAACCATGAGCCGGAAGATTTTCCCGATGATCTCAAAAATAATGCAACCTCTTTGAAAATTGAGACTTGGAGGCCGGTTGAGCGTGCAAAGTTGGTGCGCGCCTGCCTGGAATCCTTTGAACACTGGTATACCCTTTGGTTGGACCAGGGTTTTGGGACGATCTTGTCATACTGGAAGGAGCTGTCGGTTTCCCTGAATTGTCCTGTTCGCATCCATACTTTAAACAAATCATGGGACGGCTGGGCGGAGGATGTTGATGAAGATGGAGCCCTGCTCCTGCGCCTTCCCAACGGACAACTGCAAAGGCTGGTTTCAGGGGAGGTGTCCTTGCGCATAACATAAAAATTTTTATTCTTTTGGTAAACTAAAAATATGGTCCAGGTTTACAATAGGCTTACACAGATCCAAGTGAGTCAAGGAACCGTTCTCTGACTTATGCAACCTTCGATGTAGTGCGAATTTATATGAAGGAGCTGAATAGCAAATTTCCAAATTTTCCGCACGCGATATTACCATGACTGCTGTATTTGCCGCTCTGGCCGTGGTGGCGGCCATGCTGGTTCGCTACGCCGGTTCAGTAGTCCCGTTTAGCCTCATGCCCTTGATCGCCATGCTGGCCGGTGGTCTATTAGGACCCAGGCTTGGAGCTATAAGTATGGTTGTATATATCCTGCTGGGTTTAATCGGCGTACCCGTTTTTGCCAGTCCCCCCTTTGGCGGGCCGGCCTATGTACTTCAGCCTACCTTCGGTTTTCTGCCGGGCTTTGCAGGGTGTGCCTATGTTACCGGGCTGCTGCTCAGCAACAGGGCGGGTAGCGGCTTTTCCCGCTACTTCCTCTCTATGACCGCTGGCATAGTAGTATATTACCTGGTTGGACTGCCCTACCTCTACGCAATTTTGACCTTTTATCTGGGTAAGACGGTGTCTGTAGCCCAGGTCTTAACGCTTGGCTTTACTCCGTTTATAGCTCTGGACCTGGTCAAGGCTGCTATGGCTGCGATCCTGGCCAAAGCTGTTTACCGCAGGCTGAAGGCTTACGGCTTGTCCACATCACCACGGCCGGATTAGGGCCAGCCCAGCTGCTTAATAGCAGTAAATGCAAGGAATAATCTGTTAGTAATTTATTGGATGCCTAGAAGATGTCGCATAAAATACCACATTTTTTGGTGCTTCCGTTGACAATACCCTAGTAATAATGTAAGGTTTAAATAAATTGTAATGTAATTATAAGCAGTTTATTAGGAATTTGTGTTATAAGCATATGGCATTTGAAAAGCGAGTTTTCAGCTTATTGCCAGTAATATTGTGTCACATTTTTCACATCTAATAAAAGGAGGTTGTCTTTATTGCGCAGAATTTATCTCGACCACAGCGGTACCACGCCAGTTGATCGTCGTGTTGCTGATGAAATGTACCGCTTCCTGATTGGGGATAATTTTGGCAATCCCTCCAGCCACCACTATTTCGGTTACTCTGTCAAACAAGCGGTAGAAGAGGCTCGGGAAAAGGTAGCCCATGCCCTCGGCGCCAGTCGCGAGGAGGTCGTCTTTACCAGCGGCGGGACCGAAGCTGACAATCTGGCTATACACGGGGCTGTCACTACCAACCTCAAAAAAGGCAATCATGTTATTACCAGCGCCATTGAGCATCATGCCGTGCTCAACACCGTTAAGGCGCTGGGTAAGCAGGGTTTTGAGACTACGATTCTGCCCGTCGACCACTACGGTATGGTCAGCGTGGAAGCCGTCAGGGATGCCATTACCGACAATACTACCCTGATTACGATTATGCACGCCAACAACGAAGTGGGTACCATAATGCCCATCGCCGAAATTGGCAGACTCACCAGGGCACGAGGCATTGTCTTTCACGTCGACGCGGTGCAGAGCTTTGGAAAAATCCCGGTTGATGTCAACGAGCTTAACTGCGACCTGCTAACCATATCTGCGCACAAGATATATGGTCCCAAGGGTATTGGAGCGCTATATATCCGCAAGGGGACCCGCTGGAAGCAGACGCTGATGCACGGCGGAGCGCAGGAGCAACTGCGGCGGGCCGGCACTGAGAACATCCCCGGCATCATCGGGCTGGGTAAGGCGGCCGAGCTGGCTACAGCGGGCCGGGAAAGCGAAAGTAACCGATTGAAAATGCTACGGGACAGGTTAATCAATGGTATAACAGGCGGTATTGGGGAAGTGCAACTTACCGGACACCCTGAGTTGCGACTGCCCAACCATGCCAGTTTTTGTTTTGAGCAGGTCGAGGCCGAGTCCCTGCTGTACAACCTAGACCTGAAAGGAATCGCGGCGTCCAGCGGGTCGGCGTGCACTTCGGGTTCCATGGAACCCTCACACGTACTACTGGCTATGGGCATGCCGCCCCATCTGGCATATGGCTCCCTGCGTTTGACACTGGGACGGGATAATACGGAGGAGGATATTGAATATTTTCTGGCGACCATTGGCCCGGTTATAGAGGAATTGCGTTCCTCGTGGTGATGGTGGATATAATAAAGGGGTTAGGGACATGAAATTTTCAACTCGGGCCCGTTACGGCCTAAGGGCCATGGTGGAACTTGCCCGGCATTACGAGAGTGGAGAGCCTGTTCCGCTTATTAAAGTGGCCGAAAATCAGGGTATATCGGAAGGATACCTGGAACAGTTGATGACTTTCCTGAGAAAAGGAGGACTGGTGCGTAGTGTCCGCGGCGCTCAGGGCGGTTATTTGCTAAGTCAGGAACCTGAAAAAATAACGGCCTGTGATGCCTCATTATCATATTGCGCCGCAGCCGGGCTCTCTGCTAAAATTAATAAAGATGTACGGGGAGGGGGACAGGTATGATCCTGGTTTTCGATGTGGGTAATACCAATATTGTTTTGGGGGTCTATGAGGAGCGTGAACTCGTTGCAAACTGGCGGCTGTCCACAAATCGCCATCGCACCTCGGACGAGTACGGGATTATGCTAAAAGAGCTGTTTGGCGTCGCAGGGTTGGAAATGAAATCGATTCATGCTATGGTTATTTCCACCGTGGTGCCTCCTGTAACCCATACCCTGGAAAAAATGTGCCGAAAATATTTCAACATCAGCCCCCTGGTGGTTGGGCCGGGCATAAAGACTGGCCTTCCGGTTAAATACGAAAACCCCAGGGAAGTGGGCGCTGACCGCATTGTCAATGCTGTAGCCGGGATTGAAAAATACGGATGTCCCTTGGTTATCGTAGACTTCGGGACGGCCACAACCTTCTGCGCTATTAATGATAAGGGGGAATACCTGGGTGGGGCCATAGCGCCCGGTATCGGCATTTCTACAGAAGCCCTCTTTGAGAAGGCCGCCAAGCTGCCCCGGATCGAAATAGTAAAGCCGTCCGGGATCATTGGGAGAAACACTGTATGTAGCATGCAGGCCGGCATATTCTACGGGTATGTCGGACAGGTCGACGAGATTGCTAGGCGGATGAAAAAAGAACTTGGTGAAAACACTAAGGTGATTGCTACCGGCGGGCTGGCTCAACTCATTGCCGAGTCTAGTTCAACCATTGAAGAGGTGGATCCTTTCCTGACTCTAGTCGGTTTGATTCTAATTTATGAGAGGAATTTGACACAGCGGTGAAAATCGGTTCCATTCAACTGGAGAACCCGGTTATATCGGCGCCAATGGCCGGTATTACCGACAAAGCTTATCGCATCTTAGCCAAAGAGGCTGGTTGCGGCCTGGTCTGTACCGAAATGGTGAGCGACCAGGCGCTTTTGTATGGGAATGTTAAAACCGGCGCCATCCTAAACATTGCCGGTGAGTCCAGGCCGGTGAGTATCCAGATCTTTGGCTCTGACCCTGCCTATATGGCTGGCGCCGCTGGAATCGTTGAGAGTTGCGGGGCCGCATTTATCGATATCAACATGGGCTGTCCGACACCCAAAATAGTCCGTAACGGAGAGGGCTCTGCCCTGATGAAGGATCCTAATAAGGCTGCGGAGATCGTCAAGTCTGTGGTAGCTAGGGTAAAAGTACCTGTTACAGTCAAAATGCGCAAGGGCTGGGACGAAAAATCGGTTAATGCGGTGGAACTGGCGCAGGCTGTGGTTGATGCGGGAGCCGCGGCAATAACCGTACACGGGCGGACCCGTTCCCAGTTCTACAGCGGGAAGGCCGACTGGGGCGCAATTGCCGCAGTTAAGAAGGCCGTAAAAGTTCCTGTCATCGGCAACGGCGACATCTGGTCCCCTGCAGAGGCCCCGGCCATGTTCGAAGAGACGGGTTGCGACGCGATTATGATCGGACGGGCTGCCCTCGGCAATCCCTGGATTTTCTCGCGTACTGTGCATTTTTTAAAACATGGTGAGCTGCTCCCCGAACCAAAACCTGAAGAGAAGGTTGCCCTGGCGCTAAGACATCTAGACCTTCTGGTTCAGTTCAAGGGGGAGAGGGTGGCGGTCTGGGAAATGCGCAAGCATGCTGCCTGGTATACACGAGGACTGCGAGGGGCAACCAGGTTGAGGGATTTAATTAATAGGGCCAAGTCACGGGAGGAAATTAGTAGTATTCTTTTTTTATTTGAGAAAAATGTCGATAAGTAAAGAATAATTTAAAAAATAAAAAGAAAAATTTAGCTTAGCCCTTGCGGAGGGGCTTATTTTTTTGCTAAAATCTAGTATGTACACAAGTTTGTGCACATGAATCTGCCTAGGATGGATATATTATTATGTATATTTATTAGCAGGTGATAAGCTTTGGATTTAATTCGTCTGGGAGAAAAGATAATCAGCCGGCGCAAAATCGATCAGTCTGTGGGTGAAATCCTCAACTTAAGGGCGAAGGGAATGTCCCAGACTGATGTGGCTACCCGCCTGGGGGTGGATCGAACCCTTGTATCCCGCCTCGAGAGTCTGGGTGAAATCAGGAAAGGCCGCAGGCTGGCCGTAGTGGGTTTCCCTATTTTAAACATAGAGGAAATCCGGGAGGCACTGGAGGGGGAAGGTGTCGATCATATCTTTCTCATGTCGGAAAAGGAGCGCTGGGGGTATCTAAGAGATAAGAGCGGGGTAACCCTTTTTGACTCAATTATGGAAATAATAGCTATGTTCCATTCCTTTGACCAGGTTGTGATGATAGGCTCGAACAAGAGGATTAAGATCATCGAAGCGGTCCTGGATAAAGAAGTGGTGGGTTTTGAGATTGGCGAGTCACCCATTCAGGAAGATAAGTACGTCGAAACAGAGAAAATAGTTGAACTGGTACGGGCAATTAAAGGATAGGAGGGAACTCACCTGCAGAACTTTGCTTTTATGATTCACCCTATGGACGCAGCAGATGTCAGCCGAAAATTTAAATACGCCAGGTTTGTTCCCGATCGGGTCGTTGAGCGGGGGTTTGCCATGCTCCCGTCCATGAAAGTCGCCCATATCAGCGGTATCCGCTCTTCTTTGGAGGAAGCGGAAGGCTGGTTCATCGCCTGTCCTCTCACAGCCCACCTGATGATGAGTCTTCCCCAGGAATATGTGTTAAAAAAGATTATCCAGGGGGGGCGTGTGGCGGAAAAGCTGGGCGCTAAAATCCTGGGCTTGGGCGCTTTCACAAAGGTGGTGGGAGACGCTGGGGTGACAGTGGCCAAAAAACTGAAGATACCGGTTACTACCGGGAATAGCTACACTGTGGCTACGGCCATTGAGTCCACCAGGCTGGCAGCCCAGGCTATGGGGCATGATTTAAAAAGCTCAAATGTGGTAATTCTGGGGGCCACCGGCGCTATAGGCCGAATTTGCGCCCTGATCCTGGCCAGGGATGCCAAAAGTATGACCCTAGTGGCCAGGAATGAAAGCAGGCTGGAGGAACTGGCTGGTAAAATCCTCTATGACACAGGTTTGGCTGTGAAGATAACCTCAGATACCAGGAAAGCTCTCCGCTCCGCAGATGTTATCATTACGGTAACCAGCTCTATTGACACGGTAATTGAGCCGGAGGATCTCAAGCCCGGGGCGGTGGTCTGCGACGTAGCTAGGCCGCGCGATGTCTCGGCGCGGGTGTCAGAACTAAGAGATGATGTTCTGGTCATAGAGGGTGGTGTAGTAGAGATTCCCGGAGATGTGGAATTCAACCTCAACTTTGGTTTCCCGCCCCGCACGGCTTACGCCTGTATGGCTGAGACCATGATTCTGTCACTCGAAAATCGATATGAGAGTTATACATTGGGCCGTGAGCTTACGATTGAACAAGTTGAAGAAATTGATGTCTTAGCCAGGAAACACGGCTTTAAGCTGGGTGGCTTCCGTAGCTTTGGCCGGGCTATGACCAACCAGGAAATAGACCAAATTAAACAGCGTGCCGGTCAAAATAAATCCATATAGAGCAAGATGGCCTTGACAAAGCAAGGCTGTCTTTTTATAATGTTTAGGAAAAGGCTAGGGTCGTTTCCAAATATAAATTGTTTTTTTCTAGCAATGGTTTTTCATTGTTTTTATTTTTTATATCGATCGGCATAGGGCAAAATTAACACAGAACCCGGGCACACCCGGGCGGGGGACTTGGGTAGGGGTTGTTTTGTCCCGGCACGTAGTAAGCACTGCAGGATTTATTATTTTGCAGTGCTTTGAGTGTAGTATAGGCCTTTTTGTCTGGTATCGCATAAACAAAGGGTTCAAACATATATTGTGTTATCATGCTCTAATACATGGATAAGGAGATAGTATTTATGAAGGAAAAGGAAGTTATCCTTACGGTGGAAGGGCTAAAAAAACTGGAGGGTGAACTGGAACTTCTCAAATCAATAAAGAGGAGAGAGGTTGCCGAGAGGATTAAGCAGGCCATAAGCTTCGGGGATATCAGCGAGAATTCGGAATACGAGGACGCCAAAAACGAGCAGGCGTTCATCGAAGGCAACATATTGGAATTGGAGAAAATGCTGCGCAACGCGAAAATTATTGATGATGAAAACCTGGACACCAAGGTGGTATCGATCGGCTCCACCGTACTTTTAAAAGACCTTGAGAGTGATGACGAATTTACTTATACCATCGTCGGTTCAGTTGAGGCCAATCCCGGCGCCAATAAAATATCAAACGAGTCTCCGGTCGGCAAGGCCATCCTGGGACAACCCAAAGAACATATCATAGAGGTTAATGTACCGGCAGGCAAGTTAAAATACCAAATTTTGGATATATTGCGTTAAGGAACCGGGGGATTTAAATATATGTCAGAACAAAAAAAAGATTTGCATGAGGCGCTCGAAAAGCCGGAAGAAGATCTGAATGAATTAATGCAGGTACGTCGTGAGAAACTTGCCGAGCTACGTGAAAAAGGCATAGAACCCTATGGTGGCCGTTTCATCCGTACGCACCAGGCAGGTGAAATCCTCGACCATTTTGCTGAGCTCGAAGATCAGAGTGTTATAGTCGCAGGAAGGATTATGTCCCGACGGGGTATGGGCAAGGCCACGTTTGCTCACATCCAGGACGGCTCCAGGCAAGTTCAGGTATATATGCGCTTAAACGATATCGGGCAGGAAGCTTACGAGCTTTTCGGCAAGTTGGACATTGGCGACATTATCGGGGTCAGCGGCAAGGTCTTCAAGACGCGCATGGGCGAGATTACTATAGCCGTGGAGAAATTTACGCTACTGTCCAAATCATTAAGGCCGCTGCCCGAGAAATGGCACGGCTTGAAGGATGTCGACCTGCGTTACCGGCAGCGTTACGTTGACCTGATTGTTAATCCAAACGTACGGGAAGTTTTCGAGGCCAGGAGTAAAATCATCCGTGCTATCCGCGTTTTTTTGGACCGCAAGAGTTTCCTGGAAGTTGAGACCCCGATGATGCAGACGATTGCCGGGGGAGCGGAAGCGCGACCTTTCATTACCCACCACAACGCGCTGGATATTAACCTGTACTTGAGGATTGCTCCTGAATTATACTTAAAGCGCCTGCTGGTGGGGGGCTTTGAAAAAGTATACGAAATAAATCGCAACTTCCGCAACGAGGGCATCTCGACCAAGCATAACCCCGAGTTTACCATGCTTGAACTCTACCAGGCCTATGCTGATTACCGCGTCATGATGGACCTTGCCGAAGAGCTGGTCTCTATCGTTGCTGCGGAGGTTATGGGCACCACAAAGATTGATTACGAGGGCACGGTTATCGACCTGTCCCCAGGGTGGACAAGGATGCCTATGCTTGAAGCAGTTAAGCTGCACTCCGGGCTTGATTTTAGTATGATCAAGGATGACGCTGAGGCGCGTAACGTGGCAAAGCAGGCTCAGTTGGGAATAGAACTGGATGAGAAAGACACCTGGAGTTCGGTATTGAACAAGGTCTTCGATGAGGTTGTTGAGCCCAAACTGATCCAGCCCACCTTTATTATGGACTATCCTGTCGAGATATCCCCACTAGCCAAACGTAAGGCTGAAAATCCTGATTTGACTGATCGCTTTGAACTGTTTATTTATGGGCGCGAGATGGCCAACGCCTTTTCAGAACTAAACGACCCCATTGACCAGAGAGGCAGGTTCTTAAAGCAGGTTGAGAAGCGTAAAGCCGGCGATGATGAGGCTCATATGATGGATGAAGACTACATAAATGCTCTGGAATACGGGATGCCCCCGGCAGGTGGCATGGGCATAGGGATCGACAGGTTAGTGATGCTGTTGACCAGTTCATCCTCTATCCGCGACGTTTTATTATTCCCATTGATGAAACCACGAGAACAGGCCTAGTAAAACAACATTGTGGAATAACTTAAAATGCGGGTGCAAATAACACACATCTAAAACACTCCTGGACGTATACTTACTTTCGGGAGTGTTTTTCACAATCAGACAAATTGAGCTAATGACTAGCTTGACAAAGAGCGCATTAGCATGATAGTATTAGAGTCCGGACAGCATAATAGCCTGTCTAGTTTGAAGCCTTAAAGGACGCGAAGCCGGCCAAAAGATACCAGTTGACGCAGTGCCGGGAGAAATGATAAGATAGTATTTACGTCGCGGCAAACAAGCGACATGGTCTTTGAAAACTAAACAGTGGATGGATGGAAGTTGAGAAGTGAGAAGCGAGAAGTGAGAAGTGAGAAATCACAGCGAGCGACCCGCAACGCATGACTCAAAAAAAACAAACATGACTCTCGTCAA